>NZ_JARJLM010000682.1 GCF_029335485.1 Cupriavidus basilensis
TGCGCAGCGTTTCACGGCTGCGGCGCCTCCGGCCCGCCCATCCCCCATGTTCAATGTCGTCCTTGTCGAACCCGAGATCCCTCCCAACACGGGCAATGTGATCCGTCTCTGCGCCAACACCGGGGCACGCCTGCACCTGGTCAAGCCCCTCGGCTTCCCGCTCGAGGATGCGCGCATGCGCCGTGCCGGCCTGGACTATCACGAATACGCGAGCATGCGCGTGCACGAGAACTGGGACGCGCTGATGGCAAGCGAACAACCGGACCCCACGCGCATGTTCGCCCTGACCACACACGGCTCGACGCCCTTCGGCCAGGTCGCCTTCCAGCCCGGAGACTGGTTCGTGTTCGGATCGGAAACACGCGGACTGGCGCCGGAACGGCGCGAATGGTTTCCCGCCGCGCAACGCATCCGGCTGCCGATGCGGCCGGACAACCGCAGCCTGAACCTCTCCAATACGGTGGCCGTGGTGGTATTCGAAGCCTGGCGCCAGAACGGCTTCGCCGGCGGCGCCTGAAATAGCCTGAAGCAAATCCGTGGCCCGCGAAGCGGACCACCGGTCACGCGATGCGAAGCGAGCCGTGAAGGTTCGGCTCCCCGCAGGGAAGGTGAAACTGCCTTTGACTTCAAGCAGTCAAGCCCCACGCCAAACCCAACCTACTCCGCCTGCACCCCCGCCACCCGGATCACCTTATCCCACCGTACCTTCTCACTGGCCATGGTCTGCCGCAACGACGCCGGCGCCGTACCCGCCGGCACGAAATACTGCGCCCGCATCCTGGCCCGCACGTCCTCGCTGCCGATGATGGCCACCAATTCGCGATAGAGCCTGTCGATCACCGGCGCGGGCGTGCCCGCCGGCGCCAGCAGGGCCTGCCAGGAGATCGCCTCGAAACCGGGATAGCCGGACTCGGCCACGGTCGGGACGGCGGGCAGCAGGCTGGTGCGCCCGCTGGTGGTGACGGCAATGATGCGCAGCTTGCCGGCGGTCACCAGCGGCATGGCGATCGCCGGCACCATGAAACCGGCCTGTACCTGGCCGCCGACCATGGCGGTGGTGATCTGCGCGAAGCCCGGGTAGGGAACGTGCTGCAGGTCGATCCCGGCGGCTGCCTTGAGCTGCTCCATGGCGAGGTGGGCAGCGCTGCCGTTGCCGACCGAGCCGTAGTTCAGCTCGCCCGGGCGGGACTTGGCCAGCGCCACAAACTCGCGCACGTTGTGCACCGGCAGGCGGGCATCCACCACCAGCACATTGGGCGAGGTCGCCACCAGCGACACGGGCGCGAGCTGGCGCACGGGATCGTAGCCGAGATGGCGCGACAGCGTCGGCGCGGTCACCAGCGGACCGTTGATGGTGAGCACAAGGGTATAGCCGTCGGGGGCCGCCCTTGCCACCACGCCGGTGCCGATGTTGCCGCCCGCGCCCGGGCGGTTTTCCACCACCACCGGCTGCCCCAGGGCCACGGCCAGCTTTTCCGTCAGCAGGCGTGCGATCAGGTCGGGCGAAGATCCTGCCGGGAACGGCACCACCAAGCGGATCGGCCGCGTGGGCCAGGACCGGTCCGATGCGGGGCCTGCCAGCGCCGTATCGGGCAGAACGCAGGCGGCAAGAGTGATCAGGGCGCGGCGGCGGGCCGCCAGTGAGTCTTGGGACATGGTGGGGGACGAAGGCTGGCGCGCAAGCGCCTCGCCTTCGGAATCATCAAGATGGGATCAGGAGAGATCGCGCGTATCGGAGAACATGCGGCCTGCGGCAAATTGCCACAGGCCGCTACGGAACGAATACGCATGGAGGCGGCGCAAAGCCAGCCGCATCGGCACGTACTCACTCATCGCGTGCGTCACGCTGCAGCAATTGCGCTACCGCGTCGGCGGCGGGCAGCCCCTCGAACAGCACCGCGCAGACCGCACGCGTGATCGGCATGTCGACGCCCTTGGCCGCGGCCAGTGCCGCCACCGCCTGCGCGCAGCGCACGCCTTCGGCAACATGGCCCAGCTCCGCCAGGATCTGCGCCAGCGTCATGCCGCCGGCCAGTTGCTGACCCACCTTGCGATTGCGCGAAAGATCGCCGGTGGCGGTCAGGATCAGGTCGCCCATGCCCGCCAGGCCCATGAAGGTCTCGACCCGCCCGCCCAGCGCCAGCCCGAGCCGGGTCATCTCGGCCAGGCCGCGCGTCACCAGCGCGGCGCGCGCATTCAGGCCGAGGCCCAGGCCATCGCTGGCGCCGGTGGCGATCGCCAGCACGTTCTTGACCGCGCCGCCCACTTCGGCACCGACCAGGTCGTCGCTGCCGTAGATGCGCATGGCGTGGTGGTGGAAAGCATGTTGCGCCAGCTCGGAAAGCGCGGGCGAAGTGCCCGCCACGGTCAGCGCGCACGGCAGCCCGAGCGCCACCTCGCGGGCGAAGCTGGGGCCGGTCAGCACGCCATAGCTGGTGTCGGCGAGACGGCCGGCGGCATCCAGCTCGTCCCTGACCATCTGGTGCGGCAAGGCATTGGTGCCAGCCTCGAAGCCCTTGCACAGCCAGAGCATGCGCAATCCGGCAGTCTGGCTTGCCGCCAGCCTGCGGGTCATTTCGCGCAGGCCCGAGACTGGCGTGGCGATGATCACAAGGCCGCCTTCGACGTCCGCATGCGCCGCGGCACGCTCGAAGCCGGGCTCGACCGCGAGCCGTCCCGACAATGTGACGCCGGGCAGGTAGGCTGCGTTGACGCGATCGGCGCCAATACCTGCCAGCTGGGCGGCGTCACGCCCCCACAGCACCACATCGTGGGCCGCTGCGGCATGGCTGGCAAGCGCGGTGCCCCAGGCACCTGCACCGAAAAAAGTGATCTTCATGGCGGTTTGCCTCGCTGGTTAAGCCCGCAGGCCACATACGGCAAGACTACGCTGGCCGGAAACACAAAACGGGGCCGAGGCCCCGTCTTTGCGACATGCCGCGCCAGGATCAGTGGCGGGCCTGGCTGCCGTCGGGCATCACGATGCCGCTGCTGCCGCCCTGTGCCGCCTCGGCTTCTTCCATCGCAGCCTGCAGGCGTTGCTCGTACAGCGCCTGGAAGTTGATTTCCGACAGGTGGATGGCCTGGAAGCCTGCACGCGTGATCACGTCGGCGATATTGCCGCGCAGGTACGGATACAGGATGGTCGGGCAGGCGATGCCCAGCAGCGGATCGAGCTGCTCCACCGGCACGTTGCGGATATCGAAGATGCCAGCCTGGTGGGCTTCTACCAGGAAAGCCACCTTGTCCTGCACCTTGGTGGTCACGGTACCGGTCACCACCACCTCGAAGATGCCTTCCTGCAACTGCGAGGCACCCACGTTCACCTGCACTTCGACAGCCGGCGCTTCGCTCTCAAGGAAGATGCCGGGCGAATTCGGCTGTTCGAGCGACATGTCCTTCAGGTACACGCGCTGGATATTGAAGAACGGCTGGTCTTCCTGTTGATTGTTCTGCTGGTCGCTCATGAAAGGCTTCCGGAAAAAGGGCATTGGACGCCGGGCATACGGACCGGTCTGCGCGGGCAAGCCCCGGCTGACGGGCCGGGTCGGCACCCGGTTGGGAGGGTAGGGACGAGATCATTTCTGATCTGTCCCCCCCTAAGAACCGTACGTGCGAGTTTCCCCGCATACGGCTCAAGCTTCTCAAAGCCTCACCTCAAATCGAGGGGGCCGGTTTCACAACGGTTACACCATGGTGATGCACTTGAACATGACAGATTGGATGCAGCAGCACGCGATTTCCTAGAGCATCCGAGCCGCCGTGAACGCGCTGCTCGATGTGATGGTCATGCCATCCCGTCTCCTTGGTCATCTTGCACTGGCACACCGCGCACAAGCCCCGCTGGGACATGTACAACTTAATCCATTGCTTTCGGTGCGACATACTATTCAGCAATCGCTCCTGACGCAAGGTCTCGCCATACAACTCCTGCTCGGGATCAAAGGGATGGTAGTCCCCTCGAACCTTCTTGTGCCGCTGGATCGGCGTACTCGAGAGCGAGTACAAGTCCTTCCAGCCCTTACTACCGTCTTTCTGACGCACTGCGGTTCCGAACACCCAGTTCCGTGTACCGACGGATGCAAAGTACTTCTTTCGCACCCACTCAGCACTCTTCTTCGAGTGACGCCGTTTTGCCCACTTCCATAGAGCCCCAAATACATCGTGCTCCACTCTTGTGAACGTCAACTTGGCGGCTACCGGCTGGTGGTACAGCGCCCAACCTCGTAGCACTGGGTTAAGCAAGTCAATCAACTTCTCTTGCTTAGCCGTCTTGTGTCGACTGACGATCTCTTTCACCTTGCCGTAGAACGCGTTGACGTTCTTCCTGCTCGGCTTGATGAGCAGCGTTCCCGAGTACTTCCGGAAATTCCACCCGAGAAAGTCGAAGCCTGTTGCGATGTTGACGATCCGCGTCTTCTCCGTAGATAGTGTCAGCCCCCGTACTGCAAGGAACTGTTCCACCCACGGCTTCACTTCGTGCTCCAAAACCTCCGGCGTACTGCCGGTGATCACGAAGTCGTCCGCATACCGCACGACATTCACCTTCAGCTTTCGAACTTGGTTAACCCCCAACTTTGCCCTTAAGGACTCCGTCAGGTCGCGCTCCAAGCCGTTTAGCGCCACATTCGCCAGCGTCGGGGAAATGATGCCTCCCTGCGGCGTTCCAGCATCGGTCGCCTGAAACTGGCCTTGAAATACCACGCCAGCTTTCAACCACTTACGCAGGATCGCTTTGTCCATCGGGACGTTACGCTCCAGCCATTCGTGATCGATGTTGTCAAAGCAGCCTTTGATATCCGCCTCCAGTATCCAAGAGGCCGAAACCTTCCTGGACAGGTTGACGAACAACTGGGCCATAGCATCGTGGGTCGAGCGGTTGATCCGGAACCCATAAGAGTTCGGATCGCTCATACCTTCCGACACCGGCTCCAATGCCAGCAGGTATAGGGCCTGCATGGCTCGGTCCAACATGGTCGGGATACCCAGAGGGCGTTCCTTCCCATTGGCTTTGGGGATGTACACCCGCCTTAATGGCAGCGGTCGATATCCCCTACGCTTCAACTGCCCGATAGCTTCCCACCGGGTTTCAGGCTCATCCCACAGCACGCGATCAACACCTGCTGTCTTTCTGCCACGGTTCTCCGTCACTCGCCTGACCGCCGATGCCTTGGCGGAGAACGAGCGGGTCAGGGACCTCTGTAGAGCTTTCACCCTACGCCAATCCCCTTCCTGTGTCGCCTTCGCAATTCGAATCTGCATCTCTCGAACGTTCCGCTCCACGCGGCGCCAATTAATGGCACCCCAGCTTTGCGGTACGCCGGAGGGCGCAGATTTATCCTTACGGATAAATGCTTCCATGCTGCTCTCCTATCTTGAGGATCTTCCCCAACATCGAGAGACAACATGCCCCTTGAGGGACAGTTGTCCCTCAAGGGAAGAAAAATTAAACAAGCGAGATTAGCCAGCCGTCCTGCGACGATTGACCAGTTGGAAGTCTGCCCGCTTTCGCGTGGGATGATGTTTCAACCCCTATCCGGGCCATTACCGCCCGGCATTCGCTTTCTCCAACCTCCCATACCCGCACGGCCAACAGCGTTCCTTACGGTTCGCCTGCCCGAGCCATACTGCGCCCCGGCAGCCATACGGGCTTACCACGTTCCCTACACGTTACAAGACTGGGTTAGGACCCGCCTCTCCGCCGGTGGTCCGATGACGACGTACTCCGAGTTTCCAGCGGAATATCCGACCACATACCTTTTGGTTAGTGCCTGTCAGCAGCTTTGGCACCGTCATATTCACGGCGTTTATCAGCAGTTCACTTCGTGTTGCCCATACCAGCCAGCCTAGCTCCTCGACCCCTTTGCTGCTTGGAGCCTCTACCAACCCACCTCACGGCAGATTCGTACCCTTGCGGGGGCTACATTGTCAGGAAAGCTTCACACCCCACCGTTACCAGTGACGCATGTCTCCCTAGGCTACTGCTAGTCGTATAGCAGGTTCTCTATCGCGGCAGTCTCACGACCGTGCACGACCGAACCATAACGTGTAGAGCTTTCGCTCCGGGACCTCTCACAGTCTTTGCGACATCGTGACCCCATACTGCGGAGTCAACTCGACAGGCGCAGACTCCAAAGAGTCAACGTACCCTGCCCCAAAGGACGTAGCGCCAACCCATCCGGGCCGGTTTTAATGCCATGTTGTGGTCTCGCAACAATCGCTCGAAACCACACAGCCTTCCTTACGAAAGGCTGTTTACAGAGAACTCGCCCAAAGGCGAGCGTCCCCGCCTTTGGGCGATGGCTGGAGGTAATCCAGCAAAGCAAGTGCCGCTTGTTAAATCAGCTTTCGCCAATTCGACATTAGGCCAATGGACTCCCCTTAGCTGTTCGGCCAGGTTCGTCTAAGCAAGTAATGGTTGGGATTGGACGGCTTAGGTCGAGACCCTCACCTTGTCCCAACAAGGTCGATGCCCCTTACGTTGGGGCTACCCGGACACGAGAGTGCGTGTCGCACGAAAACGCATATGGTACATGACGCGGGTGGCGAATTCACCCGCGGCCGGACTGGCGACGTATCAGGCTGCCAGCAGCGGCACCAGGCCACCCTGGCGATCGAGCGCCGAGAGGTCGTCGAAACCACCCACATGGGTCTCGTCGATGTAGATCTGCGGCACGGTGCGGCGCCCGGTGCGGGTCATCATTTCCTCGCGCTTGCCAGGCTCGCGGTCGATCAGGATCTTTTCGATCGTCGCGACGCCCTTGGCCTTCAGCAGGCGCTCGGCCATCTGGCAATACGGGCAAACTACCGTGCTGTACATCACAACGCGGGCCATGCGGTTCTCCTTGAAAACGGGACTCTGGACGTAGCTCGGGCACCGGCAGGGCAAGGCTGCGGGGGACCTGCCCCCGGCACCCCGGACGGGCGCCGCCCGCCTGCTTACTTGACTACGGGCAGACCTGCCTGCTGCCAGGCGGCCAGGCCGCCTTCGAGCGAATAGATCTCACTGTAACCGGCTTCTTTCAGGGCCGCTTGGCCCTTGCCCGAACGCTGGCCGGTCTGGCACACGACGATGATGGGGACGGACTTGTCCTTTGCAAGGCCGGAGGCACGCGCGGCCAGATCGGAAAGCGGCGCACTCTTGGCTTGCGGCAGGTGGCCCTTGGCAAACTCGGTGGCGTCCCGGATATCCACGACCACCGCATTGCGCTTGTTGATCAGCTGGGTCGCGGCGGCCGGGTTGACGGTCTTGCCGGAGGTTCCGCGCGAGATGGCGGGCCAGGCCAGCAGGCCGCCCGACACGATGGCGAGGGCGATCAAGGCAAGGTTGTTGTAGTCGGCGAAGAAATTCACGTTGGCATTCCGGTGGGTTGAGTCGGCGGCATTATAAAATAGACGGTTTCGCGCCTGCGACCCGCCATTGTCTCCTAGTTGACACACGAGTGGCGGTATGTGGCAGGGCGCACACAGGTTTCTCACGCTTTGGAAGCAGCATGTACAAACTCGTTCTCATCCGCCACGGCGAATCCACGTGGAATCTCGAAAACCGCTTCACCGGCTGGGTCGACGTCGACCTCACCGATACCGGTGTAGCCCAGGCCAAGCTGGGCGGCAAGCTGCTGCGCGAAGCCGGAATGGGCTTCGACGTAGCCTATACCTCGGTGCTCAAGCGTGCTATCCGCACGCTGTGGCACGTGCAGGACGAAATGGACCTGATGTGGATTCCGGTGCGCAACGAATGGCGCCTGAACGAACGCCACTACGGTGCGCTGTCCGGCCTGAACAAGGCCGAGACCGCCGCCAAGTTCGGCGACGAGCAGGTGCTGGTATGGCGCCGCAGCTACGACACCCCGCCGCCGGCGCTGGAAGTGGACGATCCGCGCGCCGCTTACGAGGATCCGCGCTACGCCCAAGTGCCGCGCGAGCAGATTCCGCTGACCGAATGCCTGAAGGACACGGTCGCCCGCGTATTGCCGCTATGGAACGAATCCATTGCGCCCGACATCAAATCGGGGAAGCGCGTGGTGATCGCAGCCCATGGCAACAGCATTCGCGCGCTGGTGAAATACCTGGATCAGGTCTCGGATGACGATATCGTTGGCATCAATATCCCCAATGGCACCCCGCTCGTGTACGAGCTGGACGCCGACCTGCGCCCGCTGCGTCATTACTACCTGGGCGACCAGGAAGCGATCGCCGCCTCCCTGGCCGCCGTGGCGAACCAGGGCAAGGCACGCTGAGGCCAAGGCCGGGCGGGCGCCTCCCCTGGCGCCGCTCCGGCTACCTCATGCTGTGGCCCAGGCCTTTTTTGCCACTCCCTCTTATACTGTCGGACAAAGCCGGCTGGCGTGATGCGCCAGGCCGGTTCCGACACTGCATAATCCTCACACGTTCAGGCAGCCCTCATGCGTAAGACGCTCAAGAACATCAGTCTTGTTTCTGCCGGACTCGTTGCCGGCGTGCTGGCCACGCTGCAGATCTCGGCCACCGCGCAGAATTCATCGGGGCCCCTGCCATTGGAGCAGTTGCGCTTGATGGCCGACATCTTCGGCCAGATCAAGCGCGAATATGTCGAGCCGGTGGACGACAAGAAGCTGCTGACCGAAGCCATCAAGGGCATGGTCGCCAGCCTCGATCCGCACTCGGCCTACCTGGACGAGAAGGATTTCAAGGAACTGCAGGAAGGCACGCGCGGCCGCTTCGCCGGCCTGGGGATCGAGATCTCCCAGGAAGAAGGGCTGGTCAAGGTCATCAACCCGATCGAAGACACCCCCGCCTTCCGCGCCGGCATCCAGCCCGGCGACCTGATTACCCGGATCGACGACAAGCCCGTGCGCGGCCTGCCGCTGGAACAGGCGGTCAAGCGCATGCGCGGCGAACCCGGCACCAAGGTCACGCTGACCATCTACCGCAAGAGCGATGAGCGCACCTTCCCGGTGTCCATCACCCGCGCCGAGATCCGCGTGCAGTCGGTCAAGGCCAAGCTGATCGACAACGACAAGCTCGCCTGGGTGCGCCTGACCAGCTTCCAGGAACGCACGGTCGCCGACCTCGGCAAGAAGCTTGACGAACTGGCGCAGAAGAACCCGAACCTGAAGGGCGTGATCCTGGACCTGCGCAACAACGGCGGCGGCGTGCTGCAAGGCGCGGTCGGCGTGGCGGCGGCCTTCCTGCCCGACGACGTGACCGTGGTCTCGACCAACGGCCAGGTGCCGGATGCCAAGCGCGTCTACAAGACCACGTTCAACAACTATCGGCTGTCCTCGCTCGAGGATGATCCGCTCAAGGGCCTGCCGGCACTGTACAAGAAGATCCCGATGGTGGTGCTGACCAACGCGTACTCGGCGTCGGCCTCCGAAATCGTGGCCGGCGCGCTGCAGGACCACAAGCGCGCGCTGATCATGGGCAAGACCACCTTCGGCAAGGGCTCGGTGCAGACCGTGCGCCCGCTCACCAACGACACCGGCATCAAGCTGACCATCGCGTACTACTACACGCCGACGGGCAAGTCGATCCAGGCCAAGGGCATCCGCCCGGACATCCCGGTCGACCAGAACCCGGAAGGCGATCCTGACGATGCGCTGATCACCCGCGAGATCGATACCGAGCGCCACCTGCACAACAAGCAGGAATCGGAAGAGCCTGAGATGAACGAGCGCGAGCAGCGCCGCGTCGAGGAGCTGCGCCGGCTCGAAGAGGAAAACGCCAAAAAGACGCCGGAAGAACGCGAAAAGGAGCGCAAGAAGAAGCCGATCGAATTCGGCTCGGCCGAGGACTTCATGCTGCAGCAGGCTGTCGCGCAGCTCGAAGGCCAGCCGGTCAAGCGCTCCAAGTCGAAGCTCGAGGCACTGGCGTCGTCCGACAAGCCCGCCAAGGCTGTCAAGAGCACCAGCCCGGCCAAGCCCGCCGCCGCACCCGGCAAGCCGCCGGCAGGCGCCGTGCCGGCGAGCGCCCCGCTGGGGACGCCGCTGGGCACGCCGACCGGCAAGGCTCCCTGAAGACCTGACGGACAAGAGCGGCCCTGCGGGGCCGCTCTTGCATTGCACGCCATGAACGACGATCAACTGCTGCGCTACTCGCGGCACATCCTGCTCGACGAACTCGGCATCGAGGGACAGAGCCGGCTGCTCGCCAGCCATGCGCTGGTGATCGGCGCGGGCGGGCTGGGCGCTGCCGCCCTGCCCTATCTGGCCTCCGCCGGCGTCGGCACCGTCACCGTGGTCGACGACGATGTCGTCGACCTGACCAACCTGCAGCGGCAGGTAATCCACACCACCGCGAATATCGGACGGCCCAAGGTGGAGTCGGCGCGCGAAGGCATGCTGCGCATCAACCCGGGCATCGAAGTGCGCCTGGTGCAGGCGCGCGTCGGCGCCAGCGAGCTTGCTCGACTGGTGGCCGATGCCGATGTGGTGCTCGATTGCTGCGACAACTTCGATACGCGCCAGGCCGTCAATCGGGCCTGCGTGGCGCACAGTGTGCCGCTGGTGTCCGGCGCGGCACTGCGTTTCGACGGGCAGATCAGCGTATTCGACCGCCGCCAGCCGGGCGCGCCCTGCTATGCCTGCCTGTTCCCGCCCTCCCAGCCGGCGCAGGAAGTCGCCTGCGCCACCATGGGCGTGTTCGCGCCACTGGTGGGGATGGTCGGCACGGTGCAGGCGGCGGAGGCCCTCAAGCTGCTGATGGGCGTCGGCAACAGCCTGGCCGGCCGCCTGCTGATGGTCGACGCGCTCGGCATGGAATGGACCACCATGCGCCTGGGCCGCGTGCCGGATTGCGAGGTGTGCGGTGGCGGCCATGACGTCAATGACGGCCGGCCGGCTCGCTGAGCGTCATCGGGCCACGACGGCAGCGGCCGCCGGCCCGCCGCATGCGTGCCGCCCTGTTCAGGCGCGCGTGCGCTCGCGCAGGTAGTCCAGCACGGCGGCACGCCCGCCGCGGAACACGATCCTGGCCTCGCGCTGTTCACGCTGGTAGGCATACATCGGATCGTAGTACTGGCTCAGCAGCACGGCGATCCATCCCTGGTGCAGGCCGGTATCGCCGCTCTCCGCCTGGCGCGCCAGCGCCTGTTCCAGCAGATCCGCGAGGCGCGCGTAGCGCTCGCCGCCGAGACGCGCGGCAATCGCCGCCATGGCCTCGCGCAGGCGCCCCGCGTAAGCGGCGAATCCCGCCTGCTCGCCGAGCGCCGCCATGAACTCGCCCGACAGGCCAAGCACATAGTCTTCCAGCACGCGGTTCACGCGCGCCTCGAAGGGCTCCTCCAGCCAGACCAGCGGCGCTGCCTGCATGGCGAGATAGAAGGGGCGCGGCAGGTTGCGCCCGCCAATGTAGCGGCCCTCGTCCTCCACCGCCAGGGCCGGATGGCCCGCCGCGCGGCGGCGCAGCAGGTCGATCGCCATGCCGTTCTCGAAGTCGATCTGCGCAGGCTGCGCCACCGCCCGCTTGCCAAAGCTCGAACCACGATGGCGCGCGTGGCCTTCCAGGTCGACGGCAGCGCCCGGCCCGGCGATCAGTTCGGTGATGAGTTCGGTCTTGCCGCTTCCCGTGAGCCCCCCGAGCACCAGCAGATTGCACTCCGCCGCGGCTGCATCGAGGGTCTCGATCAGGAAACTGCGCATTGCCTTGTAGCCGCCCGTCACACGCGGGTAGGCGACGCCGGCATCGTCACGCAGCCACTGCTGCACGATCTGCGAGCGCAATCCGCCGCGAAAGCAGTACAGGTAGCCATCGGGATGGGCCCGCGCGAAGCTGGCCCAGGCAGCCACCCGTGCGGCGCGCAGCTCGCCCGACACCAGGCGGTGCCCCAGCGCGATTGCGGCGGGCTGCCCCTGCTCCTGGTAGCACAACCCCACCTGATGCCGCTCGTCATCGTCCATCAGCGGCAGGTTGACCGCACCCGGAAAGGCCCCACGCGCGAATTCCGCCGGCGCGCGCGCGTCCAGCAACGGCGCGCCGGAGAGAAAGAGCTGGCGGAAGTCCGCCGTATCCTCGCGCATTGGCATCAGGTCAGTTCGACCGCATGGCTGCCCTGCGGCACGAGTTGGCCAATGGGTGCCAGCGCCAGGCCGAATTCGGCGCAAGCGGAATGGAATTCGGCCTCGCCGGCGGGCTCGACCGCCACCAGCAGGCCGCCGCTGGTCTGCGGATCGCACAGCACGGCGCGCTGCACCTCGCTCAGCGGGCCGCCCTGCGAACCGATCCGGGCACCGTAGCTATCGAAGTTGCGCTGGGTACCGCCCGGCACGCAGCCGGCTTCGACATAGCGCAGCACTTCCGGCAACAGCGGTACCGCGGCGTGATCGAGGCAAGCGGTCAGGCGGCTGCCATCGGCCATCTCGACCAGGTGCCCGAGCAGCCCGAAACCGGTCACATCCGTCATGGCGCGCACGCCCGGCAGTTTGCCGAAGCGGCTGCCGGGCCGGTTGAGCACGCACATCCAGTCGCGTGCCAGGTTGATGTCCTCGGGGCGCAGCCGGCCCTGCTTCTCGGCCGTGGTCAGTATGCCGATGCCCAGCGGCTTGGTCAGGTAGAGACGGCAGCCGGCGGTAGCGGTGTCGTTGCGCTTCAGGTGGGCTCGTTCGACCACGCCCGTCACCGCGAGCCCGAAGATGGGCTCAGGCGCATCGATGGAGTGGCCGCCGGCGAGCGGGATGCCGGCATCCTCGCAAGCGCGCCGTCCGCCGGCCACGACCTCGCGCGCCACTTCGGGCGGCAACAGCTTGACCGGCCAGCCGAGGATGGCGATGGCCAGCAGCGGGTCGCCACCCATTGCGTAGATGTCGCTGATGGCATTGGTGGCGGCGATGCGCCCGAAGTCGAAGGGGTCGTCGACGATGGGCATGAAGAAGTCGGTGGTGGAAACCACGCCGCGGCCGCTCTTCAGCCCGTCCAGCGCATACACCGCCGCGTCGTCGCGCGAGGCGTTGCCGACCCACAGGCGCGGATCCAGGTGCTGGTCGCCGCTGCCGGCGAGGATCACATCGAGTACCTGCGGGGATATCTTGCACCCGCAGCCGGCACCGTGGCTGTACTGCGTCAGGCGAACGGACGGTCCCATGAAGATGTCTCCTTCTCTGTGTGGAATGCGGCTGCGGAATCTGCCGCTGCGCACGCACCCTGGCAACGCGCGGGCGGGCGGGCCGGCTGCATCCATGCCGGAACAACGCTCGAATGGGAATCTGAATGATAAGGGTTACTGCCTGAACGCGGGCGGCGGCAGCACCGGGAGGCGCCGCGCGGGCGCGGCCACTGCGCTCGTGCGAGCTGGCGGCCGACGGGATGAAACGCGGGGCGGCTTATTGCTCGCCCGGCTCCATCTGCGATTGCAGATAGTTCGGCAGGCCAACCTTGTCGATCAGGTCGAGCTGCGTTTCCAGGTATTCGATATGTTCTTCGGTGTCGGTCAGGATATCGACCAGGATCTCGCGGCTGACGTAGTCGCCGACCGATTCGCAGTAGGCAATGCCTTCCTTGACGGTGGCATGCGCGCCCTGCTCGAGCTTGAGATCGCACTTGAGCATTTCCGGGGTGTCTTCGCCCAGCAGCAGCTTGTTGAGGTCCTGCAGGTTCGGCAGTCCGTCAAGCATCAGGATACGCTCGATCAGGCGATCGGCGTGCTTCATCTCGCCGATGGACTCCTTGTACTCCACGTCGCCGAGCTTTTTCAGGCCCCAGTGGCGATACATGCGAGCGTGCAGGAAATACTGGTTGATCGCGGTCAGCTCGTTCTTCAGCTGTGCGTTCAGATGCTGGATGACCTTCTTGTCACCTTTCATTGGAGGCTCCTGTTGCATCGGGCCCCCGCAAAAACGCGAAGCGGCGCAAGACACGCCGCATGCAGTCGGAAAATGCGAATACGCGCCGCAACCTGATAGTTGCGGGCGAGTTCAAGCAACCAGCTCGGTGCGCTGGTCGTTCGCGACTGCCGGGTCCCGAGTGTCCATTATGGCACGTGGCCCGGACGAGGAACAGGAGGAAATGTCCACGACCTGGATGGTGGCGACTTTTACGTTGCGCACCGCCGCCACGCCTTCGCAAAGCACCTGCTGGGCGCATTCGCGGCAGCGGCCACAGCAGGTGCCCACGCCCAGCGTTTCAGCCAGCTCGTCGAGCGTGGCCACGCCAAGATGCGCAGCGCCATGGATTTCTCGGTCGGTTACCTGATTGCAGATGCAAACGTACACAAATCCCTCCTTGGGAGAGGGGTGACACCAGCATGTCACCCGCGATGTACGTCAGAATATCAGAGATCGAAAATGATAACAATTCCCATTAAGCCACAAAGGGAACATATCAAGGATGCAGCACTTATGCCCGGCGAAACGCATAAAGACTACGTCACACCCGGCAAGGAAAGTGATGGAAAACGCGCCCTCGCAGTGTTGGATTTTCGAAAAACCTTGCAGCGATCAGGGTTGTCAGAGCTGCTTGAGCGCGCTGGCCAGTTCCTCGGGCTCATAGGCGCTCAGGACCTGGTCCACCAGGCGCTCCAGCCGTTCGCAATCGGCATGCAGGATCTCCTGCTTGACCCGCAGCAGCTGCGACGGATGCATCGAGAACTCGCGCAGCCCCATGCCGAGCAGCAGCCGGGTCATGGCGGGGTCTCCGGCCATTTCGCCGCACACCGCCACCGGCACGCTGGCGCGATTGGCCTCGCGGATGGTGCGTGCGATCAGCTGCAGCACCGCCGGATGCAGGGGGTCGTAGAGGTGCGCCACGGCATTGTCGGCGCGATCGATCGCCAGCGTGTACTGGATCAGGTCGTTGGTGCCGATCGAGAGGAAATCCATGCGCCGCAGGAACAGCGGCAGCATCAGCACGGCGGCCGGGATCTCGATCATGGCGCCGACCTTGATATTCGGGTCGAAGGCCTGGCCACGCGCGTCGAGCTGGTGCTTGGCCTGCGCGATCAGGTCCAGGGTCTGGTCGATCTCGCGGGCATGGGCCAGCATCGGAATCAGCAGCCGCACCGGGCCGAAGGCGGAGGCCCGCAGCAGCGCCCGCAACTGCGTCAGGAACATGGCCGGCTCGGACAGGGACCAGCGGATCGCACGCAGGCCCAGGGCCGGGTTGAGCGCAGTCTCGAAGTCGTCGCCACGGCCATCGCGCCCGTCGCGGCCATCGAGCGGCTTGTCGGCGCCGATATCGATGGTGCGGATGGTAACGGGCAGCCCGTGCATGGCATCCACCGCGCCACGATAGGCCTCGAACTGCTCTTCTTCGTCGGGCAGCTCGCCGCGCCGGTTCATGAACAGGAATTCCGAACGGAACAGCCCCACGCCCACGGCACCGGCTGACAGCGCCGCGGTGGCGTCCTCGGCCATCTCGATATTGGCCAGCAGGTCGATCTCCAGCCCGTCCAGCGTGACCGCCGGCGTATGGCGCAGCCGCTGCAGGCGCTTCTTCTCGAGGGCGCGCTCGCTCTGCCGGTGGCGGTATTCCTCGAGGATGATGGCGGACGGATCGACGATCACCAGGCCGGCGTCGCCATCGATGATGACCCAGTCGTCCTGGCGGATCAATTCGCTGGCGCTCTGCACGCCCACCGCTGCGGGGATGTCGAGACTGCGGGCCACGATGGCGGTATGGGAGGTGCGCCCGCCCAGGTCGGTGACAAAGCCGTGGAACACGGTATGGCGGAACTGCAGCATGTCGGCAGGCGAGATATCGTGGGCGACCACGATCACGCCTGGCGCCGGCTCGCCGTCCGGGGCCAGCACCGAAGGGGGCGCCGGCGCCGGGGCCAGCATGGCCGCGCCGGCCAGCACCTTGAGAATGCGCTCGACCACCTGGCGGATATCCGCCTTGCGCTCGCGCAGGTATTCGTCTTCGATTTCGTCGAACTGCCGCATCAGCTCTTCGAGCCGTGTGGTCAGCGCCCATTCGGCGTTGTAGCGCCGGGTGCGGATCAGCGCCTCGGGCTCGCGCGCCAGCGCCTCGTCGTCGAGGATCATGGCATGCACGTCGAGGAAGGCACCCATCTCTTCCGGCGCCTCGCGCGGCAGGTCCCGCTTGAGCGCGACCAGTTCGGCCTTGACCGCCGAGCGTGCCGAGCGCAGGCGCTCCACCTCGGCATCGAGCCGATCTTCGTCGACCAGATAATGGGAGACATCGAGCGCGGCAGGCGCCAGCAGATGCGCGCGCCCGATGGCGACGCCGCGCGAGACCGGGATGCCGTGCAGGGCAAATGGCATGTGCCGCTCCGTCAGGAACGTTTAAAAAGTCTGGCCTGGGCCAGCAACCTTGGCGGTCGATTCAGGATAAAGCGTACAGCCCCGGCCAGGCGCCCTGCGGCACCCGGTGCCGCCGTCGCCATCCCGAACCGCCGTCCTATTCTCCTTCGCCGAAGCGATTGGCGATCAGCGCCAGCAAGGCATCCATCGCCTCCTGCTCATCGGGCCCATCGGTCTCGATGGTCACGGTGGAGCCGATGCCGGCGGCCAGCATCATCACGCCCATGATGCTCTTGGCGTCGACCTGCCGACCATTGCGCGACATCTTGACCTGACTGACGAAGTTGCCCGCCAGTTGCGTCAGCTTGGCGGAAGCCCGGGCATGCAGCCCGAGCTTATTGATTATGTTGGTTTCCCTCTGCAGCATATTTGTCGGGATGATTTGCAATCTGGTTCTGGACGGTGGTGGAGCCTACCTGCAGCACACCCTGCGAGCCGCCCGCCAGCGCCTTGAGGGCGAGCTGGTCGAGTTTCTCGGCGCGGTAGCAAATGGCACGCACCAGCATGGGAAGGTTGACCCCGGCAAGCACCTTGACGCGGCCAGGCTCGGCCAGCCGCGCGGCGATATTGGCCGGAGTGGCGCCAAAGATATCGGTCAACACCAGCACGCCGTTGTCTTCGCCGAGTTCGGCAACGCGGCGCCGGGCTTCGGCCAGCACTGCCGCGGGTTCGGCGTCGGGTGTGACGTCGATAGCCTCGAGCCGCTGAGGCTGGCCGCAGTAGACGTGGGCGGCGCAATCGCGCAATGCCGAAGCCAGCGGGGCGTGCGCGATGATCAGAATGCCTGCCATGGTGGTGAATCCGTTGGATTGACGCGATTGTAGCAGGCACACCGGCCGGTGATTCAGTGCCGCGCCCCGGCTTGGCGCGGCGCCAGCGGATCAGGCAGCACGGGCCTGCACCGCGTGCTCCAGCGCGTCGATGAACATGGCGGCGACCTGGAAACCGGTCTGCTGCGTGATTTCCTGGAAACAGGTCGGACTCGTCACATTTACCTCGGTCAGGTAGTCGCCGATCACATCCAGCCCGACCAGCAGCAAGCCGCGCTCCCACAGGCCCGGCGCCAGCGACTCGGCAATCTCGCGATCGCGCGCCGACAGCGCCTGGGCCCGCCCGGTGCCGCCCGCGGCCAGGTTGCCGCGCACTTCGCCATCCTTGGGGATGCGCGCCAGCGAGTACGGCACGGGCACGCCGCCGATCAGCAGGATGCGTTTGTCGCCGTCCTTGATGGCGGGGATATAGCGCTGCACCATCAGCGTGCGCGCGCCGTCCTCGCCCAGTGTCTCGATAATGGCGCCGAGATTCAGGCCATCGGCGCCGACGCGGAAGATGCCCATCCCGCCCATGCCGTCGAGCGGCTTGAGAATGACGTCGCGGTGCTCGGCATGGAAAGCGCGGATGCGCTCGGCGTCCCGCGTGACCAGGGTCGGCGTGATGAATTCAGGATACTGGGCAATCGCCAGCTTCTCGGAGTGGTCCCGGATCGCCTGCGGCTTGTTGAACACGTTGGCGCCCTGCGACTCGGCCAGCTCCAGCAGCCAGGTACTGGTCACGTATTCCATGTCGAAGGGCGGATCCTTGCGCATCAGCACGGCATCGAAGCCGCTCAGCGGCTGCAGGCTGGGTCCGCCGGTGCGGTACCAGTCGTGCGGGTCGCCGGTCAGTTCCAGCGGATGCACGACCGCCTCGACCTGATGCGCCGACAGCGACAGTTGCGACTGCAGGCAATGGAACAGCTCGTGCCCGCGCTCGACCGCCTCGACCATCATGGCGTAGGTCGAGTCCTTGTAGGTCTTGAAGGTGTGCAGCGGGTCGGTGATAAACAGAATGCGCATGGTGG
>NZ_JARJLM010000683.1 GCF_029335485.1 Cupriavidus basilensis
TGCGCCGCCGCGCCGCGCGCCACGTTGCGCAGCACGGCGGCAAGCACGCCATCGCAGGGGTCCCGCTCCGGCGATGCGGAACCCAGCTACGACGAAGCCGAGATGCTCAAGATCACGCCGCGCCAGTACGAAGTGCTGGTGCTGCTGGCGCGCGGACATCCCATCAAGACGGTCAGCCGCATGCTGAATATCTCGGTTGCCACCGTCAAGAGCCATGCCTGCACGCTCTACCAACGGCTCAAGGTACGCAACAAGGGCGAGGCGGTCTATGCCGCGCTCCAGCGCGGCGCCACACTGGACTGGGTGAGCGGAGACGAGCCCGCCACCCGCGCCGCTTCCGTGGTGAAGCGGCGCAGCGAAGCCAGCTACGCCGGCAGCGGCATCGCAGCCTGACCCGTGGCAGGCGCCGGGCGCGCGATCCACCGGCCAGTTGCTGGTGTGACCCGCCCGGCATCGTGCCTTCGTGGCCAGTACCGAACCTAACCGGCGCCGCTCGAGGGGGCTCCCCATGTCCACCGCATTCCTCCCGACCTTCTCCCTGTGCATCTGCACCCGCAACCGGCCTGCGGATTTGCGCCGTGCGCTGGCCTCTGCGCAGGCGTCGACCCTGGCCCTGCACCAGGTGATCGTGTCCGACGACAGCACCGACTACGCCACGCGGGAGATGATGCGCGCCGAATTCGCCTGGGTAACCTACCTGGAAGGCCCGCGCAGGGGCCTGTCGGCCAATCGCAACCGCGCACTGGCCGCCGCCACCGGCTCGCATATCCTGTTCATCGACGACGACGCCGCGCTCGCGCCGACCTTCCTGCAACAGATGTCCGAACGGATTGCCGACGACTATGTCAACCACGTAGCAGCCGGCGGCACCCCCGGCGAGCTGATCGTGACCGGCACCGAACTGTGCCACGGCGAACGCGTGCGGCCGCACAAGGGCGCCTTCCTGGGCTATCAGGAACTCAACTACGGCTACGGCGAGCCCATGTATTCGATCGTGATCAACAGCACGGTGTTTCCCCGTGAGTTGTTCCGCCGCATCGCCTTCGACGAACAGCTTGTCTACGGCTACGACGAGATCGATCTCGCCAGCCGCGCGGTATTCGCCTGCGGCTGCCGCATCGCGTGGCTGCCGAGCGCGGCCAACCATCACTTCCCGTCGCTGGCCAACCGCGACTACTACCAGCCGTTCACCGAGGCCTCGCGCATCTACACCACCTTCAAGCGCTATTGCTGGAGCCAGCGCCGCCCCGGCAAGGCAGCCCTGTTCCTGCTGCTGGCGGTGCCGCACAACCTGCTGCACAACCTCAGGGCGAACGGGCTGCGCGGCGCCGGATCGTTCTGGCGAACGACCCGGCTGGCCTGGGGCTATATCCGCGGCTATCAGGCCTCGAGCGGTTTGCGCGCGATAAAGTGAAACCACTTGATCTCGCGCGTATCGTCGCCGCGCCGCACCGCCTGCCCGGTCTCGTTGCCTAGCACGCGCTCCGTGACCAGCCCGGCTTTGGCCAGCTCCCCCAGCTGATGCGCCAGCGTGGTGAACTGGATCACCAAGCCAAAGTTGTGCGCGCCGCAGACGTGCACCGCGTAGCCATCGAAGTCCTGGTTGAACCGCGCGTTGCGCAGGTAGTTCCAGCTGGCTCCGGGCAGCGCATACATCATCTTGAGAATGCGCCACCCGTAGCGTGCCGGATTCCAGCTCCATTTGGGCAGATGCTTCCAGACGCTTTCGCGATAGCCGGGGCCGAGCATGTTGTGGGTGGAAAAGAGCAAGCGTCCGCCCGGCCGCAAGATGCGCGCGCTCTCCCGCAGGATGGCCCGGCGCCCTTCCATGTCGACGGCATCGATGCCGTTGTAGCTGAACATCACCAGGTCGAAACTGCCGTCCGCGAAGGCTGACATATCGCGCGCATCCATCTGCCGGAATGACACGCCAGGGTGGCGGGCACGGCAGACCTCCAGCAGCTCCGGCGTGTAGTCGATGCCGATATAGTTGCTGCTGATCGCCCGCATGATGGAAACCGTGCGGCCACCCCCCACCCCGATGTCCAGGATTGGCGCGCCTCTTGCCCGATCGCTTACCCAGGCGACCGCCGCGGCTTCTCCCCTGTCCGTCCAGCCATCCAGTTGCCCGAACCAGCCCAGCCATTTCTGCGCGGACCAGATCGCCCGGTTGATCTGGTCCATCTTCATATCGATGTTCATCGTGAACCCTCTCTCTGCGTAACCACCCGACGGTAAGGCGCATGCCGTCACCGTTATCCTCGGCACGGGGGAGCGGTCAGGCAGCAGGCGAATCGCGGGCGAACCGATGCGACCGGATCACGCCGGCGATCACACGATCGATGGCGGCGAGAATGGCTTGCGGAGCAAAGCGCAGGATCGCCGCGTCCAGCGCGTTGCCGGACAGCAGGTCGCGCTGTTCGTCATCGCACAAGCGGGCCAGTGCGTCGGCCAGCGCGCCGGCGTCTCCCGGCTGCACCAGCCAGCCGGTGACGCCGTGCTCGATGATCTCGGGCACGCCCCCGGCCGCCGTGGCCACCACCGGCTTGCGGGCCAGCATGCCTTCCACCACCACACGCCCGAACGGCTCGGGCGAGACCGAGGCATGCACGACCACGTCCACGCAGTGCATCAGGTCCGCCACGTCCTCGCGGAAGCCAAGGAACTGCACGCGGCCGCACAGGTCTGGCTCGGCGGCGCGCTCGCGCAGCGCCTGCTCGTAAGCGCCCTCGCCGAACAGGGCCGCGCCCACCAGCACGGCGGTCATGCCGGCCACGCGCGATACCGCCTCGAGCAGCACATGCTGCCCCTTCCACGGGGCCAGCCGGCCGAAGAGGCCAACCAGCAGCGTATCCGCCGGCAGGCCGTTAGCCGCGCGCAGCGCCTGCCGGTCGAGCGAGCGCGCGGCTTCGAAGGGCGCGGCATCGATGCCGTTGTGGATCACCTCGACGGGTATGCGGCCGCCCGTCAGCGTATCGAACGCGGCGGCGCTCGCCTGCGAGTTGGCGATCACCTGGTCCAGGCCGCGCGACAGGCAGCGAATGGCGAAGCGCTGGGCGCGGCCGAAATGCCCGGCGTCGACGATATCGCGCAGGTGCCAGATCACCGGACGCCGGTGCAGCCATCGGCCCAGCACCGCCACGGCCATCGCTTTCTGGGTGTTGGCGTAGACCACGTCCGCCTGCCTGGCACGCCTGGCCACGCGCCGCACCAGTCCCGGCAATGCCATCAGCGCGCGCAGCACCCCCGCGCCCAGGCCACGGGTGCGGATGGCGCCGATCGCGCCGCCGTCCTCCACGGCCACCTTCACGCCTTCGGCTTCCAGGCGCCGGCGGAAGGGGCCGTCCGACAGCAGCAGCACTTCGCCGTCGCCCCGCCGATGCCGCGCGATATCGAGCAGGCTCAGCTCAGCGCCGCCGAGCTCGCCGCTCTGATCGACGAATAACAGGGGGCGGCGCATCGCGCCCAGGCCGGCGGCGTCGCGGCCGAGGTCGCCACCGTCCGGCAGGGACGCCTCGCCGCTCAAGCCGGATTCGCGCAGGGCTTTCATGTGAGCTTCCTACTTTGCGCCGGCTTCCGCCCGGCGTGCCATGGCATCGTGCGTGGCGCCAGCCGACGGCTGCAGCAACTCGCGATAGACCTCCAGATAGTCCCGGTTCATGCGTGCCACTTCAAGCCAGCCGATGCCGGCACGGGCGCGCCTGCGCCAGTCGGCAAGCGCCGCCGGATTCTTCAACAGGCCTGTCATGGCCTGTGCCAGCAGTTCCGGCTGGCACACCGGCACCAACTGGCCGGCTGCGCCGAACTCGAGCACCTCGGGAATACCGCCGACGGCCGTACCGATCACCGCGCAGCCGGCTTCCCGCGCCTCGCTCAGCGCCAGGGGAAAAGCATCGCTGTGCGAGGCCAGCACAAACATATCGGCGGCGTGCAGATACGGGCGGGGATCCGCCACGAAGCCGGGAAAGTGCACCGCATCCGCTACCCCGAGCGTGGCGGCCAGCCCTGCGCATGCGAGCCGGTCCGGCCCGTCGCCCACGCAGTAGAGGTGTGCGCCGGGCACGGCGCGGCGAACGTCGGCAAATGCCACCACCAGGTCGAAGATGCCCTTGCGCCCATACATGCCCGACACCGTGACGATGCTGGGCGCGGCCAGCTCGATGGCGGGCGCCGGCGGCCGCTGCGCCTGCCGCGGCGAGCCAAGGGTGGCGTTGCGCACCACAGCAACCCGCTCGGCCGGCAAGCCGCTGCGCCGCAGATTGCCCCCCACGGCGCCGCTCACCGCCACCACGCGGTCGCCCATGCGCATCAGTTGGTTGCTGCGCTGGAATTCGCCGTGCATCGTCGTCACCAGCGGGTAGCGCGCGGCACGCGCGCGCCCGAGCCGCGCCAGGCAGGCGACCAGCGTGCCGGCGGCCATATGCGTGTGCACGATGTCGGGAGCAAACTCGCGCACCAGCGCGCGCAGCCCACGTACCGCGCGCGGCAGCGCCCAGGGGCGCCGCTGCGGCAGCACCGCGAAGCGCACGCCGTACTTGCACAGCAAGGCCTCGAAACCGCACGCTTCCGCTGCGATCGTCACCTCGTGCCCGGACGCGGCCTGCGCGCAAGCGAGATCGACCATGAGATTGACCATGCCGTTGCCGGTATCGCGCGCGTGATTCGCCAGGTGCAGGATTCTCATGGCTTCCTCCTTGCCATTCTTGTGGTCGATCTGTAGCCGCGCTAGCCGCGCCCGAGCCCGACGCGCTGCCACACTACCGCGGCCGCATCGCGAAAGCTCGCCGAACTGTGCAGCGACCAGGCCAGGTTCGCCGCAACCAGCCCCGCCCCGAGCGTCCACGCAATCAGCAACGGCGCCTGCGCGCTGGAAACCGCCAGTGCGACGATGATGAACATCAGGTGCGGCAGCATTTCCCGCAACGCGGCACGCACCGGCATGCGGGACAGGACGAGAGAAGCGGCATAATCGATCGTGCCGCGTGCCAGCACCGCCGTGCCCGCCCCGAGAATGCCGAAGCGCGACACCAGCAGCCAGAGCAGCAGCGCGAACACGGGCAACTGCAGCATCGACACATGGGCAACCGCTGCCTGCCGGTTCTGCGCCAGCATCAGCACGCGTGCGACCGTGGTCTGGCCAGCCAGCCACACGGCGACGATCATGATCCGCCCGACTTCGGCCGCGGCGGGAGACAGCTCCTGCCGGATCCACACATGAAGAAAGGGACCGAGCGTGAACATCGCGCCGATCGCCACCGGCGTAAACAGGTTGTTCAGGAACATCAGCGAGTGATACGCGGTTTCCCTGGCTTGCTCGGGGCGAGCCGCGGACAGCCGCGGAAACAGCGTGCGCGATAGCGCGCCCGCCAGCAGGTTGAGCCGGCTCACCAGGTTCTGCGGCACGGCGTAGTAGGTGACGAAGCGTGGCGTCTGCATCGCGCCCACCACCAGCCGGTCGAGCGAATCGCCGATCATATTGGCCACCACCGCGAGCTGGAGCCAGCGGCCGTAGGCAAACAGTTCGCGCATGCAGGCGCGCTCCGGCGGGGCCATGCGCGTCAGCCCCAATACGCGCCAGGTGGCCGCGCCGAGCATCAGCGACGCCACGATGCGCGCCGCCACCGACGCCATGATCGCCACCTGCAAAGTGGGGGCCAAAGTGAACGCCATCACCACCGGCAGCACCTGGAACAGCACGGTACCGATGGTCTGGTTGGTATTGAACACCGAGAAACGCTCGGCTGCGCTGATCGATCCGGCGAAGACCAGCGACAGGTTGCCAACCGGGATCGACAGCGCAACCCATGGCAGCGCGGCCGCCACTTCACCCAGCAGAGCCGGCGGAACCTGCGTGCCCCAGTTAAAATAGGCCCCGGCCGAAGCCCACAGCGCGGCGCCACCGGCACAGCCGGTGGCGAGATTGAACCAGCATGCGCTCCAGAACGTCCGGCTGACCTCGTCCGCGTCGCCCGCGGCGAGCGCGCGCGAGATGCGATTCTCGCTGGCCAGGCTGATGCCGAAGTCCATGACGGCGAAGTAGCCCACCAGCACCCACACCAGCGTGATCACGCCAAAACGGTCGAGGCCGAGCGCCTTGATGTACAGCGGCACGGTCACCAGCGACACGAAAGTCGGCAATATCAGTCCCGCGAAATTGATCAGCAGGTTGCGCCGCATGGAGGTATCGATCATCGCAAGCCCGCCACTTTCCGGCCCGCGCACGACGGATGTACCTGCGTCTGCGCCTGCTGCACCACACCCGACGGCGGCTGCAGCCGGTACATGAGATTCTTGCCGTGGGCATCTTCCTCGACGAAGACCAGGTACTCGCCGTCATCGCGCCTGAGCGCCGTGATCGGCATCGGCATATCCACCCAGCCGCTTTCGCAGCCCACCTCCGGCCCGGGCGTCATCACGCCAACCTGGCGCGAGGAACGGTTGTCGATCACCCGGACATGCGCGTTGCGCGCTTCCACCAGGAACAGATAATCGCCGGCGATGGCAAACCCTTCGGTCCCGTTCTCGCTGATGGCACCGGGCAGCCTGTCGACATCGAGCACGTAGCGCGGCACCGGTGCGCCGGTGCTCCAGTGGTCGTAGCGCGCGATCACCCGCCCGGTCGAGTCCCAGTTGGCGGCCTCGTAAGGCTTTTGCGCGGTGGCGCCGGAAAGGTACATGGTGTCGGACTCGGGAAAATACTGCAGGCGCTGGATGCGGGTGAAGGGAGGCGGCATCCGGCTCTTTTCAACGTGCTCGAAGCTGTATTTCGGGTTGCCGTTGCGATCCAGCCCCTGCAGCCTGAAGCGGCGGATGCCCTGCGCAAAGGAGCCCAGCCACACATCCCCGCGGCTATCCACCCACCAGGCCTGCATGGGCGCGCCGTCGCCGCTGGGGCTGCGCTCGAACTCATCCGGCTGGAAGCGTCCGTCGCCGTTGCCATCGCGCCAGATCCATTCCCCAGCCGGCGGCTGGTGGGGCGGCCACGCCCCATCGATATGGCGAAGCGAGAAAAAGCCGGCCGGCACCGCGACTTCGCCATGGGACCGATCGAAGCGATAGACCTTGAGGTACTTGGCATGGCGGTCGGTGAAAAAGCCGAACAGCCGGCCCTGGATGCGCCGCATCAGCGGCACGCCACGCCCGTCGGCGGCATCGGACAACGCCGCATCCTCCGGATAGCGAAACGGGTCCACGGTAATGGCGGCGTAGGACCACTCGCTGCCCGGCACCGTCTTGTCGAGATCGAGCCGGAAGCGCCGCGTACCCGCGTAGACTTCGTCCGGCCGCGCGGGGTCGGCGTGCACCGCGTCGAGGAAGAGCAGGCCCTGCAGGTTCCAGCGGCGTTGCCCGTCCGGGGCGTAGCTTTCGAGCACCACGCCAAAATTGGCGGCGCCCGCGTGCAAGGGACGAGGGCCTACGCCGTTCATGGCCACGTAGATATTGCCCTGGCCATCCACCGCGAGCGCGCTCAGGCCATGGAACCGATGCACCCCTGTGCTGCCCGGCGGGACCGCTCCCGCGCTGGCGCCGCCGGCAAAGGCGCCGCCACGCTCGCCCAGTTCGCCGGCCGGCCGCACGGTGTCGCCGCGCACCTCGAACAACATCAGGTTCTGCCGTGGCCCGTTATCGGCCACGATCAGCCGCTGGTCCGGCGTCAACGCCAGATCGACCGGCAGGCTGCCCTCCGGCAGGGGCGCCACCAGGCCGCGCTGCCCCTGCCGGTTGAAGCGCACCACGGTACGGCCCCTGGCCGCGCAGCAGTTCAGGATCGCCCACACGTTGCCGTCGCCGTCGACCGCGATCCGGCCGGGCTGCGGTGCGGGCCAGCGCGCGAGCCGCTGCATGCTCTGGCTGTCATAGAGTTCGATGGCATCGCGATAGGTGTTGGCGACATACAGCACGCCGTTGCGCACGGCCAGCCCGCGTGGACTGCCGTCGCGCCTTTGTTCCACGGCATTGAGCACCAGGAAGCTGTTCCGCGTTGGCCCGCCGACGTTGCCGACGCCGCCCGCGAACGGCGCACCCAGCTCCGGCCTGGCAAGATGCCGGCGGCTCACGCCGTACCAGGCGAGATCGCGGCCGGGGTAGCCCGGCTTGCCCGCCTGCGTATTGCCCACATTGGTGATACGCGCGGCGGCGAACAGGTATCCGTCGCCCACGGCAATGGCGTCGCCGCCATTGTTGCCCCAACCGTGCGTGCTCTCGGCCACGCCGACGACGCCCCCGTTGCGGATCATCGTGATCTCGCCGCCGCCTTCGTCCCAGAGCGCGTTGGTAAACAGGATGCCGTCCGGCGTCACCGCCAGCGCCTCCACGGAGTTCGGCGTCCAGCGCCGATCGCCGAAGCCGTACGTATTGCCCAGCCACGAGGTGCGGTAGCTCAACCCGCCGCCCAACTCGCCGCTCAACTCGCCGCACAGGACGCCGCTCGCCAGCGCCATGGCCCCGAGCAGCAACGCGCCGGCCCGCAGCAGCCGCGTGACGCTGTCAGCCATCGCGCCCCCCCGCGAGGCGGTCGAGTTCGTCGTCGATGGCATCGCCAGGCACGGCAGCCGGGCGGCGCACGGGCGTCGCCGCAACAGTGCCGGACAGGCGCGCCGCATCGCGCTCGCGCGCACTGGCAACGAAGCCGCTCAGCGCTTCGCGGAAATGCTCGACCGAATACTGCTCGGCATTGAGGCGGCAGTATGCCGCCGTGAAATTCCCGGCATTGCGCTCGAAGCGCTCCACCGCCGCCACGATCGACGGGACCGACTGCTGGTAGAAGAACAAGCCGGTGGGCATCAGGCTCGTCTCGTCGCACACGGTCTCCAGCGCGCCACCGCGGCCAAAGGCAATGACCGGCGTGCCGCAGGCCTGCGCCTCCACCAGCGAAATGCCGAAGTCTTCTTCCGCGGCGAAGACAAAGGCCCGCGCGCGCTGCATATGCGCGACCACCGAGGCAAAGGGCTGATGGCCAAGGACCTGCACATTGGCCCCGGCAACGCCACGCACCCTCTCCATCTCGGGGCCATCCCCTATAATCACCAGCCTGCGCTGCGGCATGGCCGCGAAAGCCTCGGCAATCAACGGCACGCGCTTGTACGGCACCATGCGCGATACCGTCAGGTAGAAATCCTCCTTCTGCAACATCGGCCGGAACGACTCGATATCGACGGGCGGATGAATCACGCTCGCGCTGCGGCCATAGACCTTGCGGATGCGGCGCGCCACGAACCTGGAGTTGGCGATGTAGTAGTCCACGCCGTCCGCGGTGCGCGAATCCCAGGTGCGGATATAGTGCAACAGCACGCGCGCCAGCACCGAGCGTACCCCCGACTGCAGGTTGCTCTCGCGCAGGTACTGGTGCTGGAGATCCCACGCGTAGCGGATCGGCGTATGCACATAGCTGATGTGCAGCTGGTCGGGCCCGGTCAGGATGCCCTTGGCCACCGCATGGGAGCTGGAGATGACGATGTCATAGCTCGACACGTCGAGTTGCTCGATCGCCAGCGGCATCAGGGGCAGGTAGTTCCTGTAATGCGTGCGTGCCATCGGCAGCCGCTGGATAAAGCTCGTGGTGGCGGCATGGCCATGCAGGAAGTCGCGCTCCTCGGCGAAGTCGATCAGGCTGAACAGGTCGGCCTCCGGATAGCAGAGCAGAATCTGCTCCAGCACTCGCTCGGCGCCTGCGCATGTCACCAGCCAGTCATGCACGATTGCGACTTTCATGGTTGTCATCCTTTGCTGTATTTCCGCTGGAGATGGTGGATGTCTTTCGGGTAGGGAATGCAGCGACCGCTGCGCATGGTGGGCATGATCGGTGTCATCCTCAGAACATGCCGAGGGCTTCGCGGTAAACCGCGGCCACCATGCCGGCGATCACAGGGATATCGAAGCCGGTGCGCGCATAGACCCGGCACGCCAGCTCGGTGGGTACGGCTATCACGCCGGTCAGCGCGTCTGCAATCCCTTGCGCCAGGGCTTTGGGCCCGCAAGAGGACAAGACGAGTTCGGTCGACAGCCCGCCTACGGCCTCGGGCAGTCCACCCACCGGCGTGACCAGCACCGGCGTCCCCGCCGCGAGCGATTCGAGGGTCGTCAGCCCGAATCCTTCCAGTTCCAGCGAAGGCACCACGCTCAGGTCGGCCGCGCGGTAGGCCAGCGGAAGATGCGCGTCGGGCAGCGAGCCAAGCAGCCGTACGTGATCGCCAAGCCCGAGCTCGTCGACACGCCGGCGCAACTCCGCTTCCAGCGGGCCGCGGCCAACGATCAGCAGCATCACATCCGGAATGCGCTTGCGCAGCAGGACGCAGGCATCGATCAGGTCCTCCAGGCCCATGCGCCTGACCAGGCGCCGTATCGACATCACCAGCGGACGGTCGGTCGGCAGGCCCAATGCCTGGCGCGCGGTGCGCCTGTCCATCTCGCTGCCGAAGCGGGCATAGTCGACGCAACCCGGGACAATGCGGATGCGCGAGGGATCCACGCGATAGCGCGTCTCCAGCACGCGCGCGAATGCGTTCGACAGCACGATATGCAAGTGGCACCGGCTATAGACGATTTGCTCCATCCGGTACTGGATATGGCTGGCGGCCCGCATCACGCCTTCGGCGTGGTTCTCGTCGGCCCATGGCCCATGGAAATGCATCACCGTGGGGTAGCCACGGATCAGGTCGAGGCCCGGCAGGGTGTACAGCGCAAAATGGGAGGCGATCAGGTCGGGCTTCTCGCGTGCCAGCATCTCGCGCATGGTATTGCGCGCCCGTACCAGGCGCAGCGGCATGGTGGCGCCCGGCCGCGAGAACGAGGCGATGGCGCCGCCGGTATCGCTGGCAGCGGCACCGGAGCCCGCCACCATCCCGCGTACATTGACACCGGCCCCTGGCAGCGCTCCGGTGAGCGTATGGAACACGCGATCGAGCCCGCCGGCACGCTCGGGGAACCAGTGCATGCCGATCTCGAACACCCGCAACAATGAGGCTGTCATGAAGAGTATTTCCCTGTGGGGCGATTGACTACCTGGTGGCCTCCGCGGCCCCGCCGGACGCCATCCGATGGCGGGCGTCCGGTGGCCTGTTTTCCTGCTCGGTACTCGACAGGCGCCGGTATAGCGCCAGGTATTGCTCTCCCATCGCAGCCCAGCCCCGTGGCAGCATGGCGGCCCGAGCTGCGGCGCCCATGCACCGTGTACGCTGCGGCTCGGCGGTGCACGCGCGGATCGCCCCCGCCAGGGCCGCGGCGTCGTCGGGGTCCGCCAGCACCACGCCGGCGGCGTCCGGCACCAGGCCCGACGCGCCCGTGGTACGCGCGGTGATCACTGCCAGTCCGCTGGCCATGGCTTCCAGCACCACCAGCCCCATGGGCTCGTAGCGCGACGGAAAGACCAGCACGTCGCAGCAGCGCATCAGCGCCGGCATTGCCGACACGTGCCCGAGAAAATGCACGCGCCGCGCCAGGCCGAGTTCGGCGGCCATCCGTGGATAGGGGCTGCCTTGCGCCTGGCCTGCAACCGCCAGCGCCACGTTGTCCGGCCCCAGCGCCAGCGCCGCCAGTACGGTGTCCAGGTTCTTGCGCGGCGTGCGCAGGTCGCCGGCAAAGAGCAGCAGAGGCACACCTGGCGGCAGCCCGAAGCCGGCCCGGTCGCCGTTGCCCGGGCGGAACTCCGCCGTGTCCACGCCATTGGCGATCGTCTCGATACGCCCGGCGTCGACACCGATCTGCGCCAGCTCGCCGGCAATTCTCGGCGACACCGCGACCACCGCGCGCGCGCGGCGGAAGGCATGTCCCTCCAGCCAGGCGTTGATGCGGGTGTACAACAACTGGTACCCGCTATACGGCCCCCCGCGCAGCGTGAAGGGATAGTGCGGCGAACGCAGCCATCCTCCGTGCACGAAGTGCGCGGTATTGACGTCGGCACGCGCCCACGTGATGAATCCGTTCACATGCAAGATGTCGAAGCCATGGCGCCGTCCCATCAGCCACCAGGCGCTCCTGGCTGCGAATACCTGGTAGCGCAGCAGGGCGGTCGGCCACCCGCCTGCACTCACGCGCACCCAGCGCACATGCGGATGCGCGCGCCACTGCGCGGCCACATGGCTGGCCAGCAGGGTCACCTCGCAGCCGGCGGCGAGCGCCGCCACCACGATCTCGTGATTGACGCGGCCCTGGCCATCGTTGCGGTCGACCACGTGCGTGACGATGGCGATGCGCAAGCCCGGCCCGATCGCGCCCGCTGGCATGGCGGACGTGCTCACGATGCCCCCCGCGTGGCGACCATGCGCCCATAGCGGTGCCCGATCACGGGCAGCATCACGCCGAGCTGGAACAGCAAGCCGCCGAAGCCGTTGAGCGAGTTGTCGAAGACCATCATGGCCAGCAGCGCGATCGCCACCCCGACCCCTGCCGAGATCACCCGGTTGGACTTCTGCGTCAGGCCCCGGCGCACGGCCCGCCCAAGCAGCCAGAGCAAGCCGGTGGCGTACATCAGCGTGCCCGGCCAGCCGAGCACGAAGGGCACTTCCATCAGTCCGCTGTCGAACACGCCGTAGCGGCCGAGCTGGCTGGTGGACGAGTCGAGCTTGGTGGCCAGGCCGACGGATCCAAACCCCTGTCCGGAGATATCGTTCAGGGCAACCGAGAGGAAGTTGCCGTAGAACTCGGCGCGCGTCTGGAAGCTGTGATCGTTCTGGAGATCGGCGACGCTCTGCATGGAAGTGAGCACGGTCCCGGAGAATTCCTGCAGCGCGAATACCGGGACCGCCAGCGCGGCCACCAGCAGCGCGCCCAGCAGGACCCGGATGCGCAGCTTGCGCTCGATACACGCCAGCGCATAGATAGCCCCGACCAACAGTCCGCCCCAGCAGGAACGCACCACCGTCAGCAGCAGCGCCACCAGGCCGATCAGCGCTGCCAGCCATACCAGCTTGCCGCGCCCGGCCAGCATGAACAGCAGCCCGCCCATCAGCATGACGGCAAACGGGCCCGCCGAGTTCATCGTACTGCTGACACGGATGGCATAGGGTATCGGCTCGCCGAGCGAGCCCATGCCGGCGTGCAGCATCCAGAAAACATCCCAGGGTGGCACCAGCGCGAACTGGATGAAGGCATAGACACCCGTGACGATGAGACCCCAGGTGAAGGTGACCACCAGCGAGCGGGCATAGCCCGGGTACGACCGCCAGGTGGCGAGGACATGGAAGCCGACCAGGATCGGCATCGTCCATCCGACGAAGCTGTAGAGCGCGGAGAGCGGCCCGTTGCGCATGATGCCGATCGCGAGTCCGTAGCACAGCGCCAGCAGGATCAGCACGGTAGGAAAGGCGCGGCGGGTGGCCAGCACGCGGACATGGGTGAGAAGGGTAAGTCCGCTCAGCATGGCGACGATCAGCGGTGCCGTTTGTATCGGGCTGAAGGGACTGTAGCTGCCGTTGATGAAGTCTGCGATGCGGCGCACCTCGGGTGTCAGGAAAAACAGCCACAGCAGGTAGGAGAGGTAATGCGCCGGATTGCGCCGATAGATGTGGATGCCGATCCCAACGGCGCCCAGCGGAAAGAGCACATCGATGGCGCGGCCCTGGCCCAGCAGCGCGAGCCCCAGCATCAGGGCCAGGAAGCACACCGGCAGCGCCGCCGGCTGCAACTGTCGGCCCGTGCCGGCATGCCCGGGTTCCACGGTCACGGCGGCGTTCATGCTCCGGCCCTCCCGCGACGGGAACCGCTGGCCGGGCGGAGAGGCCGCGGCACCGCGGCGCGTGCAATGCTCACAGTGCGCCTCCCGCGGCGCTTGCCAATTGCTCGTCGATGCCACGGCGGTGCGGCCTGGCCTCGCGTTCATCCACCGTGTTGAGAATGCCGCCCGCCACATTGGCGCCCGCACGCTGGAGCTTCTTGACTGCTTCCAGGATCTGCTGCTCGGTGTGGGCACCGGCTCTCAGCACCACCACCGCGGCGCCGGCCAGCCCCGCCACCGGCAACGCGTCGTTGAAATCCAGCACGGGCGGCGTGTCGATGATGATCAGATCGTAGGCACGCTCGTAGGACTCGATCGCCTGGCGCAGGCGCAGGCTCATCAGCAGCTCGGCGGGCGTGGCGTTGTAGTTGCCGGCGGGCACCAGCCACAGGTTCGGCACGCCGGTCGGCACCACCGCCTCCTTGACGTCGATACGGCCGGCCAGCAGCTCCGACAGCCCCATGCCGCTGGCGCGGTTGAAGTAGCCCGACAGGCGCTGGCGGCGCAGGTCGGCGTCGATCAGCAGTACGCGGCGATCGGACTTGGCCAGCAGCGTGCCGAGATTGGACGTGACGAAGCTCTTGCCCACGCCAGCAGTGGCCCCGACCATGGCGACCACCCGGTGCGGCATCTGCTCCACGGCGAACTGGAACTGCGTGCAGATCCCGCACAGCGCCTCGATGGCAGCGTCATGCGGCCGGTTCTCGGCGAGCACGGGCCGGGTGGCGGCGGGCAGCCATTCGTCGATCCGTACCGAAGGGCCGGGCGCCTCGCCTGCGGCCAGTTCCACCGGCGGCGGCAATTCGCCGATCTCATGCGGCACCACCCTGGAGTAATCCTCCAGCCGGCTTTGCGCCGGGCTGAACGGGATGCTCCCGAACATCGGCAGGGCGACGCGGCGCTCGATCTCCTCCAGCTCGCGCATGCGGCCGAAGATGGCGCGGCGGGCGAACACCGCCATGATGCTGATCAGGAAGCCGAGGATCGCGCCGGCCACGATGATCAGCCCGCGCTTGGGCTTGACCGGCGTCGACGGCAGCATGGCCTCGTCCAGCACATGCACGTTGCCCACCATCCCGGCGCGGTTGATCATCAGCTCCTGCGACTTGTTCTGCAGCGAGATGTAGATCTCCTGCGCGATCTTCACGTCGCGCTCCATGCGCAGGCCGGCCTTCTCCGACGCCGGCATATCGTGGAAGCGCCGCTCGAAGCTGTGCTTCTGTTCCTCCAGCAGGCCGAGCTGCTGGTCGATGTTCTGGATGCTGGCATTGCCCGGCAGGAAGTTCTGCAACAGCTGGGTCCGCCGCAACCGTAGCGCGGCAATCTGCCGCTCCAGGTCGAGGCCGCCCTGCAGGTAGGACTGCGCCTCGGTGGTGGGCCGCACCGCACCCTGGCGTTGCTGCAGGCTGGCCAGTTTATCCTCGGCCTTTTCCAGGTCGGCACGCACGCGCGGCACCTCGGTGTTGAGGAAGTCCAGCGTGCGCGCGGTTTCTTCCTGGCGGCGCTCGAGGTTCTGCCGCACATAGGACTGGACCACCGCGTTGGTGATGCTCATGGCCGTGACCGGATTGCTGCTCTCCATCGACAGTTGCACGATGCCGGTCTGCTTGCCCTGCTCGCCGACCATCAGCGCCTTGCCCAGGCCGCCGATGGCTGACAGCTGATTGCTGCGCACCACGGTGAACTCGGTACCGGGACGCGCCACCAGGCTGGCGATGCGGATCGATAGCCCGTTCTGCTCAAGCAGTTCTCCTGCCTTGCCCTCCACCAGCGGCGCGCCACCCGGGCCGAACAGCGCATAGCGCCCGTCCTCCAGCGCACGCAGCAGCAGCGGCTCGCCCTCCAGCCCGGCCGGCACGGTAAGCGACTCGACATCGACCTGCTCGCCACCCCAGGCGTAGCGCGGCAAGCCGAACCACGGCTCCGACGGCTCGCCCGGCGTAGCGAAGCGCCCCGTCAGCGCTCCCAGCAACGGCACCGCCACCGGCGTCACCGAGATATTGAGCCGGAACGCGTTGACCACGGGCTCGAGCACCGAGCGGCTGCGGATGATCTCGATCTCCGCCTCGGTCGGCACCATCGTGCCCGTGCCCGCGCCCATCATCTGGGTGGCGCGCGCCAGCGGCATGGTGTCGGGGTTCTTGGCCTGCACCTGCACCAGCGCGTCCGCGGAATAGATGGCGGGCAACGAGTAGGCGTACAGGGCCGCCACCGCGCCAACGGCAACCGTAATGCCTACCACCCAGCCCAGTTGCTCGCGCATCATGCGGACGAGATCGCGCAGGATGAACTCGTCGTCGTCCAGTGGGAGCGGCGTGCCATAGGGCCGCTGGAATTGCGTATTCATGATGACTCCGTCTGCTCAGGAGGCGGCGCCCATGCCGCGGCGCCGCCCGTGGTCACCGGTATCAACGGCCCAGTTGCCTGGTGAAGAACGCGGTCTGGATGGTTGGCGTGATCTGCTCAAGCACGCGGTTGAATCGCACGGCATCGGAGGTGCCGATATACACTACGTCAAGCGGCTCCAGCCGGAACCGGGTCGACAGCAGCAAGGCATCCACCTGCGTCATGTCCAGGCGATAGACGGAAGGCTGCGTCGGGTTATCGCGCATGCCGCGGATCACGAAGACCTGGCGCGGATCGGCCGCGTGCACGTCGATGCTGTTGACGCCGGCGAGCGCGTCGGCAAGCGAGAGGCGGCCCTTGTTCATCAGCAGGGAGGTCGGCTTGACCACTTCACCCAGCACGAAGATGCGGCTGGCGAGCCGGTCCGGCACGTTGACGACGTCGCCGCCCTGCAGGAGAAAATCGCTGGCGCCATTGCTGCGGCTGATCAGCGTGTCGAGATCCAGTTCGTATACCTGGTTGCCGCGCGTCAGCCTGACCTTCTGCACATCGGCGTCCGGCAAGGTGCCGCCCGTGCGGGCGATGGCATTGATCATGGAGAGCGGGACATCGGTGATCTGCAGCGATCCCGGATTCTTTACCAGCCCGGTCACATCGACCCTGCTGTTGCGGTATGAGACCACCCGCACATCGACCCGCGGATCCCGGATCTCTTTCGACAGCGCGGTGGCAATCATGCTGCGCACCTGCTCGGCCGTCTTGCCCGCCACCCGCAGCATGCCCACGGGCGGATAGTAGACCTCGCCATTGGGCGCCACGCGGAACCCGTTCTGCTCCAGCGGCAGTTGCTGCTGCGAGACGTCCGCGCCGGCCCCTACCGGCATCATCTGCATGTTCCCGTTGCTGGAGCTGAGTTGCGGGTTATACAGCACGGTGACCCCCAGCAGGTCCTGCGGGCCGATGCGGTACTCATACTTGGCGATGCTGGCGGCGAGGTCCGCTCCCATGGCGGGAGAATCCTGGCTGTTCGACACGGCGACCGCGTCGATCTGGTTCTTGACGACGTCGGCCGTGATCAGTTGCACCGGATAGACGTCCGTGCCGGTCTTGGCGCCGATGTCGTCGTGCAGCCGGCTGGCGTCCAGCGCAGGGCCCGGCGCCCAGGAGCAACCGCCCAGCGCGGCTACGATCCATAGCATAGGGAGCATTCTTCTGGTTACCATGGCAGCTTCTCCTGTTCGGCAACTTGTTGTGATGGTTGCTGCGTAGCGTCGTGATGCAATAAGAGCGGATTCGGTGCGCCGTGGCCGTCTGTTTCCGCACGTTCGGTATCCTCAAAGGCGTGGGCGCCGCACCGCACCATGCGAGCCGTGCGGGCGGCATGCCCCGCGCGCAGGCCAAGGCGGAGCTTCTGCCACGCGCGTGCCGGGCCGTCGGGCCCGAAGCCCAGCAGCAGCGCCCGCAGCGCGCCAGGGCAATTGCTCGATCCCGCCAGCAGCAGGTAGGCCTGCGCCAGTGCGCCGCGAACGCCGCGCAGGTGATCGCCGAGCGCCAGGTGCAGGTTGTAGCTGGCGTTATAGAAGGACTCGGGATTGAAGCTGGCGCGCTGGTCGGCGTCGGCGCGCAGGGCGGGATAGTGGTCCACGCAGAGGCCGGGGTCATACAACAGGCGAGCGCCGCGCCGGCGCGCGGCAAGGCAGAAGGCAAGATCGTTATGCACCTGGGCGCCCGCGCCGCGCAGACGGGAGTCGAAGCGCAACCCCGCGACCGCGCTGCGGCGCCATGCCATGTTGACGCCCTTGAGGATGTCCACCGTGCGCGGCTCGCCGCTGCCGATATGGTGGTTCCCGACAATGCGGCCGTACCACCTCAGCAGCCCCACGTCGCGCTCGGCGCCTGCGATCACGCCGCCGTCGTCGTCGTGCACGATGTCGCGCCCGCCTACGCCGGCCAGCCCCGAATCGATGCGGAAATGCGCCACGATGCGCTCGATCCAGTCGGCGCGCGGCGCGGCGTCGTCGTCGGTGAGGCACAGGATGTCGCCGCGCGCGCTGTCGAGGCCGCGGTTGTTGGCAGCCACCTGGCCGGGTACGGCAACGGTCGCCACCCGCAGGCCGTGCAAGGCCATCCGGTCCAGCCAGCCGGACAACAGGCGCAGCGTCGGGATGTCGTCGGCGCGTGCCACCACGATCACTTCGTCTGCGCGCCGCCGCTGGCGTGCCAGTGCCCGCAGGCAACGATCGAGATCCTCGCACCGGCGATAGCTCGGAACCACTACGGATACGTCCACCTGATGCCCCCCGTCGCAACGGCAAGCGCGGCCGGACTGCGCGGCCGCGTCATTGCCACTTACCCGATTCAAGCTGCCTGCGCCGCTCTGCTGGCGTTGCGCCGGCGCATTCCGCATGCCGGCATGCGCGGGAAAGACCTGCATATCGGCCCGGACAGGCCAGTCCCTCGCTAGCCCCGGACCGGACATCGCACTCGCATTCACTTTCTCCCGTAGTTGTCTTCAAAGCGCACGATGTCATCCTCGCCGAGATACGCGCCGGACTGCACTTCGATGATCTCCAGCGGCGTCTTGCCGGGGTTTTCCAGCCGGTGCGGCGTACCGATGGGAATGTAGGTGGACTGGTTCTCGCTCAGGATGCTGACCGTGTCGCCACAGGTCACGCGCGCAGTGCCGCGCACCACCACCCAGTGCTCGGCGCGGTGGTAGTGCATCTGCAGCGAGAGACTGGCGCCCGGATCGACAACGATGCGCTTGACCTGGAAGCGGTCGCCGTGGTCGATGGCGTCGTAGCAGCCCCACGGGCGACGCACCTTGCGGTGGTTGATCACTTCGTTGCCATGCTCGGAGCGGATGCGCTGGACTACGTTCCTGACGTCCTGCACATGCGCCTTGTCGACCACCAGCACGGCATCCGCGGTCTCGACCACCACCACATCGCGTACGCCGACGCAGGCGATCAGGCGGCCTTCCGAATGCGCCAGGCACGAATTGGCGCCGTCGAACACCACGCGTCCGCGCGAAGCATTGCCCATGGCGTCCTTGGACGCGATATCCCAGATCGCCGCCCACGATCCCACGTCGGACCAGCCGGCATCCAGCGGCACCACCACGCCGGGTATGCCCGGCAGGGTCTCGAGCCTTTCCATCACCGCATAGTCGATGGAATCCGACTGGCAGGCGCTGAAGGATTCCTTGTGCATGCGCACGGTATCGCCAACGGTGTCGCTGCCCTCATAGGCGGCGCGGCATTGCACATACATGTCCGGCTGGAGCTCGCTCACCGCCCGCAGCCAGACCGCCGCCCGTACCACGAAGATGCCGCTGTTCCACCAGTATTCGCCCGAATCCACATAGTGCTGCGCGAGCTCGAGGTGCGGCTTCTCGACAAAGCGCTCCAGCAGGAAGGCGCCATCGTCTTCGTCGCGCGAGACCCGGATATAGCCGTAGCCGGTCTCCGCCGCCAGCGGCTGTACGCCCAGGGTCACGATGGCGCCGCGATCCGCGTGGCGCACCGCGGTGGCCAGCGCCAGGCGGAACGCGGGGACATCGGCCACGCTATGGTCCGCCGGCGTTACCACGAGCAAGGCGTCGCCGCTCTCGCCGGCGTTGGCCACGGCGTGCAGGGCGGCCACGGTGAGCGCCGGCGCGGTATTGCGGCCGCACGGCTCGGCAAGGATGCGGACATTGTTGCCGCTGCGCTTCATCATGTCGCCGATCATGAAGCGATGCTCCTCGCCGCAGACCACCAGTTGCGGCGCCTCCATGCCGGCCGGCCGCCCGGCCAGCAGGCCCAGGCCATCGAAGCGGCGGGCCGTGGCTTCGAGCAGGGTATCGTCGGACACCAGGTTGATCAGTTGCTTGGGAAACTGCTCGCGGGACAGCGGCCACAGACGGGTGCCAGAGCCGCCGGCCAGGATCACCGGCTGGATCGCCGGCAGCGGCACAGCGCGCGGCGCCAGCGCTGCGGCCATGTCGATACGGGCCGGCAGGCCCGCCACGTCGATCGGGTTGCTCATGATGCCTCCTTGCAAGCGGTGCACCCCGGGCCGGGGATCTGCCGGGTCAGCCTGAACGCCATCGAAGCCGGGCGGCGCGCCGTCCGGCGTCCGCTCCAGGTGGCACCGACCCCTTTCGACCCGTACGCAGAAACGGGTACGCTTCGCGGCTGCCCGGTTTGCCGGCGTCCTTTTCCATGAAGTTCATGCCGGCATCGTGCAGGCATCCGCGCGCCATGCGCGCCGCCGGCGCGGGCAGCCACCGTATGGATTGCGATCGAGTCTAGGAGCGTGGCAGCGCCCCATCTGTGCGCTTGCGCACACGCTCGCCGGCACGCTCTCGCGAGCGCCGGCGCCGCGCAGCCGCGAGCCGGTGCGGCCGTGCCTTGTGTTGGACAGCGTACGAATCTTTGGTACGGATACGGTTGTAATGGAGGCCGCTGTGCCGCTGAACGGCGTGGCCCGCTCGGAACCGCCACCGGAGGAACGGAACATGAAGCCCCCGCCGAGACATGTCCCTGCCTTGCTGCGTTGCCATAGGCATGCCGATGTCTGACCGGGCCGGGACACAGGGCCTCGCGACCGCCGGGCAAGCCCCCCCCAACCACATGCTGCCGCTGCTGTTCGGCGGCTGCTACGGATGGCTGCACCTGCCGGGCCCCGCCGTGCAGCTGGCCCGCGAGTCCGGCGGCCGCTATGGCGTGGTGCTGTGCAACCCGTTCGGGCAGGAGGCCGTGATGACGCATCGCGGCTGGCGCTACCTGGCCGAACTGCTGGCGGCCAACGGCATGCCGGCGCTGCGCTTCGACTACCATGGCACCGGCGACTCCGACGGCGCCGAGAGCGATCCGCAGCGCGTGCCAGCCTGGATCGACAGCATCGCCGCCGCCGTGGCCACGCTGCGCGCGCGCACCGGCGTGCAGCGCGTAGCGCTATGCGGCCTGCGCCTCGGCGCGCTGCTCGCGACGCTGGCGGCGCAGGAAATCGGCAACGTCGATGCCCTGGCGCTGCTGGCGCCGGTGGTGCGGGGCCGCGACCACCTGCGCGAACTTCGCGCACTGCAGAGCACGTCCCGCGTGACCCCCGCCGACCAGCTCGATCCTGCCGAGACGGAGCGCTTCATGACGGTAGTCGGCAACCGGCTATATCGCGACGCGGTCGAGCGCATCCAGGCTTGCGATCTCGGCAAGCCGGACCAGTTGCAGCGCTGCCCGGCCGCACGGATGCTGATCCTGTCGGCGTCACCGCTCGACGGCGCCCGCCGCCTGGCCGATGCCGCCGGCGCGCTGGGCTGCGCGGTAGAGCGCGCCCCGTTCCCCGAATACGAGGCCTATGCCAGCTATCCCGAACTCAATGACCTGCCCTGGTCCGCCTTCCGGCATGTGACCGGCTGGCTCGCCGGCGCCAGCCCGGACGCGCTCGCCTTGCCCGGCATCGCCGTCGCCGCGCGCGTGGTGCCGGCGGCATCCCCGCTGCTGCATGGCGATGGCTTTATCGAGCGGCGCATGCATTTCGGCGCGGCCGGCCTGTTCGGCATCCTGTGCGAGGCGCCGGCGCCCGCCGCGGGCGCCCCGGCCGTGCTGCTGGTCAACACCGGGGCCGGCCACCATATCGGCGACGCGCGCATGGGCGTGCTGTGCGCCCGCCACCTGGCCCGGCAGGGCATCCCCTCGCTACGCATGGATCTCGGCGGTATCGGCGACAGCGCCAGCCTGACACTGGCGCGCTACGGCTTCCAGCCCTATGACAGCGCCTTGCGCCACGACGTGATCGCGGCCGCTGGCTGGCTGCGCAGCCAGGGCTACCAGCGCGTGGCGCTGTTCGGCATCTGCTCCGGGGCGTATGCGGGCCTGCATGCGGCCTGCGAGAGCGAGCACATCGCCGGCGCGGTCCTGGTCAACCTGCAGAGCTTCATCTGGCCCGAGGGGCTGGAGATCCAGGAAGTCGTGCAGCAGCGTCCGCGGCAGCGCGATGCCGCCACGCGGACCTACCTGGCCTCCTGCCTGCGCCCGCAGAAATGGGTACGCGTGCTGCGCGGCGATACCGAGATCGGCAGCATCGTCCGCGAACTGGCCAGGCGCGGCATGCTTCGCCTGCGCACTCGCGCCAGCCACACGGCTGGCTGGATCACCGGCGCCGACACGCCGGTCCGGCGGGTGCGCAACCTGCTGCGCCGGCTCGACGGGCGCGGCGTGCCGGTCTGGCTGGTATACGGCGGCTATGATCCCGGGCTCGGCGAGCTGGCCACTTACTTCGGCAGCGGCGGCCGCGTCATGCGGCGCTATCGCAATGTACGGCTATGTATCTCGGATCGGATCGACCATGCACTGCGGGCGTATACCGCGCGCGATGCAGTGCTGGCGCTGCTGGACAGCTACCTGCGTACCCATTTCTGCGTGACCCGGGATGCGGAGGCGGCGCGTGAAAAAGCGGTGCCCGCGGCTGGGATGGAGACGTCGAAGCCCTGAGCTGCCGCTGGCGCCTGGCGGACGAGACAGGGACGCCAGCCCTCAGATCAATCGCTGAACGATCCGGTGACGCCACACGAGTTGGTAGTAGGTCGTTTGCAGCACGAGCATCGCAATGAAGGTAAGTGCATAAGACCACCAGATGCCGGAAATCCCGACCCTGGCATTCAGCCAATAGGCTGCAGGTACTTCAATGCAAAGGATCGCGAACACGCCCAGGCCCGTGGGGCCGAACACGGTCCCGCTGGCGCGCATGACACCGACCAGGACGTTGGCCAAGCCCATCACGATGACACTCCAGGCAACGATGTGCAGCAGTTCCAGGGCGAGCTCGACGACCGAACCATCCTTCAGGAAAAGCCCTATCACCGCAGGTGCCAAACCATAGGCGACAGCAACAAAGCCGCCGGTGACTGCGACGTTCAGCCACAGGCCGGTCCGGACGATGGCGCCGAGCCTGCCGCCACGACCAGCCCCGATAGCATGCGATGCGAGGATGGTCGTGGTGATGCCCAGGGACATGGCAGGTAGCTGCATCCAGCTCATCACCTGGGTGACTGCGCCGTAGGCCGCGGTGGCATTCGAGCCGTGGCGGTTCACCAGCCCGAGCAGCACGATCTCGGCCACGGCCATGGCGAGCATCTGCAGCGACGATGGAATGCCAATCCGCAGGATCTTTCGTGTGATGACTGGATCAAAGCGCACATGGCGAAGCAGTTCGATACTTGGGGCCAACGGATGTGCCTTGCGTCGCCAGTACACCAGCATCCACGTCAGCGCCAGCGCGAAGGCCAGCATGGTCGAGACCGCCGCGCTGGCCACACCCAGTTGGGGCAGCCCGCCCCACCCGCCAAGAAGCGCTGGTGTGCAGACGAGCGAGATCAGGGTGGCCAGCGCCAGTGCCCACAACGGCGTCACTGCGTCGCCAACGCCCCGACTCATGGAGGTGGTCAGCCACAACATGAAAATGAGAGGCGCGCCCATCATCATCAGCCGCGCATAGCTCGTTGCGTCGGCCAGGATATTGGCTGGCGTCCCCAGCCACCGCAGGATCTGAGGCGCGAGGAAACCACCGCAGACACTGACCAGAAGGCCGGCGCAAGCAGTCAGGGCCAAGGCCGACCCTGCTACCGCTCTCGCCTTTGCGTGGTTTCCGCCGCCCCAGGCCTGCCCGACCAGCACCGTGGCGCCGGAGCTCAGGCCAATGACGATGGCCAGGAAAAAAAAGAAGATCGGAAAGAATGCCGAAACCGCCCCGATGGCTTCGACGCCGATCATCTGCCCGAGGTAGATGCCGTCGATAGTCCCTGCGGCGGCTTGCAAGGTATTCGTCAGCATCATGGGGACGAGAATGACCAGGTAGGTCTTCCACAAGGGTGGAGGTTGAGTGGGTAGGGATGGAGATGTCGGACTCATATGGGATTCCCTGGCCAAAGCGATGGCCCACCCGGCGCGGCGAACCGCCCGGAGAAAATACTGACTCGCAGGTTTTGATAGGAAGCCGGTGTGCCTACGCTGTAGCTGCCCCGACTTCCGAAAGCGGCAGCAGGCGAGAATCTTCAATAGCCGCAATGCGGTGCCCCATTCCAGCCAGGTAGGCTTGATGGGAGGCGAATGCCAGGAACGAATCGGCGCTGTGTTGCCGGACCAGCATTGCCATGTCCCACCGTTCAGCTTGTGGCCCGATCAGGAAATGGCCACCGGCTCCGAGAAACAGCAGGTCGCCTCCTGTGTCGCGTAGGTAGGGCAGGGTGTGTTCGATGTACCGCTGAAAGGCGGCTGCACCGCTGATGGCTATCTCCGGCGCCAGCTCGGGCGTGGCCCAGTAGTCCGCGGTTTCACGAAAACGCAGCAGGTTCAGCATCACAACGCTGCCTTGCATTTTCCGCATGACGAACGCACGTCCCGCTTCCTGTGTGGGTTCGAGGTAGCAAGTGGTCTGGTCCGGATTTGCCATCGGGTGGTCCATCTTTCTTTAGTCCTTTAGTTGCCAGGAGCGGATGCCGGTACGCCATCGCCGAAAGCGAGCCGGGTTGCGTGATCTCGCACATCGCCCGGCCACTTGGCGATGAGCGCGCTGAACTTGGGCCGGTCATGCGCGAACAGTGCCCGGGTCGCTTCTTCAAAACCGGGCAGATCCCCCGCTATTGCCGCCATGAAGTGGTAGGCACGCTCGTGCGCCTTGCGCGTTTTGTCTTTATCGCCGTTGGCCCTGCGCGCTTCCTCAACCAGTTTTCGCAGGGCTACCGACGCGCCGCCGGGCTGTGTCGCCAGCCATTCCCAATGCCGCGGCAGCAGCGTCACTTCGCGGGCGACTACACCCAGCTTCGGGCGCCCGCGGCCTCGGGATTCTTCTGCGGCGCCATCCGGGCCGGCGGGTTGAGAGGATGGCTCCAACCTTGCCGATCCGGCGCGCGTGTCCGGCGCGGCAGGCGCAGCCAGCCGGGCCGCCACTTCCTCGTCCGAGCCCCTCGTATCGACATCGATGGAGCGGCCGGTGCCGTCGTCAAAGATCAGCACGGGGCCAACCGCGCCGCTTTCAAGTACTTTTTTGACCACCAGGGCATTCGTTTGCAGGGCCCCGGAGGCGATGCGTCGATAGCCATCGAAGCTTGTGTAGGAATTGAAAAGTGGCTCAGTCATCGCGATGTGCATTCAAGGTGGTGTATTGCCTGAATAATACCCGGATAAAAATTGATGTCAATAATACCCGGGTAAAATTGCATGAGAGCACGAGAGCCGGGCTTTCAGGCTTTGTTTGATCCGCGTTGCCATCCGGGCGTCCAGGCGCTCACGCGGCGCGTTCGCCTTGCTGTGGTCGAAGCGCGGGGTGGGCCCGGAATCCACGCCGCCGATGGTGTGCAGCTAGTGGCAATGGGCAAGGAAATGGCAGGACGCCACGCCGCATTCGGCCGATCGACCTCGAATGTCCGAACGCGTGCGCTGATGCGCCGCCCGGTTCGCCAGCGGCAGCCGCTCTTCCCCGAGCAGTCAGAGCCCGGCTCAAATCACAAACTGCCTGCTGACGTGATCGATCACGGTAATGTTCCCCGTCGTAGTCAAATGATGCGACCCCAGCAGCCGTTTGCGGAACGTCGGATCGATCCGTGACACCTGCCGCTCCTCGTATGCCAGCTCCGATATCGTCAGGATCTCGTTAACGATCAACCCTTCGCCATAGCGGTCGAAACCCTGCCGCTGCGCCAGCCGGAACAGCCGGTCGCCTTCGGCGATCAGGCCGGCGTTGCGGCCCCCGGCGGAATCGATCAGCACCGGGTTGCCGCCGCCGAACGGCTTCCAGCCCTGCCGCAGCGGCGAATCGTTGGAGAACAGGTAGAGTTCGCTGCAGTGATCCTTGACGCCGGACTTGTCGATGCTAGTCAGCATCCACCAGCGCCCGCCGCGCTCGAACAGGATGGTATCGGCGGCCGAGACCCCGTCCATCGCCACCGCGGCAAGCTCCCATTGCTGCGGGAATCCGGTGCACCGGTAAATGCGGATCTGTTCCGAATCCGAGCATTCCGGGCACATGTAGAGGTCACCCTGATAGGCAAAGAGATAGGGAAAGGAGAGATGGAACGGCTCCGCTATCACGGCACCGAGATCCATCACCTTGGTCCCGATCACCTCGAGCACCGAGATATGGGCGCGCCGGCGCGCGTATACATAGTCTTCGACAAAACAGAACAGCCGCCCGTCCGGCGCCTTCCAGAGGAAGGGATCAGCCCAGAAGCGGCCCTTCGGCGAGGCGACCTCCACAGCCTGGCGCAGGTCGGCATGGCGCCAATCGCTCTGCACGATCGAAATCCCGAACTTGCGGCGCAAGCTGAGCGCGCGCTGCGCGCCTTTCACCGCCGCGCGGCCCAGGGTGCGCATCGCATAGCGCAGGATATGCACGGTGCCGGGCGGCCCGCCCAAGGGCAGATGCTGCCGTCCGGGCGGCGGGCCCGCCAGCCGGCGCGGCTGGGATGCGGGCATGCGGCGCTGCGCCGCGATGCTCTGCAGCAGGCCTTGCAAATGCACGTTGGCCTTGCGGTAGAGATGCGCCTGGTTTTGCAGGAAGCTGATGCGGGTGGCGAAGCGACCCCGCACCAGCACTTCGTCGCTGCGTGCACCGCTCAGGCGCTGGATGGCGAAAGCGGTCGACGGCAGGCGGTGGAAGCATTCCCAGAAACCGGCCGGCCCCGCCTGTTCCGACGCGCTATCGCCAAAATGCATGCGCAGCACGCCCAGGCGAGCCGCGTCCAGCATGTCGCCGGTGGGCAGGCCGGGGCCGCAGCACAGCAGCACATCGAGTTGCTGCTCCCGCACCCGGGCCACAGCGGCCGCATCGAAGGCATGGCCGCCATCGGCCTGCACGCGGGGCGCCTCCAGGTCGATGCGGCCGGGCACGGCGGCGCTGAGATCGTGATGGGACAAATGGGCGCGGTAGGTGCCGCTCTGGCGCAGCAGGATGTTCTCGACCCTCATCAGCGTATGCATGCAGCGGGCGGACAACGCGTGCGCCAGGCGCGCGAACGCTGGCGCGTGCCCGCCTGGCGCAGCACGCGGCGTACCGTAGACGAGCAGGTGGGATATGTCGATATCGGGCTGCGCTTGCGCCCATAGCACCAGTTCGCGCACATGCTGTAGCGCGCAAGCATCGTCAACCAGCAAACCCACGGCCAGCGGCTTTCCCTGACGGGCCTGCTGTTCAGCTTCCGTCATATCGCGTGCTCCGCGCTGCGATGCAGGTAAGCGCTGGTGTCGGCATGGCTGCCGCGGCGGGGCCGGATGCCGTTGAGTACGCCGCCGATCAGCCTGGCCTGTGCGCGCTCGAGACGCTTCAGGGCCTCGGCCACTTTTTCCTCGGGCGTGTCGTCCGCGCGCACGACCAGTATGGTGGCGCCCGCCAGCCGGCTGACCAGCGTGGCATCGGCGACCGCCAGTACCGGCGGCGTGTCCACGATCACCAGGTCGTAGCTTTCATCGCAGCGCTGCAGCGTGTCGCGCAAGGCGGGCAGCATCAGCAGCTCCGAAGGATTGCCCGGCGGCGTGCCTGCCGCCAGCAGCGACAGGCCGCTGACGGCCGTGGGCCGGATCGTCTGCTGCAGGCTCACGCGTCCGCCCAGCAGGTCAGCCAGGCCCGGCGAGGCCGGCTGGCCGAAGCGCGCGGCCACGTCGCCGCGCCGCAGGTCGGCATCCACGATCAGTACCCGCCAGCCGGCCTCGGCGGCGAGCACCGCCAGGTTGATGGCGTTGAATGTCTTGCCTGCGCCAGCGGTGGCGCTGGTCATCGCCACGATGACATTTTCCGCCGTGTCCATGCTGAAATGCAGCGCCGCCCGCAGGCCGCGCAGCCCCTCCACCGCCAGCGCATGCGGATGCTGGCGCGCAAGCAGATGGCGATCGTGCAGGGGCGTGGCGGGTGCGGCCGGCACGCAGGCAGCGGCGGCGGCAGTGGCCACCAGCGGCGACAGCACCGGCAGCCCGTGCATGGTGCGAGCCACCAGTTGCGGCAGCGCCGGTGTGGCATTGCCGAGCAGCAACGGCACCGGCGCGGCGGCTGGCGCGGCGCCGGCGGCAAGGCAAGCCTGCGCAGGCGGCTGGCGCTCCAGCCGCGCCTGTTCCGGACTGAAGCAGATTTCACCGACGATGGGCAGCGCGCAGTTCCGCTCCAGCGTGACGGCGTCGGCCATATGGAAGCGTGCGCGCGCCGCCAGCCATGCGCCGCCGCCCCCAAGCAGCAGCCCCAGCAACGCGCCCGCGCCGCTGATCAACAGACGGTCGGGACCGGCCGGTATCAGGGGCACCGCAGCTGCGTCCAGCAACTGCACGTCGCTGCGGCTGTCGGACTTCGTGAGCGAGAGCATCTGGGCGCGATTGCGCAGTGACATATACGTGTCCTCCGCCACCTTCACGTCGCGCGTGAGCGAGACCGACTCGCGCTCGGCCTCCGACAAGCCCTGAAGCCTGCTGTCGAGCATGCGACGATCCCCCTTGAGTTGCGCGATCTGCTGATCGATCGCCCGTACCTCCTGGCTCTCCGGCATGTACTGGCGCAACAGGCGCGCGCGTTCCAGGCCCAGCGCGGAAATCTGCCGCTGGTATTCGATGCTGCCGCTCAGGTAGGACTGCGCGTCCTGTGTCGGCTGCATCGAGCCGGCATGGGCGCGGTAGCGGGCCAGCGCGCCTTCCGCCATTTCCAGCTCCGCGCGTACCCGCGGCAGCTCGGCGTTGACAAAGGCGAGCGTGCGCGCAGCCTCGTCACTGCGATGCCGGACCTGGCTTTCCACATAGGAGCGCGCAATGTCGCCGACCACGGCCACGGCCAGCCTGCGATCGGGATCGCGCCAGGCGATGCGCACGCCCTCGCCGGCCGATGCGGCGGCGGGTGCGCCGGCAACGCCTGCCAGCCCGCTGCCAGGGTCGCGCTCGCGCGTGCGGTCGTCCACCACCAGGGTGCGGGCAAGCGCGTCGACGGCGCTGACTTCGTCGCGGCGCATCAACACGAACCCGGTGCCCGGACGCGCGCTCAGCCTGGTCACCCGCAGCGCGATGCCGCCCGCCTGCGCCAGCTGCCCGACTTCGCCCGCCAGCAGCGCATGCCCGTCGGGCCCCACCAGCCGATAATGCGTGCCGTCGAGCGCCGTGAGGGCCAGGCGCTGGTTGAGCATGGCCTCGGGCAGTTCGAATTCGCCCACCGAGATCTGCTCGCCGCCCCAGGCATATTGCGCCAGCGCACCCAGCGGTGGCGCGACCGGCGAGCCGGATACGGCCCCCTTCAGGCGCGCCCAGAGCGGGCCGGCCACCGGCAACTGGTGTCCCGCGGCAACGATGTCCAGCCGGTTGTCCCGTACCACCGCCGTCAGCACGGCGCGGCTGGTGAGCGCAGCCAGGTCGAGATCGGCAACCTGGGAGCCATTGCCAGGCTTGCGGCCGGAGAACCCGCGCACCTCGTCGGTCTCGGGCCGCAGCACGACGTCCGCCTGGTACAGCGAGGGGAGCGACCATGCATAGAGCGCGGCCAGCAGCGCGGCGACGGCGGCCGAAGCCAGCACCCAGCCGGCATGGTCAAGCGTCGCCCGCCACAGCCCGGGCCGGGAAAAAGCAGGCACGCCCGGCGCGGCGGGGGGCACGCCGGATTGCGCGAAGGAACTCACGTGCGGCTCTCCGATGGAATTGGACATGCAGGTACGCCGGAGCGCAGCCTCGAAACATCGCCGACGCCCGGCTCAGACGTTCGCGAGCGCGGGCAGCAGCCGATCGAACTCGCGCTTGACGAGCTTGTAGCACTCACAGGAATGCGCCTCCAGTCCACGCCGGTCCAGCACCGTGATGTGGCCGCGGCTATGCTGGATCAGGCCCAGGTCCTCCAGCTTGCCGGCCGCTTCCGTGACGCCTTCGCGGCGCACGCCGAGCATGTTGGCGATCACCTGTTGCGTAATCACCAGTTCGTTTGAAGCCATGCGATCCAGCGCCAGCAGCAGCCAGCGGCACAGTTGCTTGTTGAGCGAATGATGCCGGTTGCACACCGCGGTCTGCGCGATCTGGGTGAGCACGGCCTGCACATAGAGCAACGTGACGCGCTGGATCGCCGGCGAGTGCATGAACTCCTGCCTGAGCGTGGCGGCCGAGAGACGATAGGCGAAGCCGGGCGCGCGTACCTCGACGCGGCACGGCATGGTGTCGCCACCGGTCAGCACCGGAATGCCTACCAGCCCTTCATTGCCGATGGCGGCGATTTCCACGGTGGCGCCATCCTCCAGCAAGGAGAGCATCGAGACAATGGCGGTGGTCGGGAAGTAGACATGATGAATGCGCTGCCCGGAATCCGTGAGCAGCTGGCCGGCACGCATGCGCACCAGTTCAAGGTGCATGGACAATGACTCCCAATCCTTGCGCGGCAAGGCCCCAAGCACGTGATTGACGTGCAGATCCGAACGCTGACTGATCATTTCCCTCTCCCCATGACCAGCCGCACGCAACCTTCGACCGGGGCCGGCCCGCCGTATTCCTTTCCGGGGGACCCGCGCCGACCACCTGTTCTCTGACCCTGGTTCGCACGGCATTTGTGTCTGTATTAAGTGCCATATGTGGCCCGTCCAACAGTAGCCGCACGGTTGAAACCAGATCATCCTTCGGTCGGTTTGAGATGCGCGCGGCCGCAGCGCCAGCGCGCGAGGATGACGGTCGGGAGACGCCTGGCAGCCCCCGGCACCCACCTTCAGGGCTCGCCTCAGGCGCATGGTCCGCAGTAGGCGATCGCTCGGCGTGCATTGAGCGCGTGCACCTCCCCCATCGGGATAGGGTCCGGCATCGCCGCGCCTGCGCCCCGGCCTCCACCTTTCGCACCCTCATCGGGAAGAAGTTTCACGCGCCGCCGGCTCCCCGGCGCGAGATGGAACCAATCGTACTCGGCATGAAAGGCCACATCGTCGATATGGACCCAGCGCGCGAAGCGCCGCGTCGATACCGTGAGCCACCAGTCTCCGTCTTCGCGCGCCAGTTCGGCCGCCAGCTCGGGCGGCTCGAGCGCGTCGGCGCCGCGGTCGGGTAGGTAGCAGGCCTGGCTCAGCAGGGCGCCGGTGCCGGGGTCGGTCAGGGCCGCGCACACGACGTCATGCAGGCGCGGCCCAAACCGATAGGCATAGGTGAAATCGAAGAACGCGCCGGCCAGCTCCGCGCCGCCGATACGGCACACGGAACGCGGCGCCAGGCACAGCTCCCGCGCCACGTCGAGCAGCACGGTCTCGCCGTCGCGCCAGCATTGCAGCCGCAGGCGTACCGCGCGCGGCGCGGCGCTCTCGTTGATCAGATGCAGATGAATGCCATTGAGCCCTTCGTCGGTGATCAGCACCTGCAGCGGCTGCCACACCTGGCGCAAGGCGTGCCAGGCCGACTTGGGCCGCGCCAGCGCATCGACAATGCCCCAGCCTGCTCCGGGCAGCAGGTCCTGCAATTGCCACACGAGGCCGCCCGAGCAGGTGGAGCCGGCGCGCCGCCATTCGCTGAAAACGTCGGTCATCAGTTCGGACACCACGGCGCGGGACAATTCCAGGTAACGCGCGCTGTCCTCGTAGCGCACGCGCGCCGGGTCCACCCTGAACAACGCGCGCAGATAGAAATCCCGCACGTCCTCGAAATCCCACCCGCTGCCGGCGTCGCGCGGCACGCGCGCCTTCCAGCGCGGATCGTGCACCGGCGGCACCGGCAGGGCGTCGGCCATGGTGCGCGCGCACGGCACATTCGAGAACGCAAGGCATTCGGAGCTAAAGCGCACGTTGGCGCGGCGCGCGTCATCGAGCGAGCGCTGGTAGGCGCCCACGCCGTAGTAGTGCGTCACGCCGCTGTCGGCCTGGAAGGGCCAGGCGCCGCCGGACGGCGAGTTGCGCACATAGACCGCATCAGGATGCCAGGCCGCCACGCAGGCCGGGATGATTTCGTCGAACAGGGGCTGGCGCCAGCTTTGCGCGGGCGTACCCATCATGGCGGCCTGCTGCTCGGCCTCGCTGCCGCCGCACAGCACCGCCACGCTGGGGTGATGGCGATGTGCCGCGAGCCATTCGCTGACCTCGCGCGCGGCCTGCGCCGCCAGCGGCCGCGCGGCGGCATCGGTAGCGCCCGCGTAATCGAAATTGGCGAACATGAAGTCCTGCCAGACCAGCAGGCCGAGCGCGTCGCAGGCTTCGAAGAAGGCCTCGCCCTGGTAGCAGGTGACGCCGCTCACGCGCACCATGTTCATACCCGCGCGATGTGCCAGCGCCAGCCATTTTTCCACTTCGGCGGGCGTATCGGCATGGCCGGCGAGATCGTGGCTGGTCCAGCAGGCGCCCCGGCAGAAGATCCGTTCGCCATTGATGCGAAGCGCGAAACCGTCGCCATCCTCCGCCTCGCCGGTGCTGCTTTCCCCACCCACGCCACGGTCGATCTCGATGCGGCGGAAGCCAACCTGCCCGCAGTCGATACGTTCTTCGCCTAGCCGCAAATGCACGGGATAGCGTTCGGGCGACCCGTGCGTGTGCGGCCACCACAAGCGCGGCCGGGAAATACGCAGTTCGCCCTCGTAGACAATGCCGGCGGCGCCGGTCTCCATCGCCACCAGCGGCACCTCACGGCCATCGGCGCACAGCATGAGCGGCATCGCGGGCGGCAGCATGGCGACATCGCGCAGGCGCAGCCGGATCGCGCCGTCCCCGCCGGCATCCCGCTGCGCACGCGCTTGCCCGCCTTCCAGCGTGTCGAGCCGCGCCTGCAGGTCGAAGCGCGCGCTCAGCAAGGGACTGGCATCCGCCGACAGCGGCAGCAGGTCGACCCCGCGCCATGGCCCGATGGTATGGACGGAGGGGCACCAGCCGGGCATGTGGCCCAGCAGCGTGGTGCGCACCAGGCGCAGCGAGGGCGGTGTGATCATGCGCGGCTTCCAGCGCACCGGGCCACGCTGGCCGCGCAGCCAGCGATGCAGCGAACGGAAGCAGATGCACAGCACGTGCGCGCCATCGAGATGGAGTTCGGCTTCGTGCGCAGCGAACATGTTCTGCGCGTCGAGCACGCGCGCTTGATCCAGCCAGACTTCCGCCACCGTGGCCAGCCCGTGCAGGCGTAGCCGGTAAGCGCCAGCGCCGGACAGCGCGACCCGGTACCAGTAGTCGTGATCGTGCAAGGGCCGCGGGGCCGCGGGCTGCCATTGTCCCGCCGCTTGCAAGGCCTGGGCAACGGTGCCCGGCACCTGTGCCTGCAGCCACGGGCCGCGCCCCGCCAGCGCCGCCGGCGAGGCCACGGCGCCGGCGGGCGTCTCGAGCAGGGTCCAGTCGCCGGCGAGCGGCCGGCGGTGGGCAGGCCGTCCCGGAGCGGGCGTCAGCACGAGCGGCGCATGCATGGCGGGCAAGCCTCAGTACTCGGCTTCACCCACATAGCTCGCCAGCGCCGGCACCGCTGCCTCATAGGATGTCTCGAGCTGGTCCAGGCAATCCTGGCAGCGGTCCAGACGGCGGCCGATGATGGAGCGCACCAGCCGGAACTGCATCACCATGGCCTCGGAGGCCACTTTCTGGCAAGCCACGGCGATGCTGTCCGGCATCGGCTGGCCGTGTTGCACCAGCCAGCGCAGATACTGGGCCAGCAACTCGAAGTTGGCGCCCAGCTGGCGCAGCACGCTGAAGGCGTAGGGATGGAAGCTCTCCTCGCCACCCGCCATCAAGGCTTCCTGGTGCGCCGGGAAGGCCGTGCGGAAGGCCGTGATGGGATTCTGCCGCGGACGGCGCGCCAGATGCTTGCGCAGCAGCGCAAGCGAGGCGCGCACCAGCATGGGCCCCTCCAGCGCAGGAAAGCGGCGGCGCACCACCTCGGCATAGGGGAACAGCAGGTTCACATCGTCGGCCAGCACGGGCAGGCACCGGAACAGGCCGGCATAGTCGTCGCCGCTGGCCACGTGGTATCCCTCGTTATGGTAGTAGCCCACCGACTGCGCATCGGGCATCATCACATCGATGCCGATGGTGGTCTTGGCATGCTCGCGGCGGTACGAGGTGGCACGGTTGTCCGGCAGATAGAAGCCATCCACCTCCAGCAGCACCACATGCCCCCGGCAGGTCTGCGCCGCTACCCGCGCTTCCAGCGATTCATAGAGCGATAGTTCCTGCACCACCACGCCGTACAGACGCTCGAGATCGTCGGGCGGATACTTGAAGAAGGTGAACTGGTCGCCCTCGAAATCCTGCGCCACCGTGAACCCGAGGGCCGCCACCGGGTCGAGCGCCCAGCCGTGCAGCAACTCGATCCACAGATCCACATAGCAATTGGTCTGCGGCCAGACCGGGTTGCCATTGTGCAGGGCGTGCGACACATGGGTGCCGCGCTCCAGGGAACGCGGGTCGACGAACATCACAGCCCTCCCAGGGTAGTGCGCACGTCCTTGGGCCAGCGTGCCACATCGAAGCCGTGATGGCGCAGCAGCGCCAGCGTCAGGCGCTCGATGCCAAAGCCCACGCAACCGGTGTGGGCCAGCGCGCCATCGGCGGTGCGCAGATCCCAGACATGGCCGAAATGGTCCATGTGGTAGTTAAAGCTCATGCAAGCGGTGGGCGGCGCGCCGTCGTTGATCGGGATCAGCAGCTCGAACTTGAGCTTGAGCTCGCGCTGGCTGTCGGCCACGATCTTGCCGCCGCGCCCGAAGAACGGATCGTTGGCCACCTCCACCTCGTGCGGGAGCGCGAGCGCCGTCGCGAGCTGCTGGCCACGCTCCATCCAGAGCTGGCGGAAGGCGATGATCTGCCCGGCATTGCCCAGGCGCACATATTCGCGCTGGCGAAACATCTGCATGCGGGCAGGGTCGATCGACGGTTCGTGGCGGAAGCAGTAGGACAACGCATCCACCACGCGGCCCCCGGCTGGCAAGGGCCCGCGCCGGGCCAGCGCCGGATAGATCGGATAGCACGCCGCCGGGGTCATCACCACACGGGTGGGCCGCTGCTCGTCGGCCCATTCCTCGCCGGCTTCCAGCCGTGCCAGCAGGCGGTGCTGGTCACGATCGTTGCCGCAGAAGCTGTGCACGGTGCCGGCAAGCTGCGGGAAGCTCTTGAGATATTCGCTGGCTTCGAAATCCTTGCGCGACATGGCCGGTGGAAAGCGCATCACCTCGGCATGCTGGTCCGCGCCCAGCGCGGTGACGGCAAAGTTCAGGCCGTCGGCGATGGCCTCGAACACCGCGCTGCGGCCATACACGCCGTCGACCCCGCCCGGTATCAGCAGGCCGGCCTCGATCAGCGCCTGCTGGTAGCGGCGCTGGCCCGCCTGCGGATCGCTGCAGAAAGGCGCAGCGGCATTGGCAGCGGTGTCGGCTGCCGGCGCGGAGCCGGTCCGATCATCCGCGCTAACATTGGCATCCATGTCGTGCTCCTCAGCTGGAACGCTCGGCCAGCAGCAGACTGGCGGTATTGGTCAGGATCCGGTCGTTGTTGATCATCAGCGGCGCCGACCAGAGATCGCGCAGGTGGCGTCCCAGGCTGTAGGGCGTGCCTTGCTTGTAGCCCGCCATGCCGCAGATCATCATCGCCTGCTGCACCACCTCGAGCGCCATCGTCGAGACGCTGGTCTTGAGGCCGTTCATTTCCGCCGCCAGCGAGAACAGCGCCGACACCGACAGGCCGGCATGCCGCTGGCGCTGGTGCGCCAGCGCCAGCTCCAGGCGGCCCTCCATCATCTGCACCATCGCCACCGCCTCGGCCACCCGCATCGCGGAGGGCGGCAGCGAGCCCGGGCGCGCACGCGCCTGGCCCTGGAAGAAGGCCTTGGCCCTTTGCACGGCGTCGCTGGCGATGCCCGTCCACAGGGCGGACCAGAGGATGTGCGAGACCGGGGTCATGGTGCCGTCCGCGATCTCGCCGAACGCTACCGGCAGGATCTGTTCGCACGCACCGCGCGCCTCCAGGCGAAAGCCATTGCTGCAGGTGCCGCGCATGCCGATGGTGTCCCACGTGCTGAGGCTCTGCAGCGTGAAATCGGGCTTCAGCAGGCACACCATGACCTGGTCCGAAGGCGAGGCATCGGCATGACGGCGCGCGGTCGCCAGGATGGCGTCGGATTGCGCGCCATAGGAAATCGTGGGCGCCATCTTGAGCAAATGGAAGCGATCGCTGTCAACGCTGACCGCGCAGCCGCTATTGCGCAGCGCTCCGCCTATCGCCTCCTCCGAAGTGGCCGAGGCAAGCAGCAGCTGCTCGGCGGCAATGCGCGCGAGCAATTGCTCGTGCCAGGGGCTGCCCGTGCCATGCTCGACGATGCAGGCCACCTGGATCTGGTGCATGGCATAGACCATCCCGGTCGACGAGCAGGCCGCCCCGAGCACGCGGCAGATGGCCGCGACCGTATCGAGCGAGGCACCGGCGCCGCCGTGCGCTGCTGGCACCATGGCGCCAAGCAGCCGGTGCTGCCGGATGGCGGCAAACGCCTCATGCGGGAATGCGGCATCGCGGTCGACCCGGTCGGCGTGCGGCGCCGCTTCGGCTGCGGCCAGCTGCGCCGCCGCAATCAGCGCGGCGGCATCGGTATGGGCCGCCATCGGACGCGCCAGTTCCACGCTGGCAAGTGGGCGGATCATGCTGCCTCCTGTTGCTGTCTGAGCTGCTCGGCCGCCGCCGCCAGCGAGTTGACGCTGCGAAAGAGCTGCCGGGTCAGCATGGCGTCCGGGATTTCGATATTGAATGCGTTCTCGATGGCCAGCATCACATGCACGGTGGCGAGCGATGACAAGCCCGCTTCATAGAGATCAGCCTGATCGTCGAGAGCGTCGACCGACACATCGAGCCGTGCCACCTCGGCAAGAATTTGTCGAATGGTTGCCTTCATCTCAGTTTCTCCTCCGTGAGGATGGTCGTGTTTGACGATTGAGCCGCAGTTGCCGCGCGGTTTCGGTGCGCTGGCCCACCAACGCCGTATGGCTCTTGTCAACGCGGGAGCCAGCTTCCTCCGCGGCTCAATAGGCTTCGCGTCCCGTCCATCCGTGCACTGCGGTGCGCAGGATGATGCGCAGGTCCAGGGCGAACGACCAGTTGCGGATATAGAAGATGTCGAACTCGATGCGCTTGCGCATCTTTTCCACGGTGTCGGTCTGGCCGCGCAAGCCGTTGATCTGGGCCCAGCCGGTAATGCCCGGCTTGACACGGTGGCGCAGCATGTAGCGATCGATGACCTCCTTGTAGATCTCGTTGTGTTCGATCGCATGCGGGCGCGGACCCACCACCGACATCTCGCCGCGCAGCACGTTCAGGAACTGCGGCAGCTCGTCGAGGCTGGTGCGGCGCAGGATGGCACCCAGCCGCGTCACCCGCGCATCGCCGCGCACGGCCTGCGTCAGGCCGCCCGCCTCCTGATGCTGCACCATGGTACGAAACTTGTAGACATGGAAGGGCCGACCGTCCATGCCCAGGCGAGCCTGATGGAACAGGACCGGGCCCGGGGAAGAGTGCTTGACCAGCACGGCAATCACCAGCAGCAAGGGCGACAGCCCCACCAGCGCCACCAGCGCGAAGACGCGGTCGAAACTGGCCTTGAGCAAACCCGTGATACCCGACTGCGGCGGGCTGTTCAGGTCGATGACCGGCAAGCCTAGGAAGTCGCTGAACCGGTGGCCCAACAGCTCGACCGACATGACGTCGGGCACCCAGCGAATGTCGATCAGGTCGTTGCGGAAGTGGGAAACCACATCATAGAGATCACGGCAGGCAGCCATCGGCAGGGTCAGCCAGATTTCCCGCACATTGTTGCTGCGCACGAACGCGCAGACCTGTTGCAGCGAATCCAGCCGCGTCACGCCGGCGGGCAGCGGCTGCTCGATGCCTTCGTCGTAGATGCCGGCAATGCGATAGCCGGCGCCCCGGTTATTGCGCACTCGCTGGTACATTTCGTGCCCAAGCGAGCCGTAGCCCAGGATCACGACACGCTTGGCATTGATACCCAGCTCGCGCACGCTGCCCAGCATGCCGTAGAGCAGCACCCGCGAGGCTAGCAGTGCCACCACCACGCTCAGCAGCCAGCTCATCGACCATAGCCGCGACAAGGCGGCCGACTGATGCATCAGGAACACGGTGACCAGGCCCAGCATGCAGACCGCCCCCCAGGCGGCAAGCGTACGTGCGGCCAGCACAGTACGGCTGCGGCCGCGCCAGGAGTTGTACAGCCCGCAGGCGGGGAACACCAGCAAGGTGCTCACCGAACACAGGGCAGTGATAAAGCCATGAACCGGGGGGGCGCCGCGCAGGCCTTGCGGGAAGATCAGCTCGCCGATCGCCACGCCGCACACGGCGACGATGCCCGCATCGGCGAAGCGATACATGATTTGCAGCGCAGCTTGCCTCTCGGCGAAGAATGCACGGATCTTCGACATGGTCTGCCTCCGTCCGGCAAGCCGGATATGCAATGCAGAACATGGTTGCGCCGCGCCACGGCGCCGGTCTGTTGGCTGGCGCACATATGGGCTTGCGGCGAGTGCCGGCGATGCAGGTTGCTCAGCGCTCCCGCCGCGCTTCGGGCAGGCAGGCCAGCAAGCCGGCGCCGTCGCGCTGCCAGGCCCATTCGCGCCACTGCCCGCGCTGGTACGGCTTGTCGCGCCCCGCCAGCCGAGCGGCAAACATCTCGATCCACTGATGCGTGGGCGCGGCCACGCCGGCCGCCGGCACGCCCAGCATCAGCACCAGCACCAGCGCGCCCGCCAGGGCCGGCGCGGAGCGTGCCGGCCTTGCGCTCCACAGCATGAAGGTCAGGCTTGCGCCAAAGCCAAGCGCCAGCCCGCTCAGGACTTCGGAACCGGAATGCGCCTGCAGCTTCAGCCGCGACACGCCGACCAGCAGCGCAAACAGCAAGCCAAGACAGCCCGCGCCGACGGCGAGGCGCGGGTGCCGTGCGGGCACGACCAGGTAAAACAGCACCGGCAGTACCGATGCGGACATCATGCTGTGGCCGGAAAAGCCCGTGAAGTTGATGGCCGCGCAGCCAATGCCCCAGCCCAGGAAGGCGAGCTTGGAGACCAGCACCACCGCGGCCGTCGCACCGAATGCGATCAACCAGCGGCGTGCGCTGGCAGCGGCGCCGGCATGGAACAGCCACGCGGCGATCAGCACGGCGCATGGCAGCAGCAGGGAGGTCTCGCCGAATCGGGTAATGAAATTCCAGGGCATCTTGAGGGCCGTCTTGGTCGGGCAGGCGAAAAAAATAGCACAGTTGCGCGGCAGGCAGGCCTGGCCACACTGGCCGGCATGCCTGCCTAAACCCAGCCAGAAGCATGAAGCAGCCAGGATACCGGCTCGTGTCCCGCGGCACCGCACGAAGCGCACATTGGGCTGGCGGGCTTCGTGCAAGGGCGGCGCACCCGGGCCTGGGTCATGCGGCGAATGGTGCTTCTGGTCGATACAGTTGCTGCCGGTGTTTGGCTATCGTCGAACAAGTGGCCGGTCGAGCGGAATCGCGCCGGCCACTTTGGAGTCCGCATGGTCCCCCGGTCGGCGGGCTCTTTTTTTTGGGGCCGGCCAGGCCAGGAGGCGCAAGCGCAAAGCTGCCTGCGGCAATGGCGCCGCGGGGCGGACGTGCCGTGAGATGCGGCCATCGCCGTGCGCCCCATCCGCGCGCGCAAAAAAACAAAGCCACGGCGTGCCGCCTGTGCCGGCCGGCTCGACCGTGGCCCTCAAGATCCGGCGCAGCATGCGCTGCGACCGCATCACGCGTGCGCGCATCCTGACTGGCATGCGCACCGGATTGCTCCGGTCCCCCGAACACGCGCGCTTCGTCGCTCCCCTCTTTGTGCCTTGCGGCGCCGCCAATGCTGCTGACCGGCGCTTGTGCCTGACTTGCTTGACTTGCCTATCCCGACGACGTCGACGACCTAGCCTGCCGCCGGCTCGGGCTGGGACTCGCGCACCGGCTCGCCTGCGACCATCACGCAATACTCATGGCGTGCAAGCATGCCTTCCCTCACTGTCGCCAAATGCCTTCGTGCTTCCTGCTCGCCGGCAAAGGTGGCAGCGGCGATCGCGGCTGCCTCGCAGGCATAGCGCATGCCATGCAGCTCGCCGCGATACAGCAGCGGCTCGTCGCGTCCGGTGGTCAGCCTGATTTCGTAGCAGCATGCCCACTTGCCCCGGCCCTCCGGCACGGCGAAGCCGCGCACGACCAGGATGTCCAGCCCGTTGTCCATATGACCCCCTGTTACAGCGCGCGGCGGCCACATCGGTATTGATATCCCCGGCTTCGTTCTCCGCGCGACTCAAGCATAGGAGCCTGCGTCGTCCGGCGCATCATCCCCTTGCCGTAGACCCACCTGAACCGATGGGGGATGGGGCTGGCATGGCAAAGGCCTGGCGCGGGAAACACTGGCCGCCGGCGCGCACCAGCACCACGGCCGCGCGCGTCTGCTCCGGCGTGCAGGGCACGGTCATGCAGCCGCTGGCCCCGAGCCGGGCTGCATGACTGGTGAACAGCAGGTCAGGGGATTCGCACAGGACCAGCCAGCGCCGCGGCGCGAGCCGCTGGCACAGTGTATCGAGCAACAGAAACGGATCGGCCTGCGCCCCGCTGCAGTCGAGCAGCGCGAAATCGACTGGCCGCGGCGGCACGTCGGCCGGCGCGGCTTCCAGCAGCCATTCGGGCGTCTGCGATATCACGGGGGCTAGCGCGGAAAGCTCGCGCAGGTGGCGCAGCACGCCCCGGCGCAGCATCATGTTGTGGGCAAGCAGGAGCGTTGTCATCGGCTGGGGGTGACAGCGGGTTGGCAGGAGGCATCGCGATGCGCCACGGTCTGGCGTTCCGCGTTAAGCACTTCTCGATTAGCGTAGCAAGAACGATGGTGCGCTGCCTCGTGCATTCGGATGAGGCCGCGTATCGCCAAGGATGAAGCCGAGGGTGCGTCGAACCGCCCCGCGCCATCGCGGGCAACAGGGCGGAACGGATGATCAGGCAGCCTGGCAGACGCTGACCAGTTCGACAGGCGACGACGCACCGCCACGTGCGGGCGCGGTGGCCGGTGCTGGCCCGGGCCAGCTCAGCTTGGCACCGCGCTGCAGCGCCACGTAAACCGCCTCGCCCTTGTTGCGCACGTGCAGGCGCTGGTACAGCGTGCAAGCGTGGGTCTTGGCCGTGGCCACCGAGATATTCAGCAGGCGGCTGACGGTCTTGATCGGATAGCCTCGCGCCAGCAATGCCAGCACCTCGTACTGACGCTCGGTAATATTCAGCAGGTGCGAACCGGCGGAAGGCGTCTCCAGTTCGGGGGCGCCAGCGAGCGCGCTCTGCAGCGCCGCCTGGCCGCCGGGCTCATGGGCGTCGACCGGCTGGATCCTGCCCGCCTGCCTATGCAGGGAGGAGGGAGCAGGCCTTGCCTGAACTGCCGGCCATGGCGCGGCGCCCTGGTCGCCGCAAGCCGCCTGGGCGCGAGCGGGAAAACACTCCCCATCGGCAAGCACCAGGCGAATCGCCGCGTCCAGCATCTCGGCGCTGCAGGCCTTGGACAGCAGGCCGCGGACATTGCCTGGCATCGCGCCATCGAAGTCGGGTGAGGGAATCTGATCGGACAACACCAATACCCGCTTGGGCATCAGTGTCTGGCATGCCTGTTCCAGTTCCTGCCAGCCGGCAGCCGGTTCCGGCGACAATCCGTAGATCATCAGGTCCGCATGGCAAAGCCACTCAGCAGGGTAAGGCAGGGAGCCGGGGTCGATATCAACCAGGTCGCCGTGGAGACCTGCCTGTGTCAACAAATGGCGCAGACCCAGGCGCAGCAGGGGGTGAGGCTCGATCAAGAGGATTGTGGCCATGGCCGCTCTCTTTTTTTGTTACGGCATGGCGAGCCCCGCGACAACCCGCACATGCTATAGAAAATGCCCGCTATGCTGCAGTTGCATTTCCATACGATCCGTCTCGACTCCAGACCGTGGCAGCGTACCCGTCCAGGTTGCACTGCTGGGTGACCGTCCCTTGGAGTCCTTTCGAATCGCCCCGTTTGCGTTCTTATTACGCTGTAGATGCTTCTTAATTCAGAGTTAAAAGAATCTAACTCTGGGTCTCAGGATAGGCACAGCATGGGGGGAATGCAAGCGAGGTTACACCCGGGAAAGTATGTACCGGAACACTGCCGATACGCTGTGCGTCAGCGCACGGAAGTACATTTTGGCGCTCTGGCGGCGGCGTATACCAGACTTCCACGCTATAATTATCGGCATTGTACTTCACTATGCATTTATACCCGGATGCATTCAGCAGCTGCTTAAGTGCCTTATGAATCAATATGTTAGCCTTCAATCCAGGCATTGCCATGCAGCCTGGTAAAGCCCCGAATCTCAGCCTCACGCGCAGCGAATTTGCCGCCGTACGGGCCTATGTACAAGGCATGCCGGCGGCGATGGTGGCTGACCGCTACCTGTCCGACGACAGCGACGACGATGCCGGTGGCGAATCCGCGCTGCGTCTGCTGCTAGCCTTGCGAGACCGCATGGTCCAGCTGGCTCACCTCCATAACCGCCAGGATCTGGCCGAATTGCTCGAGATGGGTCCGGGCCGCTCCAACCGCGGCATGGACCGCCGCGTGGAAGCGCTGGCCGAGCTGGAACGGCTCGGCACGGCACAGCCGCGCGCCGATCATGGTATCGAACTGTGGTTCTCGCCGGCTCTGGCCCGGCGCTTGCGCGCCCAGAAGATATCCAATCTGCATATTCTGGTGGAGCTTGCCAACCGGCACGGTAACGCATGGTGGCGTTCGGTGCCACGCATCGGCTCGCTGGCTGGCGCCGTCATCAACCGCTGGCTTGCCGATCATAGGGGCGTGGTCAAGGACGAGCAGGGCCGGCCACTGCTGCGCGATCATGTTGGTGCCCGGGGGCGCCTGGCCGAAACGGCGCTGGGCCCGCAGCTTCGGCAGTTGGTGCCTTTTGAGCTGATGCGGGATGAAGAAACAGGTACGGGGTGCGATCACCCACCTATTAGTGACTCAAGAGTCACCCACAGGAGCGATCTCGCTGCCGTCCGCGCCTGGCTGTCGGCAAATTCGGCACAACGGAGCACATGGCTCGCTTATCGCAAGGAAGCCGAACGGCTGCTGCTATGGGCTGCTGTACAGCGAAAGAAACCACTGGGTATGCTGGATCGGCAGGACCGGCAGGATTTTTTTGTGTTCTTGCGTAATCCGGGGCCGGTGCATCTCTGGGTCGGGCCCCGCGCATCCAGGGAGTCGGCTGCCTGGCGTCCATTCACGGGACCGCTGTCGGAAAGCAGCGTACTCCATGCTTCGCGCATCCTCGGTGCCTTGTACGAATGGCTGCAAACGCAGGGCCATGTCTCGGCGCACGCCTGGCAGCCCGAGGCGCGGTCCAGGTTGCCGCAACGCGCGGCTGCCCCGGCGACCGTCGGTAGCATGCTCGACGAGGCAGCCCTGGCGCGGTTTCTGGACTGGCTGGCGAAGCAGGGGCGGGACCCGGATGGCGTGCGGTATCGTGCCGCCGAGGCTGCTGTCCGATTGCTGCAGGAACAGCACATCGGCTTTGCCAGCCTGACGAATTTCACGCACGACCAGCTTCGGGGTTCGGACGCAGAATCGCCTGCCGGTGTAGATGGCCTGGGCGAGGCAACGCGCATGGCGATGGCGCGTCACTGGCGCGATCGTGGACTTGACTGGGACAACCGGGCAGCAGAGCCTATCGTGATGGTCGGCCCTCCCCGCCTCCCACCCACGGGCCGCGCGATGCGCAAGGCGGATCGCGCCCCTGGCGCGGGCTATTCGGTGCGGGGGCTGCACGCCCTCCTGAGCCAGGCCATCGAACGCTACCGGGAAGACGTGGAGGAAGAATTTGCGGCGCGTTCCCCGCGCGACCTCGCGGGCCGGAGAACCCGCGCGAAACCGTTGGGGAACCAAGGGGAAAAAGCCGCGGTGCCGGTCGTTGTCCCCACCGGCGCTGAGGACCGGGACGGCGCCGCGACGGCTGGCTGAGCGGCTGAAGACCGGCCGGAGACGGCCATCCCTGCGCTCGGGTACGGCTTTCAGCCGGCGGTCTTCTCCAGGCCGAAGCGCGCCTTGAGGGCTTCGACCAGCGCTTCGCGCGCGCCTCGGTCGCCTACCTGCACGTCCAGCATCACGCGCCCTGAATCCCATTCCTTGATCGTTCCCAGCAGTTGGCCGCCATCGCTGCGGATCTTGTACTGACGGCTGATCTCCTTGATCTTGCGGGCCTTCCCTTCTTGCGCATGCTTGCGAATGGCCTCGACCTCACGGCTCGACAGGCCTTCGGCCATGATCCGGGTGGCCAGGTCGCGAGTCCGGTCTTCGCCGACGATCTTGCAATAGAGCGTGAGTTCGTATCCGGTGGCGATACCGATGGCGCTGGGGCGCTCCCGCATGACGCCCAGGACGGACTCAGGCAGTCTTAACAGGGCCAGGGTCTTGTTTACCGTCCCGGCGGACATCCCGGTCAGTTCGCAGATGTCTTCCTCTTTCTGGACCTTGCCCTCATCCAGCAGTTGCCGCCAGGCGATCGCGTTGTCCAGCGCCGACTGGTCAGAGCGTTGCTCATTGAGCAGGAAGGACAAGCGATAGAAATCGAGTTCGCTCAGGTCGCTCTCGATGAAGCATTCCATCTCGAGCTTGCCAGCGGAGGCTAGCGCGCGCTTGCGGTAATGCCCGTCGATCAGGATGTAGTGCCCCGGCCGAGCAGGATCCGGCGTGGCCAGCCCTGGCGTCTTCTGGCCGTGAGTCGCAATCGAAGCCGCACGTTCCTGGACAACGGCCGAGTCGTAGATGCGACGGGCATTGAACGGATTGTCGTGGAGTTGCGCCAGCGGGACCTGCATCAGGATCCGCGCCCCCTCCTCCGGCAAGTCACTTTCAGCGCTGAAAATGGGGCTCGGCTCGCGGGTGCGAGCCTGCAGCAGACCATTGGGATGCTGCGAAATTGCCGCTTCGGCGCGTGCAAAGCGGTCGAGCGAGTCGCCCCGCGTTTTTTCGGCTGCCATTCCCGCCAGCATGCCTGCCTTGAGGCTTTTCAATTTTGTGGCCATTCCTATTGCTCAATCAAAGACAATATCTCGTCGACCATCATGTCGACTTCCTGCACTGACTCGCGTGCCCCTGCCACGCCGTGAACAGTACAACCGATCGCCTGGCATTCGCGGAAGGCGGAGCGCGATCCGATCATGGCATTCATCAAGGGCACCTCGGCATCGTCACCGAGAATCTCGATCGCCTGGCGTGCAATGGAAACACGACGCTGCACCATATTGGCCATCACCCGGATACGGAGCGTCTCGTTCTGGACCTGGGCATGCTGGGCCAGCGTTTTGGCAGCCACGGCGGCCCACAGGTCCGGAGGCGACGGAACCACGGGAATAATGGCGAGATCGGAAATCAACAGCGCGCTGGATGGCGCAGCCGAGTGAACTGCCGGAGGACAGTCCACTACGATGTAGTCGTAATCCTGGACAAATTTCCTCACTTCGCGGTGCATCGCCCCGCCCGACGGCGCCAAGCCAATCACTGATGCGGGAAAGGGCCGCTCGTCGCTGGCCTGGGCCGCCCAGCGCGTGGCGGTACCCTGTTCGTCCATGTCCACCAGCATGGAACGCGCGCCTCTCAGGCCAAGCGTGCCGGCAAGATGCATGCTGACTGTTGTCTTGCCGCATCCGCCTTTCTGGTTAAAGACCGTGATGATTTTAGCTGGCACTACGACCTCTCTTTCAGCGCTGAAAGCGCGATTAACTCTAGCCGCAACTTTAGTCAATGTGACGTGCTGGCTCAACTGTTTTTTGAGTTTATATTTTTAATATAAAATTAGGAAAAGCATTCCGCGTTATGGAAATAACAGAATAGCGCTTGAAATGCGGCATGGAATGCGCCTACATTAAATGTAGTGCGTCTTACGCCGCACATGACACAACAAGACAAACTGGTTATGATGCCCGCTACAGTCGAGTCAAGTCGTGTCACCTCGTCGGCATCCGTTCGGTAACTACGAGAACTTAACGTGCTTGAACGGTTGTTAGCGTTGTTTGCGTTGTGTACAAGAACTTGCTTCGAAAGGAAATTCACATGGCAACCGGTACGGTCAAATGGTTCAATGAGACCAAGGGCTTTGGCTTCATTACCCCGGACGACGGCGGTGCGGATCTGTTCGCGCACTTCTCCGAAATCCAGGGTTCGGGCTTCAAGACGCTCAAGGATGGTCAGCGCGTCACGTTTGAAGTAAAGCAGGGCCCGAAGGGCTTGCAGGCATCCGCCATCAAGCCGGCCTGATCTCACGAATCACGCCGAAGTCGCAGACCGCGCGGGGCTCCCGGGCCAGGCAAGGTCAGCAAAGCAAAAGGCAAGCGTTCCACGCTTGCCTTTTGTGTTTCTGGCAGTCTGAAAACCATCCTCCCGCCTCATCCTCCGGACTCCCCTTCAGGAGCCCGTATACGGCGTATACGCCGGCGCCAAGCCTCTCACACCCAATCGTCCCATAGCGACAGTCAGACCGCTGGCATTGCGCCTGGTTCGCCCCGAATTCCTGCGGGGGAACGAAAAACCCGCGGGCCAAGTCAGCGCGCGGGTTCGGCAATGCAATCGACATACCCTACGCCAGCTTGCGAACGCTGGTTCTGGAGGGTTGCAGGATCAGGGCCTTGGAAGAGTCGGCGTCTACCTTGGCACCCGGGTAGACAACCAGCACATCTTTGAGCGCCTTGCGGAACAGAGCACGGAATTTCCGCTCGCTCTCGGTCTCGGTGCCGAACTGCATTTGCAGTGCTTCCCACGGAATCTCGGTACGGCGCTGGATCGTAAAGAAGCGATAGGTCAGCCAGGAGTATACGTCGAGCGCGAAAGGTGATTGCTTGAGGGCCTTTAGCGCCCGCATATCGACCGGTACCGGCCGGTTAACCAGCTCGTTGAAAAACGGTTCGGACAATACCACAAAACTCTCGAACATCGAGCCCTGGCCCGGCTGCATCGGGTCCCACCAGGTCGACAACTGGTCAGCCAGCAGATAACCGACGCGATCGATGGATAACGGCTCGTGATTCGGGTTCTGGTTCTGGCTCGGCGTGGACTTGTTCTGCACGATCGCGATGGTCGCCGAGAACAAGCGAATCATCTGTTGCCGAACCAGCGTCATGGTGCCGCGCTTGCCGCCGGTAGCCATCGGTATACCGAGGTTGTACATGAACTCCGACAAAGAATTGCCAAGCGAGATACGGCGGTCTTCCACGGTACCGGTAAACTCGCCGCGCTTTTTCTTGGCCATGATCTCCTTGCCGATCCAGGCAAGCATCAGGCGCGGATAGGAACCGTAGGGATAGCCCAGCGACACGGTTTCGGACACCAGTTTCTGGCGCCCGTTGCTGGCTTTCTCGGAGCGCTGTTGCGTGAAATAGCCAGGCTGGATCATCAGCGAAATATTGCCGCTTGTGCGGGTCCACACCGGCGGTGCCCCCTTCGGGGCCCGGTAAGGCAGGGTGACCTGCACGCTGGCGCGGCTTAAAAAGCCGACTTCGCCACTTTGCCAGGCATCTTCCCGTTCCATTGCCTGTGCTTCGTCGAACAGACGCTGGAATTTCTCGGACGGAACCAGACTGTTCTCGTCGCCGGGAACGATGATGCGGGAGGGCTCGCTGTCCATATCGGCTGGACCGCGAGACCCCAGGATGGTCTGGGTGCGTTTGATGGGCATATTGGCGTGCTTCGGAATACCCGACTTTTTACGCGAAGCAACCAGCCTTGTCACGCAGAAACAGGTTCGGTAAGCGAATTTCCTGCAATGCCGCGTGTTTTAGGGTTGGCGGGTCTCATGGCTGGTCGCATGGTGGACTGCGGTGGGCAACCCGGGAGGGTTGTCCACGGCGGGCCAGCCATCAGCTACCAGTAAACGATAAGGGTATGGGTTAACTACTCGTAAACCGTATACGAGGGGTCCATGCCCTTGATTCGTATACGTAAACGGAGACCTTCCGAACCAGATTCTGCGTGAAACCGTACTCGATTCTGCGAAGTGCTGTACCAGATTCTGCGGTATACCGAACCCGTTTCAGCGCAAAGCCCGAACCGGTTTCTGCGGGGATAAGTCCGCTTCAGCACAGGCTTTTCCACAGATCCAGAGGCGAAAAGCGTACCTGTTTCTGCGTGCGCTGCCCGTTTACCGGCACTTTTGGCCCAGGAATCGGGTTGACGGGGAAGTTATCCCCGCAGAAACGGGTACGCACCCCAGTCCGTCAGAGTCTTGATACTCGCCTTCCGTACCCATTTCTGCGCAGCGCAGCCCTCTGGCGCCCCATTTGCGTACCCAATTCTGCGTAGAACCTTTTCGCGGCGCCACTTCCGTACCTTGCCAGGCTGGAGCGTACCCGTTTCTGCGGCGTACCCAATTCTGCGTGTTGCCCTTCCCGACTTGAGCGCGCCGAAGCGTACCCAATTCTGCGTGCCCATTCCCGATGCATTCTCGGTGAAACGTACCCGTTTCTGCGTGCACCCGGTGAGGTGTTTTCCGGAAAGCGTTCCCTTCTTTCTATTATACACAACCTTTTCCTTGAAAGCGAGTGCTTGCACTCAGAAAAACCAAATAGCCAGAACGAATTTGATGCGCGTACCTGTTTCTGCGTGTGCTGGCGACCGCCGCAGTGTCATTTGCGTCCGGTCGTGGGTGACGCGGGATCCTGGCGTACCCGTTTCTGCGGATCGGAGGCCGTCAAGCCGGCGGTTGGCGGCGTACCCATTTCTGCGGCCTCGGGGGCATTTACTTGGTGTGGCAAGGAATTGGCCTGACGAGACATCGAGGACGCGGTCTCGGAAAGCGAAAAATGGCCTGCCAGAGCGAAGCTCAGCGGTTTTTAGCGCCCGTGCGTACCCGTTTCTGCGTAGATGCGCGCCGCAGCGCCCGCAGGCGAACCGGGAAGAAAATCTCAGGCGTACCCATTTCTGCGTTGCGGCAATACGTCACTGCTCCCCTTGCGCTGGCTGGCAGGTGCGGAGGTGTAGCCTGTTCTGGCGTGTGCGCGGGTCGATTTCGGTGTCAGGCGTACCCGTTTCTGCGTGGTTTTTCTTGCCCTTGCCGTGTTGCAGATGCGCATCGACGAAAAAATAGGGCAAGGAAGGCGCCTGTGCGTACCCGTTTCTGCGGGCGTCGGCGGGGCTCAATTGGGGCAAGTGCGGCAGATCCGGGCTGCCAGATCACTGCTTGCGTACCCGTTTCTGCGTGGCAAGCCCGGTCACTCCAAGGCAGCCGCGGGCCACCGGGCTGTCCAGGTTTGGGCGCAGGCGTACCCGTTTCTGCGTCAACGGCCTGCGCAACGTTCGCGCTCCGGATAGGGGATGCCCAGCCAGGAGAGGCGGCAAGACTAAGCGTGCAGGCCAGGGCTCGGGCGCCGCCGCGCTAGCCGGGTACCAACGCAAGTGCGTCTATGGCAGGCGGCGAAAAGGGCACCCGCTGGCGATTGCCGCGTTGTGCATGGACGAAAAAAAACCCCGCCTCGAGAGGCGGGGTTTTCCTGACTGGGTGCGCCCCGAGCGGGGCGCCAGTCTACTGCTTACAGCGGCGTGATGTTCGCAGCCTGCAGGCCCTTCGGGCCGTTCTTGACTTCGAACGACACGCGTTGGTTTTCCTGCAGCGACTTGAAACCGTCGGCGCGGATTTCAGAGAAGTGCGCGAAGAGATCGTCACCGCCTGCGTCCGGCTTGATGAAACCGAAGCCCTTGGCGTCGTTGAACCATTTAACGATACCGGTTTGCATGGTATTGCTTTTCCTGGGAAAAATTTAAAAGAAACGGATAGCTCACGCGTATCCGAGCAAAGCAACTCAAGGAAAGGACACCATGGACAACGGAAGTACCATGACGGTGGCTAACGAATGTGCTGTTGCCTCGTCGCTTGAATCTAGCGGGGTTTATACGGCGGATTAGCGCTAGCGTCAAGGTAGGGTCATTCTGGATGTCTGCCTGGATTCACCGCCTGCGGTGGGGCATTACCACGCCTTTTGCATGGTGCTTATTCAGTAAAAGCACCGTCAGGGGCGCAAAACCGGACGAAAGTACGCTCGATCCGACGTCCGGGCATCCCACGACAGTAGTGTAAAAAAAGTGCTGATCAGAGCATAGATTCAGGCAATTTTTCCATGCTGCCCCCGGAGTCCCTCTTCAAGCCCGGTGCATTCGCCTCACCCTCCCGCGCCTCTCGGGCCTCCTGTCCCTGCTAGTGGCCCAGTGCCGTGCGCGTGAGAGGATCGTCAACGCCATCCCGCATGCGATCTGCGTGGCCATTACCGCGGGGATGGGGCTGTCTCGCCATTGTCGCGCCCAAGGATGGCGGCATCGTTGCGGCCGGTCTGGCTACCCTGGTGACGCTCGGGGACCTGCTCCAGGTACCGGCCCTCCTGGCCGTCGTCAGCTTTTCGTCATCGTCGTGCTTTCGTGCCCGCAGTACTGACGCGCCGGGCATGTCTTTTGCCAATTCCGTGTCCCACTGCAAAGCGTACCCGTTTCTGCGTTATTCCCGGGACGCCTTCCCGGCCCGGAAAGCCTGCAGGGCGTACCCGTTTCTGCGTTGCATCCCGCCTGATTTCTCACCGCGCCAGCCGGTCCGGTGCGTACCTGTTTCTGCGTTAAATGTGAGTGATCATTTACGTCGAAAGGCATATGGAATGCCGCACGCTGCTCATACTAAAGGATGATATTAGGCTGAATACCGATACGGAGGGCTGGACAAACAGGTGCAAATGCACTGAACTAGAGTCGTGGCAGATTGTGGGGCGCTTCAGGGCGCCCCTTCTTGACTCCGGCAGTCCGGAGATGCGCCGGCTGGCGCAGGGTAGTCAAGCCAGGATAACGACAGTAACAAGTCCGCCGCGGGCAGAACGGCAAGGACTGACCGAGCAGACCATCGTTCAGATGGCTTCGCCACCACGAAAAGAGCGCGCGGATACACGCCCGCCTGATCAAAGCAAACAATAAGACTAAACATAAGTGGTAATCGCGAACGTGTAGTGCCGGGGGTGTTGTTCAACGGGGATCAATCATGACTGCAGGAGAAATCCGGCGACCCGCCATAGGGCCCATCAGCGAGTCAGCCAGTCTTTCCATACACCGTGCCTGGGCAGCTTTGGGAGAAGCCGCAGCCGAGGCACCGCACCGACAACGCATCAACGAGCGGGACGACCCTGCTGTCGGCACTGTCGAAACGTTCCTGAGCCAGGACCAGATGCTGCCGCCCTACGCGCGTGCCGCCATCGAACAACTGCTGCAGCGACAACGTGCCCTGGAAGCCGAGTCATTCCGGCAGCGCGCGCTGCTGCAGGAATGGATCCTCAGCCAACTCACCTACAAAGCGCTCTATTACCGTTACTCCGGCCAGTCGCCGGAAGCGCCGCGCAGCGAATTGATGCACGAAAAAGACCAGGTGCGGCGACGTATTCGCGACCAGCTTCAGGCCGGTGGCGACCATGAGGCCATTCTTGGCGAGCAGTCCCGCAGTTTGTCCAGACCGTAATGCCGGCGTTGCGCGCGGGGGCAGATCCCCGACCGACTCGGCTTGACCGCGAACGCAGCCTGCTTCAGGGCGGGATCGCGGTGGAAGCCGGAATAGTCAATATGCTCAACGTCCGGGAGACCGCTATGGACCGACTGTGCAAGGTGGCGACACGCACCGCGCAAGTGCTGGTCGTGTCGCGCCACGAACCCTATGGATTCGATCCGGCCCAGTTCGGGTCTGGCTGGGAAATTCGCCATATCCAGCAGATCCGCGATCTGAGCCGGGTGGTACGAGGCAGCGCGCCGATGGCCGGCGTCATCGACCTTGAAAGCGAATACAGCGACGCCGAACTGACGCAGCTCGAACAGAGCCTGCAATACCTGCATGTGATGTGGGTGGCGATCACGTCGTCGCGCATGCTGGAAGACGAGCGCGTGCGAAGGCTGATACGCGACTACTGCGTGGACTACGTGCGCACGCCGTTCTCGTTCAGCGAGCTGCTTTACACGCTCAAGCATGCGCACGGCATGGCCTGCCTGCACGGTGCGCGCAGCCACGAACTGATTGGCCATGGCCCCATGATCGGCGAGTGCGCGGCGATGCGGAGCATGTTTCGCTCCCTCGCCAAGGTGGCCCACAACGAAGCGCCTGTCTTTATTTCCGGCGAGTCCGGCACCGGCAAGGAACTGGCGGCGCAGGCCGTTCATGAAGCCTCGAGCCGGCGCAAGGGGCCGTTCGTTGCAATCAACTGCGGCGCCATACCGCCGCACCTGGTGCAGTCGGAGTTGTTCGGCTACGAGAAAGGCGCGTTCACGGGCGCCAACCAGCGCAAGATCGGCTGGATCGAGCAAGCCCAGGGCGGCACGCTGTTCCTCGACGAAATCGGCGACCTGCCACTGGAGAGCCAGGTCGCCCTGCTGCGCTTCCTGCAGCAAGGCACCATTACCCGGCTTGGCGGGCACCAGTCGATCCCGCTGGATCTGCGCATCATCTCGGCGACGCACGTCGACCTGGTGGCGGCGCAGTCCGACGGCCGCTTCCGTGCCGACCTGTTCCACCGGCTATGCGTGCTGACCCTGTCGATTCCGCCATTGCGCGAACGCGGCGAGGACATCCTGCTGCTGGCCAACTCGGTGCTGGCGGAACACGGTCACGAGGCGCATCGGCGCATACGCGGTTTTTCTCCGTGCTCGACGCAGGCCATGATGCAGTACGAGTGGCCGGGCAATGTGCGCGAACTGATCAATCGGGTACGGCGCGCCATTGTCATGACCGACAATCGCAAGATCACCGCGGAGGACCTGCAATTGCACGGCGGCACCGACACGCCGCGCAAGACCCTCGACGCGATTCGGGAGGAAGCCGAGCGCGAGGCGATTCGCACCGTGATGGCGAGCCACGGCTTCCACGTAGTGCCGGCCGCGCGCGAGCTCAATGTGTCCCGGGTCACGTTGTACCGGCTGATGCACAAGCACAATATCCGCATTGAAGCGCGGCCGGGCGCCGGCGAATAGTCGGCAAGCCGAGGATACAGGCGGGCTTCGGCCCGCCTTGTTCCCTGGCGCCATCCACCGCGCACCGTGCCGTGCGCAGGCGCAGGCCCGGCATCCCGCTACGGACGCGCTGTTTCCCCCAGAACCCGGTTCCCCCTGAATCCGAGCTGCGTTGTTGCCGTGCTCAATGGGTCGTGCTGAAGCTCGCTGGCCCGTCGCCCTGCACGTCGTCGTCTCCGGCGGCGACATTCACGCCGGCACCGCCCCGGGCCTTGAACAGCGCGCTGCCGCCGCCGAATGCGTGCTTTGCGGACGTGCCGATGGGGGAGGGATGGTCGCGCGCGCCGAGTTGGCTGTTGCGCCCGGCGCCCGGTTCCGCCTTGAAGCGGATATCTCCCCAGGCAAAGCCAAAACCGCGGACGTAGATGTCATTGCTGACGGTTGTCTGGTTAAAGGCATCGGCGTCATCCGGGCGATCGAAATAGCTGAAACCGACTGCCGACGCACTGGTGGAAAGCAATACCAATGCCGCGATCGCGAGCATCTTCGTTTTCATGGCTATCTCCCTCCCCTCTTAGAAAAAAGTGCCCGCCGGGGGACGGAGCACAAAAGCATTGAACGAGGCATTCGCCGCTCCTGCCTTCTGGTTTTGCTGTACCAGGCCCGTGGCATTGCCGCCGGACGGGCCGCGCGCCACGGCGGCGGCGGATTGCTGGAAACGTGCGGACGGAAACAGCCCGACAGCGGCAGCTATCGGCATGTCCCCCTGCGGAATGCCGCGATCGGCAGTATTCGGCTCGACGCCGCGCAGAACGACGAAATCGCCTGGATCTGCAAGCGCGGAGAAGGAAGCAACGGCGGCGACAAAAGCTGCAAGACCGAGGGCGCAGGGCGCGCCAGTCGATACGAGCGCCTTCGTGCCGTCATTCGCGCTGGCGGCTGACGCATGGCAGAACTCACTCCCGAGTGATTGGGCTCGTCGCGTCATCTTTTTGTGTCTCCCCGCTCGGAACAGAGCGACAAGCGTGCCAATGCCGCGAAAACCAGGGCTGGTAAGGGTTTGCGGGTGGCTCTCGAGAGTGGGGAGAAATTCCCCACAAGAGGGGGGACATTTTCGTTGCAACGCTGAAACACGCGGATACCGCCGCCGCAGGGGCGCGGCCCCGGCCGAATCGCCGCGCGGGCCTTACGTTTCGGGCGCATGGACGCGCCTTGTCCGCCCGGCAGGCCTGTCCGGCGCAGGTTGCATCGTTGAAACAGGCGCCAAGGCCGCTTGCATGCGAGGCCTACCGCTCTGCGACGCTTGTTTGTGCTCCGCTGCGCAACCCTGGCGGCGCGCAGGTAGTCACGCAGAAACGGGTACGCTCCAGTCTTGCCGAGGTGTGACCGTGGCTCCGGAACGCGGCTCGTCGGGGCGGTTGCGAAGCTGTCAAGCCGCCAGGGTGGCCAGCCTCTCGGCGCTGTGGCCTGCGGCCGCTATCGCTGCGGGCCAGCGACGGCGGAAAGGGGGGCGCTGCCGCCGGCCTGCCCGCCAAATTCACTGGAAATCGGCTTGGGCCCCGGCTGGCTGCGTTCGCAGCCAGCGGTGGCGAGCAGGCCAAGCGCCAAACAGATGGCCATGCCAAGACGGCGGTTGTGCTTCCGGTTCATGGTGCCCCCTTCCGACGGTGAATGGATTGCGCACGATGGGTGCCCGTGGGGCTCGCGCGTCCGGCGTGGCGTGGGGCCTGCCTGCCGGCTGGTTCCCGCCCGCCGTGCCGCAGAACGGCAATATTCCCGCTTCCAGTTTAGGCGCTCGCTGTTCCTGCCGAGCCCGGCATGCTCCCGGGGCGTGCTTGGGCAAAGCGCACAGCGGGCTGTATCATGAACTTGGAAATGGGCAACAACGAACGGACAACAAACGGACAACAAACGCGGGAGATGGTATCTCTGGAGTCTCATCATGTTGCGTTACGCCGTAATCTTCTTCGTCATCGCCGTGATTGCCGCCCTGTTTGGCTTCGGCGGCGTTTCCGCGGCGGCGGCCGGGGTGGGCAAGCTCCTTTTCATCGTCTTCCTCGTGCTGTTCATGGTGTCGCTGATCTGGGGCCTGAAGAAAGACAGGTCATAGGACGGCGCACCTGCCGGCCCGGCAGGCCGCTTCCCTTCCAGGCCAACAGGCTGCCAGGCTGGTAGTCCCAACAGTGGATCAACGCGTGAATCCAACAGATTCCCCCGACCGGTCCGTGGACCGCGAACCTCAGGAACACCGCCCAGGCGGGGGTTGGCTGCCCAACCGGCATACCGCCGCCCACACGGTCAGCGTGGTGCTGGCCTCGGTCCGCTCGTGGCTTGCGCACCGCGCGGCCAGCAAAGGCGCGGCATTGTCTTTCTACATGCTCTTTTCGCTGGCGCCGATCCTGGTGCTGGTGATCTCCATCGCCGGCCTCTTCTTCGGCGCAGAAGCGGCGCGCGGCGAGATATTTGCCCAGATCGACGGCCTGGTCGGGTCCCAGGGCGCTGCCGCCATCCAGGAAATCCTTGCCGCCACGCATCGCGCGGGCGGCGGCGGGCTGGCCGCCGCCATCGCCACCGGGATCCTCTTCGTTGGCGCCACCAGCGCCTTTGCCGAACTCAAGGGCAGCCTCGACGAGATCTGGGCGGCGCCGGCGCCGACAGGTGCGGGCTGGCAGCAATTGCTGCGGGCGCGGCTGCTATCTTTCAGCCTGGTGCTGGTGCTGGCTTTCATGCTGCTTGTATCCCTGATCGTCAACGCTGCGCTGGCGGTGATCGATCGCTTCTGGGGACAGCTATGGACCGAGTCATGGTTCGCCCCCGTCGCCGATGGGCTGTCCACCGCCTTTTCCTTCGGCGTGGTGACCCTGTTGTTCGCCGTCATCTTCAAGATGCTGCCCAACGCGCGCATTGCCTGGCGCGACGTGATCATGGGCGCGGTCATTACCGCCTTGCTGTTCGCGGCGGGCAAGCGGCTGATCGGCCTCTACCTGGGCAATAGCGCGGTGGCCACCTCCTACGGTGCGGCCGGCTCGGTGGTGGCGCTGATGCTGTGGGTGTATTATTCGGCACAAATATTCTTCTTCGGGGCCGAACTGACCCGCCAGTACGCGCTGCAGTTCGGCAGCCTGAAGGGGCAAAACGGCAGCCCTCCTCCCGATCCCCGCGCCGCTGGTCCCGCGAACCGGTAAAATACGGCCCGATTCCCTTCGTGCATGCCCGCAGTGCCCGGCCCCCGACCGCAAGCTGATGGTCGCGCCGGCTCCTGGCGCCGGTCCGCTGCGCCCCGGGCCCTTATTTCATCCTCTGTTTGCCGAATCCACTGCCGTGAGCTCGCTCGTATCCGAAATTGCGCGTCGTCGCACCTTTGCCATCATTTCGCACCCTGACGCGGGTAAGACGACCCTGACCGAAAAACTGCTGTGGTTCGGCGGCGCCATCCAGGTCGCGGGCGAAGTGCGCGCGCGCAAGGCGGATCGCCATGCCACCTCGGACTGGATGGAGCTGGAAAAGCAGCGCGGCATCTCGGTGACCTCGTCGGTGATGCAGTTCCCGTACCGCGAGAACATCGTCAACCTGCTCGACACCCCGGGCCACGAGGACTTTTCCGAAGACACCTACCGTACGCTGACCGCGGTGGACTCCGCGGTGATGGTGATCGATTCGGTCAACGGGGTGGAAGCGCAGACCATCAAGCTGCTCAACGTCTGCCGCCTGCGCGACACGCCCATCCTGACCTTCATCAACAAGCTCGACCGCGAAGGCCGCTCGCCCATCGAACTGCTCGACGAGATCGAGGACGTGCTGAAGATGCAGTGCGCGCCGATGACCTGGCCGATCGGCATGGGCAAGTCGTTCCGCGGCGTATACCACCTGATCGACGACCGCGTGCAGCTGTTCGATCCGCACGGCGACAAGGGCACCTCGGCCATCGTCGACGGCCTGGACAACCCGGAGCTCGACCGCGTGCTGGGCAGCCAGGCGGAAGAACTGCGCATCGAGATCGAGCTGGTGCGCGGTGCTTCGCATGCCTTCGACAAGGACGCCTTCCTGAGCGGCAAGCAGACGCCGGTGTACTTCGGCTCGGCCGTCAACAACTTTGGCGTGCAATCGCTGCTCGACGCGCTGTGCGCGCTGGCGCCGCCGCCGCAGGCCCGCAATGCCGAGTCGCGCGTGGTGGAGCCGCAGGAGCCCAGGTTCACCGGCTTCGTGTTCAAGATCCAGGCCAATATGGACCCGCGCCACCGTGACCGCATCGCGTTCGTGCGGGTCTGCTCGGGCCGCTTCGAGCGCGGCATGAAGGTGCTGCATGTGTCCACCGGCAAGACCATCGCCATCAATAACGCCATTACCTTCATGTCGCAGGACCGCAATACGACGGAAGAGGCGTATGCCGGCGATATCATCGGCGTGCCCAATCACGGCACCATCCGCCTGGGCGATGCGTTCAGCGAGGGCGAGGCGCTCAAGTTCACGGGCATCCCCTCGTTCGCGCCGGAATTCTTCCGTCGCGCGCGCCTGAACAACCCGCTCAAGGTGAAGCAGCTGCAGAAGGGCCTGCAACAGCTGGCCGAGGAAGGCGCCACGCAGATGTTCCGCCCGATCGCCTCCAACGACCTGGTGCTGGGCGCCGTGGGTATCCTGCAGTTCGACGTGGTCGCGCACCGGCTGGAACATGAGTACGGCGTCGACGCCATTTTCGAGTCGCACGAGTGCGCCACCGCGCGCTGGCTCAAGGGCGATGCCGCCGAGATCGAGAAGCTGATCGAGAAGGCCGGCCACAACGTCGCGCTCGATGGTGCCGGCGATCACGTGTACCTGGCGCCCAGCATGGTGAACCTGCGCCTGACGCAGGAGCGTTTCCCCAACCTGCAGTTCATGGAGACGCGCGAGATCGTCTGATCCCGCGCATCCTGC
>NZ_JARJLM010000684.1 GCF_029335485.1 Cupriavidus basilensis
TGCGCGCCGGTGGCCTTGGCCATCTCGATGATGTGCTCGCCGCGCAGGTAGCTGTCGCGCGCGGCCGCGCCGCCGATGTGCACCGCTTCGTCGCACAGCGCCACGTGGCGGGCGTTGGCGTCGGCGTCCGAATAGACAGCCACCGTGCGGATGCCGAGGCGGCGGCAGGTGGCCGCCACGCGGCAGGCGATTTCGCCGCGATTGGCGATCAGGATCTTGTTGAACATGGCTGTTCCTATTTTATGGGTTCGGGCAGCAAGGCTGCCCGGGCCGCCCGGCGCGCTTCACGCCTGCGGGGCGGCCAGCGCCCCTGCATGGCAGCGGGGCAAACGCAAGATTGGCTGGGTGGCGGGCTCAGGCAGGACGCCATGACGGCGAACGCTTCTCCAGGAAGGAGCGCACGCCCTCGCGGCCCTCTTCGGACGCGCGGATGGCCGCGATGCGGTCTGCCGTATCGGCCAGCAGCGCGTCGTCGATGGCGCGTCCGGCCACTTCCTGCACCAGCCGCTTGCTCTCGCGCACGGCGTTGGGGCTGTTGGCCACCAGCGCGGCGGCTATCTCGCTCACCCTGGCGTCCAGCGCATCGGCCGGCACCACCTCATGCACAAAACCCAGCCGCAGCGCCTCGGCGGCGCCAAAGCGCTCGGCCGTGATGAAGTAGCGGCGTGCCGCCTGCTCGCCCATGGCGCGGATCACGTAGGGGCTGATGGTGGCCGGCAGCAGGCCCAGGCGCGCTTCCGACAGGCAGAAGTTGACCGGTTCCGCCGCCACCGCGATATCGCAGGCCGCGACCAGGCCCACGCCGCCGGCGTAGGTGTCGCCGTGAATGCGGGCGATCACCGGCGTGGGACAGGCCCAGATGGTATGCAGCATCTGCGCCAGCGTCAGCGCATCGGACCGGTTCTCGTCGTGCGAGTAGCCGGCCATCTTCTTCATCCAGTTCAGATCGGCGCCGGCGCAGAAGGCCGGGCCGTTGCCGGCCAGCACGATGGCGCGCACCGTGGACTCGCTGCCCAGCGCGCGGAAGGCGCCGGTCAACTCCGCGATCACGGTCTCGTTGAAGGCATTGCGTACGTCCGGCCGGTTCAGCGTGACGGTGGCCACATGCTGTTCGGCGGTGACGGTAAGGGTGGTGAATTCCATATTGCGTTCTGGTCCTGTGCTGTGCGGGAGTGGATCGGCGCGGCGTTACATGCGGAACACGCCGAACTTCATCTCGCCGATCGGCGCATTCAGGCTGGCCGACAGGCCAAGGCCCAGCACCGTGCGGGTTTGCGCGGGATCGATCACGCCGTCGTCCCACAGCCGCGCGCTGGCGTAGTAGGGGTGGCCCTGGTGCTCGTACTGGTCGCGGATCGGCTGCTTGAACTTGTCCTCGTCCTCCGCGCTCCAGCTGCCCCCCTTGGCCTCGATGCCGTCGCGGCGCACGGTGGCCAGCACGCTGGCTGCCTGCTCGCCGCCCATCACCGAGATCCGCGCGTTCGGCCACATCCACAGGAAACGCGGCGAATACGCCCGGCCGCACATGCCGTAGTTGCCCGCGCCGAACGAGCCGCCGATGATCACGGTGAACTTCGGCACCTGCGCCGTCGCCACCGCCGTCACCATCTTGGCGCCGTTGCGCGCGATGCCTTCGTTCTCGTACTTGCGGCCCACCATGAAGCCGGTGATGTTCTGCAGGAACACCAGCGGAATCTTGCGCTGGCAGCACAGCTCGATGAAGTGCGCGCCCTTCAGCGCCGACTCCGAGAACAGGATGCCGTTATTGGCGATGATGCCTACCGGATAACCCCAGATCCGCGCAAAGCCGCAAACCAGCGTGGTGCCGTAGCGCGCCTTGAATTCGTCGAAATCGGAATCGTCCACGATGCGCGCGATCACCTCGCGCACGTCGTAGGGCTTGCGCGTGTCGGTGGGAATCACGCCGTACAGTTCTTCCACCGGATAGCGCGGGGGCAGGGGCTCGTGCAGGCGGATCTGGTCCGGCTTGCGGCGGTTCAGGTGCTGCACGATATTGCGCGCCAGCGACAGCGCGTGCGCGTCGTTCTGCGCAAAATAATCGGCCACGCCCGACAGGCGGGTGTGCACGTCGGCGCCGCCCAGGTCCTCGGCGCTCACTTCCTCGCCGGTCGCGGCCTTCACCAGCGGCGGGCCGCCCAGGAAGATGGTGCCCTGGTTCTTGACGATGATGGACTCATCGCTCATCGCCGGCACATAGGCGCCGCCGGCGGTGCAGGAACCCATCACCACCGCGATCTGCGGAATGCCCGCCTTGGACAGGTTGGCCTGGTTGTAGAAGATGCGGCCAAAGTGGTCGCGATCCGGGAACACGTCGTCCTGGTTCGGCAGGTTGGCGCCGCCCGAATCCACCAGGTAGATGCAGGGCAGGTTGTTCTGCTCGGCGATCTCCTGCGCACGCAGGTGCTTGCGCACGGTGAGCGGATAGTAGGTGCCGCCCTTGACGGTGGCATCGTTGCAGACGATCACGCATTCCTGCCCGGCAATGCTGCCGATGCCGGTGATGATGCCGGCGCCGGGCGCGGCATTGTCGTACATGTCATAGGCCGCGAGCTGCGACAGCTCCAGGAAGGGCGTGCCCGGGTCCAGCAGTTGCTGGACGCGCTCGCGCGGCAGCAGCTTGCCGCGCCCGAGGTGCTTGGCGCGCGCTTCCTCGCCGCCGCCTTCGGCCAGCTTGGCGATCTTCGCCTTGAGGTCGGCGACCAGCGCCTGCATGGCGTCGGCGTTGGCGCGGAAGGATTCCGAACGCGCATTGAGTTTGGTTTCGAGCGTGGGCATGGAGTCTCGTGCGGTGATCGTT
>NZ_JARJLM010000685.1 GCF_029335485.1 Cupriavidus basilensis
TGCGCTGCGTGCTCGACCCCATTCAAGAAGAACGCGAGCCATGTCTTTCCGTTTCCAGCAAGAAAATACCCTGCGGCGCAAGCCGCTCGCCGCCGTCGCCGCCCTGATCGCCTCCGCCTGCAGCGGCGCCTTCGCGCAGAACGCCCCCGCCCCCGGCGCCACCACCACCCTGCGCGAGGTCGTGGTCACCGCCAACCCGCTGGGCAGCGAACTCAACGACCTGGTTGCGCCGGTCTCCACCCTGGGCGGCGATGCCCTCGCCGTGCGCCAGGGCAGCACGCTGGGCGACACCCTGGACAAGCTGCCGGGCGTGTCCTCCAGCTACTTCGGCCCCAATGCCAGCCGCCCGATCATCCGCGGCCTGGACGGCGACCGCATCAAGGTGCTGCAAAACGGCGGCAGCACCATCGACGCCTCCACCCTGTCCAACGACCACGCCGTGCCGGTGGACCCGCTGGTGGCCGAACGCATTGAAGTGGTACGCGGCCCCGCCGCGCTGATGTACGGCGGCAACGCCATCGGCGGCGTGGTCAACGTCATCGACAACCGCATCCCCAAGGAACCGATCCAGGGCATCGGCGGCGCGGTCGACGCCAGCGCCACCGCCGGCGGCGACAGCGCGCGCAACGCCAGCGGCCTGCTCGAAGCCGGCAATGGCCAGATCGCCATCCACGCCGACGCCTTCGCCCGCAAGACCAGCAACCTGCGCATCCCCGGCTATGCGCGCAGCGCCAGCCTGCGCAACAGCCAGCCGCTGGAGGAAGGCCAGAGCGAGGCCTACGGCCGTCTGCCCAACAGCAGCGCGCAGCAGTCGGGCGGCTCGCTGGGCGGCGCCTACACCTGGGCCGATGGCTTCGTCGGCGCCAACTACAGCGAATACCACAACGAATACGGCACCCCGGCCGAGGATTCCGTGCGCCTGCAGATGCGCCAGCAGCGCTTCGCGGTCGAAGGCGAGGTGCGCAACCTGGCCGGCAACACGGGCGGCTTCATCGAATCGGTCAAGAGCAAGTTCAGCTATACCGACTACGAGCACAAGGAGATCGACGCCGGCCAGACCGGCACCGTCTTCAAGAACAACGGCTGGGATGCCCGCATCGAGGCAAAGCACGCGCGCATCGGCCGCATGACCGGCGTGATCGGCACCCAGTTCGGCTCGACGCGCTTCTCCGCGCTCGGCGAAGAAGCCTTCGTGCCAAGCACGGACACCGACAATGCCGCCCTGTTCATCTTCGAGGAAATGCCGCTGAGCGCCGGCGGCGACCTCAAGCTCAACCTGGGCGGGCGCATGGACCACACCCGCGTCAAGGCGCAGGCCAACGGCAACGAGCGCTTCGCCGATGCCAGCCGCAGCTTCAACGCCGGCAGCGCCTCGGCCGGCCTGCTCTACAAGCTGGCCCCGGCCTGGTCGCTGACCAGCAACCTGGCCTACACGGAGCGCGCGCCCACCTTCTACGAGCTCTACGCCAACGGTCCTCACGTGGCCACGGGCTCCTGGGAGCAGGGCGACCCCAACGCCGCCAAGGAGCGCGCCACCTCGCTGGATCTGGGCGTGCGCTTCAAGTCGGGCCCGCACAGCGCCAGCCTGTCGGGCTACTACAGCCGCTTCTCGAACTACCTGGCGCTCACCAACACCGGCACCGCGCGCGACGCCGAGGGCGACCTGGTGACCCCGGGCAGCGCCGGCGCGCTGCCGGTGATGCAGTACATGGGCGTGCCCGCCACGCTGTATGGCTTCGAGGCCGAAGGCCGCGCGCGCGTCTGGCAGAAACTGCTGACCGGCAGCGACACGGTGGACCTGGAAGCCCGCGCCGACTACGTGCATGGCGAGAACCGCAACACCGGCCAGCCGTTGCCGCGCCTGTCGCCGCTGCGCCTGGGCGGCGCCGTGGTGTACGGCGCCGGCCCCTGGGGCGCGCGCGCGGACGTGACCTACGCCGCCCGGCAATCGCGCGTGCCGGCCAACGACACGCCCACCGACGCCTACACCCTGCTCGGCGTCTCCATCACCTACAAGTTCAAGATGGCGGGCACCCAGACCCTGGTCTACCTGCGCGGCGACAACCTGACCAACCAGGACGCCCGCAGCGCCACCTCCATCCTGCGCGACATCGCGCCGCTGGCAGGACGCAGCGTGAAGCTGGGCGTGCGCACGACGTTCTAGGCGGGACCGCGGGGCGGCCCGGGGGCCGCCCCGCGTGGTAACAATCTTGTACCGGC
>NZ_JARJLM010000686.1 GCF_029335485.1 Cupriavidus basilensis
TGCGGAACGGCAGTTTGCAGTCCCCGCCTGCGTTTGCGGGCGATCGGCGCCGGCCTGGCCCGCCCTGGCACACTCCATGCGTTTGTACCTCCCGAGCGCAGCACCGATGCTCAACCCAGTCCAAGTCCCAATCGCTCCCAGGAGAACTGCCATGACTACCCTCACCATCCAGGACCTGCCGGTCACCGAAGAACTCGACAGCCGCGCCATGCGCGCCGTGCGCGGCGGCTACGTGCCCTTCCTGCCGGTCTTCAGCGCCGTCAAGATCGACTCCACCTTCAACGCCTCGCAACTGATCGGCCAGACCCAGAACGTGGTCAACATGAACGGCAACAACGCGGCCTTCGTCGCCGATATCAAGTCGCATGTCGATTCCACCCAGAACGCCAGCAACAACATCTACTGAGCCACGGGCCGCTGCCCACCGCTGACGCTGCATCCGCCAACGACCGAATACCCGGAGAACTGCCATGAACACCACCCTGACCATCCAGGACCTGCCCGTCACCGAAGCCCTCGATAGCCGCGCCATGCGCGCGGTGCGTGGCGGCTACATGCCCTTCCTGCCCGTCTTCAGCACGGTCAAGCTCGACTCCACCTTCAACGCCTCGCAGCTGATCGGCCAGACCCAGAACGTGGTCAACATGAACGGCAACAACACGGCCTTCGCCGCCGACATCAAGTCGCATGTCGATTCGACCCAGAACGCCAGCAACAATATCTATCGTTGAACGGCGCGGTCTACGCGGAGGCGGCACCGCCACCTCCGCGGCCCTCGATCACATGAAGCAAAGCAGAGTGAATCAAAGGAGAACCATCATGTCATCCATCATCGTGCGCGATCTCGCCCTGAACAAGGAACTCGACAGCAAATCCCTGGCCACGGTGCGCGGCGGCAGCAATTCCTGGTTGCAAGGACTGGGCCCGGTGGCCAACGTCAATGTCAACGTCAACCAGAACATCGCCCAGTTGCAAAGTATCAACGTGAACACGCTGAACAACGTTGGCGTGATCGGCTCCGGCTTCGGTCCGCTGAGCATCGACGTCAACCCGTCGCAATGGGCCGCCACCCACGCAGCGGTCTGAACAACACGCACCCCGCCCCATGGAGACCGCAGGGTCTCCACGGCAGTTGCGCGCACGCAAGGCACTGCCTCGGAGATAGAGCCCGTGGCCTATACTGGTCCGGCTGGGCTTGCCGAATGCGCGCCGCCCACCAGGCGAACGCCGGCCAAGCCGGCCTTCGCCACCAAGCAGGAGGGAGTCATGGCCATCATCGTCATCAAGGATTTGCCGGACAGCGTGGAGCTCGACAGGGAAGCCATGGCCGCGATCACAGGCGGCGCGAGAGTTCGCGCCAGCCATGCATGGCCGTTGCGCAAGCCCGGGGAAGGCCTGCGCGTCATCCGCTATCCAGAGGGCTTTCCAGGCCAGCCGCTGGCAGGCACGCAGGCGCGGCCGGCCGGGGGAACCAAGCGCAAGTAAGTACATTTCAAAGCGCACGGCAGCGAATTCACCTGCCCTCCGCACCCGCTGCCGTGTCGGCAGCGGGCGTCTGCTTTTCGAGGGGCGTGCGGGAAGCCCCTCTCCCCATGCGCGGCCCCTGCCTCACCTCGGCGCGTTGCGCTCGATCCAGGCAGCGAAGGCGCTCAGATACGTGCCCAGGAAACCACGTGTGGATTCACTCGCGATACCCCCATGTTCATCGAGCAGCTTGTCGACGCCGCTGATATAGGCCTCCGGCTGCTGCAGCACCGGGATATTGAGGAACACCAGCGACTGGCGCAGATGGTGGTTGGCGCCAAAGCCGCCGACGGCGCCCGGCGAAGCGCTGACCACGCCGCCAGGCTTGCCATTCCAGGCACTCTGGCCGTAAGGACGCGAGCCGACGTCAATGGCGTTCTTCAGCGCGGCCGGTACCGAGCGGTTGTACTCCGGCGTGACGAACAACACGGCGTCCGCGCGGCGGATACGATCGCGGAAGGCAACCCAGGACGCGGGCGGGCTTGCGTCTTCATCCTGGTTGTACAGCGGCAACTGGCCAATCTCGACAATCTCGAGCTTGATGCCGGCGGGCGCCATCGCGGCCAGCGCCAGCGCCAGCTTGCGGCTGAAGGAGTCCTTGCGCAGGCTGCCTACCAGTACGGCTACATCACGGGGAGTACTCATCTCGGGTCCTTACTCGTTCACGTCACCAGGGAGGGTCGGAATGTGCTGCCCGGACCCGGCCGCCATGCGCAGTGCGCCACACCCGGCGGCCGGTCCAGACGTCACTCTAGTCCATTTGCGTGAAAGGTGCCGTCCGAGGCGGGCCTACAGCGCCGCAAGCGGATGCTCGCCACGCGCCCAGGGGCTGTCGAAGAAGGCGCGCACGCGTTCGCGGGTCACCTCGTCGAGGCGCGGCGGCTGCCACTTGGGTGCATGATCCTTGTCGACCGCCAGCGCGCGGATTCCCTCCACGCCGTCGCCATGGCGGAATACGCAGTACATCATGTCCAGCTCCATGCGCAGCTCGTCTTCGAGCGCCATGGTGCGGGCGCGCCGGACCTGCTCCAGCGTGACGTTCAGCATCAGCGGCGAGCGGGCGCGCAGCATGGCGGCAGTCTGCGCGGCCCAGTCGGAGCCGGCATCGCTGACCGCGGCCACGATATCGATCACCGACGCGCCGGCAAACAGGCGGTCGATCTCGCCCTGCAGCGCGGCCAGGTGGCTTTCGCCCGGCGGGCAGGCGGCGCGGTGCGCCGCGGTGGCCTCATCGATGCAGGCCAGCACGGCATCGCCGCTGCCGAACTGGCGGGCACGCAGCACGTCCACCAGTTCCGCCATCGCGTTGCCCGGCAGGTAGGCGTCGGCCAGTCCCGCATACAGCGCGTCGGCGGCATGAAGCACCGCGCCCGTCAGGCCCAGGTATTCGCCCAGGCGGCCGGGCGTGCGCGACAGGAACCAGCCGCCGCCCACATCCGGGAACAGGCCGATATTGGTCTCGGGCATCGCCATCTTGGTCCGCTCGGTCACGAGCCGGCGGCGCGCGCCTTGCGAGATGCCCATGCCGCCGCCCATCACCACGCCGTCCATCAGCGCGATATAAGGCTTGGCGTAGCGGTGGATCAGGTGGTTGAGCGCGTACTCCTCGACAAAAAACTGGTCGAGCAAGGGATCCCCGGCCAACGCGGCCTTGTGGAAGAAGCGGATGTCGCCGCCGGCGCAGAAGGCCTTGCCGCCCGCACCAGCAACTACCACCGCCACGACTTCGGGCGCCGCCGCCCAGTCGTTGAGCGCCTTGGTGATGGCGCGAATCATCTCGAGCGACAGCGCGTTCAGCGCCTGGGGCCGGTTCAGCGTCAGGTAGCCGATACCGCCATGGATCTCGCTTGTGACCAGGTCAGTCATGTCTCTTTCTCCACGAATGCAACCCGCAACTTTACACCAGCCGTGCCGCGAACCGCCCCCTCGGGGCCGGGCCCGCGGCGCATCGGCCAGGGGCGGAGCGCGGCCTCCACTCAAGCCACGCGGAATGCCGACATCAGGCCGGTCAGGCGCTGCGCCTGCCCCTCCAGCGACGCGGCGGCGGCGGCGGCCTGCTCGACCAGCGCCGCGTTCTGCTGGGTCATGCCGTCCATCTGCGCCACCGCCTGGTTGACCTGGTCGATGCCGCACGACTGCTCGTCGGAAGCCGCGCTGATGCCGCCCATGATGCCGCTGACACGGCGCACCGCGCCCACCATCTCCTGCATGATCCGCCCGGCCTGGTCGACCATCTCGCCGCCGGTGCGCACGCGCGACACCGAGTCGCCGATCAGCACGCGGATCTCCTTGGAAGCGCCTGCGCAACGTTGCGACAGATCGCGCACGTCGCCTGCCACCACGGCAAAGCCACGGCCATGCTCGCCGGCGCGCGCGGCTTCCACCGCTGCGTTGAGCGCGAGGATATTGGTCTGGAACGCAATTTTCTCGATCACGTCGATGATGTCGACGATCTTGTTCGCGCTGGCATCGATGGCCTGCATGGTATCGACCACGCGGGCCACCGCCTCGCTGCCTCGCTCGGCCAGCCCGGTGGCGGCGCTGGCCAGGGTGTTGGCCTCACGTGCGCTGTCGGCGTTCTGGCGCACCGTGCCTGTCAGTTCTTCCATGCTGGAGGCGGTCTCTTCCAGCGAGGCGGCTTGCTGCTCGGTGCGCTGCGACAGGTCGCTGTTGCCGCTGGCAATCTGCTTGCTGGCCGCGGCGATGGAATCGGCGCCGCCGCGCACCTCGCTAACCATCGCCGCCAGGCTGGCCTGCATGCGGCCGAGCATGGCAAGCATGCGGCCCGTCTCGCTGCGCTCGCTCTCCACGCGCGGCTCGCCGCCATGCTCTGTGCTCGTCGCCAGATCGCCGGCCGCGATCCGCTCGAAACGCGCGATCGCCATGTCAAGCGGCCCCACGATGGAGCGGCGCAGGCGCCAGGCCACCGCCGTGCTGAAGCACAGGCCCAGCATCAGCACGCCAAGCGACAGCGCGCGCAGGGCCGTATAGCGGTCCTGCGAAGCGTGATAGACCTCCTGCGCGCCAGCGAGCTGCAGCTTGGCCAACTCGGTATTGACCGCGCTGAAGGCGATATCGAGCGTTGGAATGGTATCGAGCACGGCGCGCATCACGGCCTCGCGATCGCCCCGGTGCAAGGCCGCAATCAGCGGCGCCACGCCTTGCGTGAACAAAGCTTCGCGCTTGGCGGCTACGTCCTGCGCGACCTTGGCTTCCTGCGGCGACCGCGGCAGTGTCAGATAGGCCTTCCAGGCGGCGTCGGATTGGCGCGCAAACCCCTCGGCGGTAGCAGCGCGTGCACGCGCGTAGGCGGGATCGGTGGCAAACGTCGCCTCGTCCAGCAGGACGCGCACGAGCAACTGGTTCGAACGCGCCTCGGCAAGATTGACCGCGGCGGCTAGCGGACCCTGATAGATCTGGCGCGTGGCGTCATTGCTGCGCGACATCCCCAGCCAGCCCACGGCACCGACAATCAGCAGCAGGGCATTGATGACAATGATTAAGATCCACAATCTGGTACCGATGGTCGTGTTGCGAAACATGATGGCTCCCCCGTTTGAATTTGCGCTCTGGCGGCCGTTTTCGACCGCCCCGCTATCAACGGCGCTCCACCCCGTTCCTTGACCTGAGCGCGGGGATATTCAGTACTGCAAAATGGTCAGTAATCCGAACACGGTCCGCTGCGGTCCCAAAGTGCGCATGCGTGCGCATCAGGCAACGATTCGGCGAGGCCGCACGGCCGTATAGAGGATGTCCTCCAGACAAATGCGCCGGAATCGGGCAACACTTCCCGCATGACACCGTCAACAATCGATCCCGGCCTGGTCCTGCTGGCTTTCGCGCCAGCATTCCTGCTCGCCATCGGCGCGGAAGCGCGGTACTGGTCTCGGCGCGATCCTGCCGTCTACAGCTTGCGCGACACGGTTTCCAATGCCGCGCTGGCGCTGATGCACCAGGCATCCGACGCCTTCTTCCTGTGGCTCATGGTCCGCACGGTCTACACCTGGAGCTACCAGCATGGCCTGAAGGCGATGCCGCAGACGCTGTGGTCATTCCTGCTCCTGCTGCTATTGCAGGATTTCCTCTACTACTGGTTCCATCGCGCCAGCCATCGCGTGCGCTGGATGTGGGCCTCGCACGTCACCCATCATTCCTCCGAGGGGATGAATTTCTCCACCGCCTTCCGCCAGAGCCTGACCTACCCGCTGTCTGGCATGTGGCTGTTCTGGATTCCGCTGGCGCTGATCGGCTTCACACCCGACTGGGTGATCCTTGCGGTGGGCCTGAACCTGGCATTCCAGTTTTTTGTGCACACCCGGCTGGGCGGACGCTGGCACAGGATTGAATGGCTGTTCAATACGCCCTCGGTCCATCGCGTGCATCACGCCCGGAATCCCCAATACATCGACCGCAACTATGCGGGCGTGCTGACCGTGTGGGACCGGATGTTCGGCTCTTTCGTGCCCGAGGAGGCCCCGCCCGAATACGGTATCACCCGCCGCATCGCCAGCCATAACCCGATCACCCTCACCTTCCACGAATGGCGCGCCATGCTTGCCGACGCATGGCGCCACCGCGACCCGCGCCATCTCTGGAAGCCACCCGAGTGGCGTAATCCGCACGAGCAGACGCCCGTGGAAGCACCAAGCGCCGGTGCATCGCTTGCCGCGGAGCGCAGGCGCGACGCCTGAATGCGCCTCGCACGCGTACCGCCCAACAAAAAACCGCGCACTTGGCGCGGTTTTTTGTTGGCTTGAACAGCCTGCGGCGAAAGACGCTTATGCCGTCTCGCGCGAAGCACGCTTGCGCTCGTGCTCCTTCAGGTGGCGCTTGCGCAGGCGGATGCTCTTCGGCGTGATTTCCACCAGCTCGTCATCGGCGATGAATTCCACCGCGTATTCGAGCGACATCTGGATCGGCGGCACCAGGCGCACGGCTTCGTCGGTACCCGAGGCACGCACGTTGGTCAGCTGCTTGCCCTTGATCGGGTTCACGACCAGGTCGTTGTCGCGGCTGTGGATGCCGATGATCATGCCTTCGTACAGCGCATCGCCCGGCTTGACGAACATGCGGCCGCGATCCTGCAGCTTCCACAGCGCGTAGGCCACGGCATCGCCGTCGTCCTGCGAGATCAGCACGCCGTTGTGGCGCTCGCCCAGGCCGCCTTCGCGCAGCGGCGCGTAGTCGTCGAAGATGTGGCTGATCAGGCCGGTGCCGCGGGTCAGCGTCAGGAACTCGCCCTGGAAGCCGATCAGGCCACGGGCCGGAACGCGGTACTCCAGGCGGGTGCGGCCCTTGCCGTCCGATGCCATGTCGAGCAGTTCACCCTTGCGGCGGCCCAGCTCTTCCATCACGCTGCCCTGGTGGCCGTCTTCGACGTCCACGGTCAGCAGTTCGTACGGCTCGTGCTTGACGCCGTCAATTTCCTTGAACACCACGCGCGGACGCGACACGGCCAGCTCGTAGCCTTCCCGGCGCATGTTTTCCAGCAGGATGGTCAGGTGCAGCTCGCCGCGGCCCGATACCTCGAAGATGGTGTCGTCGCCGGTCTCCTGCACGCGCAGCGCCACGTTCGACTTCAGTTCGCGGTCCAGGCGTTCGCGCAGCTGGCGGCTGGTCACGAACTTGCCTTCGCGGCCGGCCAGCGGCGAGGTGTTGACGCAGAAGTTCATGGTCAGCGTCGGCTCGTCCACCTTCAGCATCGGCAGCGCGTCCTGCGCGTCCGGTGCGCACACGGTGCAACCGATGCCCAGTTCCTCGATGCCGTTGATCAGCACGATGTCGCCGGCTTCCGCTTCCTGCACGATTTCGCGTTCCAGGCCCTGGAACTTCAGCACCTGGTTGATGCGGCCCTTGATGGGGTTGCCTTCCGGGCCGAACTTGACCACCACGTCCTGCAGCGAGCGGGCGCGGCCACGCGAAATGCGGCCAACGCCGATCTTGCCGACGTAGCTGGAGTAATCGAGCGAGATGATTTGCAGCTGCAGCGGGCCATCCGGGTTGTCGTCGCGCACGGGCACCTTGGCCAGCACGGTCTCGAACAGCGGCTTCATGTCGCCTTCGCGCACGTCGTCGGTCAGGCCGGCATAGCCGTTCAGGCCCGAGGCGTAGATCACCGGGAAATCGAGCTGCTCGTCGGTGGCGCCCAGCTTGTCGAACAGGTCGAAAGTCTGGTTGATCACCCACTCCGGGCGCGCGCCCGGGCGGTCGACCTTGTTGATCACCACGATCGGCTTCAGGCCCAGCGCCAGCGCCTTGCGCGTGACGAAACGGGTCTGCGGCATCGGGCCTTCAACGGCGTCGACCAGCAGCAGCACGCCGTCAACCATCGACAACACGCGCTCCACCTCACCGCCGAAGTCGGCGTGGCCAGGGGTGTCGACGATATTGATATGGGTGCCGTTGTACTCGACAGCGCAATTCTTCGCGAGGATGGTGATCCCGCGTTCCTTTTCGATATCGTTGGAATCCATCACGCGCTCGACCACTTGCTGGTTGTCGCGGAAGGTGCCTGCCTGGCGCAGGAGTTGGTCGACCAGAGTGGTCTTGCCATGATCGACGTGAGCGATGATGGCGATATTGCGGATGGCGCGGGTCATTGCAGCGTCTCGCTTTGGGGCTGAGCATCAAAAGATAACCCGAAATTATAGCATGCTGCGGCGCAAAACCCGAGGCCAACGTTCGGAGCCTTCCGAGTCGCCCCGCTTGGCGAAAAAACAATTATTGCGATATCCGCAATAACAAATTGCCGTCCTTGCGATCCGACGAACGTGAACATATAGTTGCCACGACAACCATTGCAGCGACAAGCACCCAGCAGAAATGTCCGAGCAGACTCAGCCCGCCTCCGCCGAGGCCTACCCTTTCGATCCGGCCGAATACCGCATGGGCGAGAGCATTGGTTACCTGGTGGCGCGCGCCAAGAATGTGCTGTCGCACGAGGTGGAGCAGGAAGTCAACTGCCTGGATATCACGCACGCCCAGGCTACCTGCCTGATGATGCTGGCCGCCGGAAGAGGCAGTACGGTGACCGACCTGGGCCGGGAGCTCGGTACCGACATGGGCTCGGTCACGCGCCTGCTCAGCCGCATGGAAAAGCGCGGCCTGATCGAGCGCCAGCGCAGCGATGCCGACCGGCGCGTGGTCGACCTGTCGATCACCCCGGCTGGCCAGGCGCTGCTGGACGAGTTGCCCCGCATCTATTGCCGCGTGCTGAACCGGCATTTCCATGGCTTCTCCGCAACCGAACTCCAGACCTTCCGCTCCATGTTGCACCGGATCATCGGCAACAGCAGCGGGTAGCCCACCGGATACGGACACAAATACAAGAACAAACATTCAGAACACTCAGGCTCTGTCGCAGGGCACCAAGATGAACCAAGCTCTCTTCTCTTTCTCCGCCTCCGCCTTGTCGCCGCGCGTACGCGCAGCAGGCCGCCGGACCGGCACGCTGGCGCTGACGGCGCTGGCGGCCGCGGTCCTGGCCGGTTGCGCCGCCTTCGGCAACTCGCACAGCACGCAGACGGTCACCGAGCCGGCGGCGCTGGCCAGCGGCCAAAGCCTGCCCTCCCAGCACGGGCAATGGCCTTCGCTCGACTGGATCGACCAGTTCAAGGATGCGCAGTTGCGCAGCCTGGCCGACGAGGCGGTAAAGGACAGCCCCAGCCTGCAGGCCGCCTTCGCACGCGTGGAAGCGTCCCGCGCAATGGCCGACGCCACCCGCAGCGCCCTCTACCCCCATGTCGATTTCGAAGGCAGCCTGGTCCGCCAGCGCTTCTCCGAGAAAGACCTGTTCGAAGGCACGCCGCTGGCTGGCTCGTGGCAAAGCCAGTCCCGCCTGCAAGCCGGCCTCTCCTATGACTTCGACTTCTGGGGCAAGAACCGCGCGGCCCTGGAAGCCGCGCTGTCCGACGACCGCGCAGCGCAAGCCGAGAGCCAGGCCTCCCGCCTGATCCTGACGACGGCCGTGGCCCGCACCTACGCCCGCCTGGCCGCACTGTACGCGCAGCGCGACGTGGCCGAACGCGCCATCGCCCAGCGCCGCGACCTGACCAAATTGTCCGGGGACCGCTTGCGGGCCGGCCTCGATACCCAGGTGGAAACCACCCAGGCGCGCGGCACGGTGGCATCGGCGCAAACCGACCTGCTGCGCGTGGACGAAGACATCGCGCTGGCGCGCAACCAGCTCGCTGCCCTGCTAGGCAAAGGCCCGGACCGCGGCCTGGCGATCCAGCGCCCGACCCTGCTCGCGCAGGCCACGCCGCAATTGCCGGACAACCTCACCATCGACCTGCTGGGCCGCCGCCCCGACCTGGTCGCCGCGCGCTGGCGCGTGGAGGCGTCCAGCAAGGATATCCAGGTGGCGCGCGCGGAATTCCTGCCCGCGCTCACGCTCTCCGCCTTCGCCGGCTTTGCATCGCTGGACCCGTCCAACCTGCTGATGGGCGTCAGCCGCACCTTCGGCATCGGCCCCGCCCTCACCCTGCCGATCTTCGAGGGCGGCAAGCTGCGCGCCAACCTGAAGGGCAAGTATGCGCAATACGACCTCGCGGTGGCCAACTACAACCAGACGCTGGTCGACGCGCTGCGCGAAACCGCGGACGCGGTGACCAGCATCCGCAGCGTCGATACGCAGATCGTGGCCCAGCGCGAAGCGCTCGACCTGGCCGAGCGTGCTTATTCACTGTCCACCATCCGCTACAAGGCCGGACTGGGAACCCAGCTGACCGTCCTGAACGCGGAAAGCAATGTGCTGCAGCAGCGCCGCCTCGCCACCGACCTGCAAGCCCGGCGCCTGGACCTGCAGATGGGCTTGATGAAAACACTCGGCGGGGGCTACCAGGAACCGGCGGAAGACGCCAAGGGCGGCGAGCCGGCAACGCGCAAGCCGGCAGAGGCACGCGGCTGAGACACCGAGACCTCAGAACAGTACTGACAGACTGACAGCATTCCTAAAAGACGATCATGAGCGATAACAAGCAAGCGGCCCAGACTCCCGCCTCCCAGGCGGCCCCCGTCAACAACAATGGCAAGCGCAAGCGCCTGCTGGTCACGCTGACCGCTGCCGTGGTGGTGGCCGGCGTGGCGTACGGTATCTACTGGGGCCTGTACGCGCGCCACTTCGAGAGCACGGACGACGCCTATGTCGCGGGCAACGTGGTGCAGGTCACGCCGCTGGTCGGCGGCACCGTGATCTCGATCGCGGCCGACGACACGCAACTGGTCACCGCCGGCCAGCCCCTGATCCAGCTCGACCGCGCCGACTCGCAGGTCGCCCTGGAGCAGGCCGAGGCGCAACTGGCGCAAGCCGTGCGCGAAGTCCGCACGCTCTACGTCAACAACGGTTCGCTGGCAGCCAATGTGGCAATGCGCGAGGCCGACGTGGCCAAGGCGCGTGAGGATCTCAAGCGCCGCCAGGCCATTGCCGGCTCCGGCGCCGTGTCGGGCGAGGAAATCTCGCACGCCGAAACCGCGTTGAAGGCGGCCGAGTCCACCCTGCTGGCAACGCGCGAGCAACTGGCATCCAACAAGGTACTGACCGACCAGACCACGGTCGACAAGCATCCGAATGTGCAGCGTGCCGCCGCCAGCCTGCGTGCCGCCTATCTGTCGTTTGCGCGTTCGACCCTGCCGGCGCCAGTGACCGGCTATGTCGCCAAGCGCTCCGTGCAGGTGGGCCAGCGTGTGGCCGCCGGCGCGCCGCTGATGGCCGTGGTGCCGCTGGACCAGGTATGGATCGACGCCAACTTCAAGGAAGTGCAGATCACGCACATGCGCATCGGCCAGCCGGTCAAGCTGGAGGCCGACCTGTACGGCTCCAAGGTGACCTACAACGGCAAGGTGGAAGGCTTCTCGGCCGGCACCGGCTCCGCCTTCTCGCTGCTGCCGGCGCAGAACGCCACCGGCAACTGGATCAAGGTGGTGCAGCGCCTGCCGGTGCGCATCGCGCTCGACCCGCAACAGCTGAAGGACCACCCGCTGCGCGTCGGCCTGTCGATGAACGTCACGGTCGATGTGCGCAAGGAAGAAGGCGCGGTGATGACCAACACCACCGTGGCACGCCCGATGCAGACCGACGTCTATGACAAGGTGGCGCAGGACGCCGATGCGCTGATCGCGCGCATCATCTCGCTGAACAATGGCGGCCGCCAGGCAGCCGAACCCATGGCAGCGCCGGTTGCAGCTCCGGCCGCCGCCAAGCCCGCCAACACCTGAGCATGGCTACCTCCCTCCCCGCGCGCGACGGCGCCGCGCCTGGCGCCCCGGCGCCGGCAGCGCGCCCCGCCGCGCCAGTGCCGCTCTCCGGCGGCAAACTGGTGATCGGCACGATCGCGCTCTCGCTCGCCACGTTCATGAACGTGCTCGACTCCTCGATCGCCAACGTATCGATCCCGGCCATTTCGGGCGACCTCGGCGTGGCGCCCAACCAGGGCACCTGGGTCATCACCTCGTTTGCCGTGGCCAACGCCATCTCGGTGCCGCTGACCGGCTGGATGACCACGCGCTTCGGGGCGGTGCGGCTGTTCATCACCTCGATCCTGCTGTTCGTGATCTCGTCGTGGCTGTGCGGCGTCGCGCCCAACCTGGAGGTGCTGCTGGCCGCGCGCGTGCTGCAGGGCGCGGTGGCCGGGCCGATGATCCCACTGTCGCAGTCGCTGCTGCTGTCGAGCTACCCGCCGCAGAAGAGCACCATGGCGCTCGCGCTATGGGGCATGACCACGCTGGTGGCGCCGATCATGGGCCCGCTGCTGGGCGGCTGGATCTCGGACAATATGACCTGGCCGTGGATCTTCTATATCAACATCCCGGTAGGCCTCGGTGCCGCCTATGCAACCTGGGCGATCTACCGCGACCGCGAGACGCCCATCAAGATCCTGCCGATCGACCGGATCGGGCTGGCGCTGCTGGTGATCTGGGTCGGCTCGATGCAGCTGATGCTCGACAAGGGCAAGGAACTCGACTGGTTCCACTCGCCCGAGATCGTGGTGCTCACGGTGGTGGCCATCGTCGGCTTCCTGTTCTTCCTCGCCTGGGAGAGCTACGAGAAGCACCCGATCGTCGACATCCACCTGTTCAAAGGCCGCAACTTCAGCGCGGGGGTGGTGGCCATCTCGGTGGCCTACGGGCTGTTCTTCGGCAATCTGGTGATCCTGCCGCTCTGGCTGCAAACCGTGGTCGGCTATACCGCGACCGATGCCGGCATCGTGATGGCGCCGGTCGGGATCTTCGCCATCCTGCTGTCGCCCGTGATCGGCAAGAACCTGCCCAAGATGGATGCGCGCTGGGTGGCCACCCTGGCTTTCATGACGTTCGGCGTGGTCAGCCTGATGCGCTCGGGCTTCACGCTGCAGGTCGATACCCGCTCGCTGATGATCCCGACGCTGATCCAGGGCGCGGCGATGGCGATGTTCTTCATCCCGCTGACCTCGATCATCCTGTCGGGCCAGCCGCCGGAAAAGATCCCGTCGGCCTCGGGTGTGTCCAACTTCGTGCGGATCACCTTCGGCGCGATCGGGGCCTCGATCTCGACCACCATCTGGGAAAACCGCTCGGCGCTGCATCACGCGCAACTGGTGGAGCAGGTCAACCAATACAACCCGGCCTATGCCGAACAGCTGAATCACCTGATGCAGCTCGGCATGAGCCAGGCCCAGGCCACCGGCATGATCGAGCGCAACATCACGCAACAGGCGGCCATGCTCGGCGCCAACGACATCTTCTGGATCTCGGGTGTGCTGTTCTTCGTGCTGATCGTCTTTGTCTGGCTGACCAAGCCAAAGAAAGGCGGAGACCTGGACGCCTCCGCCGCCGGGGCGCACTGAGCGGCTGAGCGCCAGGCGCCAAGCCGGGCTCGCCCGATGGCGCCAGCCGATGCCGTTCCCGGCATCGGCAATGGCACTTACCCCGCCAGGTCGGCGGCACCCGCCTGAACCGCCAGGCGCATGGCCTGCAGGCCGCAATCGCGCTGCGGATTCGGCACCAGCAGATAGGCCCCGGACAATCGCCGGTAAGGGCCAAAGCCGAACATCTCGAACACGGGCAGCGAGCGCAGCGCGCCCGCCGGGCAGTGATCCAGGTACAGCACCGCGACGCACCGCTGCCCGCCGCCGGGACCAAGCCACGCCTGCCCGTCCAGGCGATGCAGCGAACGATCCGCGGCAGCAAGCAGCGCACCAGCCGACCAGTCCCGTGCCGCCGCCGGCAGCAAGGTGGCCAGCGCCGACACGAGCATGCGGCACTGGCCGCCATCCTGGCCATGCCCGATGCAGTGTCCGCTCAGCGCATCCACTTCGATCCGCCGCAACCAGCCCGCCCCCTGGTGTGCCAGGATATCGGCCAGGTCCTGGCATACCAGGAGATCGTGCAGCCGGCTGCGGTCCTGCCCGCCAAGTCCTCCATCCGTGCAATGCGCGTAGGCGTCGACGCGGTCCTCGTATCGCGCATTGAACAAGCGCTGCCCGGCCAGGGCCGTCCTCCGATACATCGCTATCACTCCAGCCCTCCTCTTGTCTGCGGCGCGCGGCATCGCGCACCCGGCACGCCCCGGCTCGCTCAGCCAGGCAGGATTTCATGCACCACGACTTCGACGGACTGCGCGCCACCGGGCACGGGCAAACGGACGTGCCGTCCCGCGGGCGCGCCCAGCAGCGCCATGCCGGCGGGGGACAGCACGGAGAGCTTGCCACGCCGGAAATCCGCCTCTTCGGGATGGACGATGCGCCAGACAAAGTGCTCGCGGTGCTGCGCCTCGATACAGAGGAACGGCGTGTCGAGCGTGACGGCCTGGCACAGCCGGCTGGCGGGCGCGCCAACCACGGCGCCATCGATGACGTGGCGCAGCGACTCGCGCTGCAGCGCCGCCGTTTGCCGATCTGCCGCGAGCGCGCGCAGGCGCTCGATATCTGAGGGGGTAAGGAAAACGGTCTTTCGCATGCTGACTCCCGGTGTCAATACGCGCAACGCGGTCACGCGCGTGGCAATGGCTGGCAGGTCCGCCGGATCGCTGAAACAGCAGGCGAGCAGACGCCGGCCGGTTTCGGTGATTCGGAGGACCAGGGGGAGCGGGGTTCGGCCCGGTGCGCTGCGATTGACGCACCTTCGAAAACCTCGAGAGGGGTCAGGCAGGGTACCGGGCGGTAGCGAGCGTGGCGGCTGTTGCCGCGCGAAGGAGTAAGACGAGGAGGTTCACGAAAGCCTTGCCGTCATGCCGTGCGCCTCGACACAGGGTGTGCCAATGCCGCGCCGTCGATAAATGACATTTAAACAAAGTTTCGGAGCAAAGGGAAGCCAGCGGCGCAGCGACGGTCATTCCGACCGTCAATGGTGAAAATTAGCGTGGTTTTATTGCACGTTAGGCTGGATTAAAAAGCAAAACGGCGGCCAGGCGCGCATTCCGCCACCGCGGCACGATGCCGCGATGGCGCCGGTTCTGCTACAGCTTCACCAGACGCTCAGGCCGCAGGGCGCCTTCGCGCATCCGCGCCACGCCAAGCAGGCGCTGGGGCTCGCCACCGTAGACGCGGACCAGTTCGCCTTCCGCCGGCGCCGTGCCGGCGGGCAGGTCGCGCAGCGCAATGCGCTGGCCCTGCAGGAAGCGGCTCATTGCCGCCTCGTCGAGCACGACCGGCGCACAGCGCTGCAGCAACGCATCGACCGGAGCCAGCATCGCGGGCCGCTCTTCGTCGCCGTGCTGCTCGATCTGCTCCAGCGTCACGGCGCCGGCCAGGGTCAGGTCTCCCACCGCGGTGC
>NZ_JARJLM010000687.1 GCF_029335485.1 Cupriavidus basilensis
TGCGGATTCGTGGTGGGCGCGTCAGTCCTGCCTGACTGCTGGCGCTACCGGCGCGAACGGCATTGCCAATGCGAATGGCACTGGTTTCCGTATAGCGCCCCTGATGGCAATGGCCCGTGGTCGCTCACGCATCTGCCGTTACCGGCGCGAATGGCCACTGCCTCCCGATCTTTACTGGTTTCGTCGTGGGCGCGGTGGCCCCAGATTTGGGGCGCTCAGCCTCAAGCCGGGGCGGTTCGCAGCCCCTCCCCAAAAGCAGCGGCCTTGCCGGACACGATCGCCAATCACGCCGCCTTCGCCCCTACCGACCAGTAGTAGGTCGGCGCCGTGCCGTTGATGATGTGATCGCCGACCGCCCTGCCCTTGTAGATCGTCGGATTATGCGAAGCCAGCGTCCGCGCATTGCGCCAGTGGCGGTCCAGCCGGCGGTCTTCTGCCAGCGCGGAAGCCCCCCCGATGTCGAACAGCCGCGTGGCTGCCGCCAGCACCTGGTCCGCAATGCCGACCTGCGCCTTCGCGGCGCGCAGTTCCACGTCGTCCAGCAAGCCGACCGGCACGGCTTCGCCCCGCTGCCGCAGGCGATCGATCTCGCCCAGCCCTTGCGCGACCGCGGCCACTGCCGAGGCTGCAACAAACGCCGTCCCGGCCAGTTGACCCACCACCTGCTGCACCAGCGGATCCTCGGCTGGCGTGCGTCCGCTGCCATGGCTGTACACGCGCTTGCGCGCGCGCACAAAGGCCGCGGCGTCGCGTTCGATGGCCCGTGCGATGCCGGCGAGCGTCGCCAGGTGCACCAGCTGGAAACAGGCGGTCATGGTCGTCGGCACGTTGCGCGGGAAGCTCAGCACCTGTTCACCCGACACCGCCACATGACCAAACCGCGTTGTGCCGGAGCCCGTCAGGCGCTGGCCAAAGCCGCGCCAGTCGTCGATGCGTTCGATGCCCGGCGCATTGGCCGGCACCAGTACGTGGACGGGAAACGCGTCGCCCTGCCGGCTGGCGCTGACGGCGATCCAGTCCGCGTACAGGGCGCCGGTGCTGTAGAACTTCTCCCCATCGAGCCGCCAGCCTTCGCCGTCGCGTGACAAGGCGGTCCGGTGCTTGCCCAGCGCGCCGTCGCCCAGCTCCGTGGTGGCATTGCCGAAGATCGCGCCCTGCGCCACCAGGCGCAGCCAGCGTTCGCGCAACGCCGGCTCCACCTCCGCGTAGAGCCGTTCCACAAAACCAAAATGCGCGCGCAGGATCTGCGGCAGGTTGGAATCCGCTGCGCCCAGCTCGGTCAGCAGTTCGAACAATTGCTCGACCGAGGCACCAAGCCCCCCCAGCGCCACGGGCACGCGCAAGGCGCCGAATCCGGCATCGCGCAGCAAGGCCACGGCATCGAAGGCAAGCTCGCGCTCGTGCTCGCGTTCGGCCGCGCGCACGGCGATCTCGGCAAAGATGGGGCGGAAGCGGGTGGCTAGTTCGGAATAGCTAGGGTTGCGTTCTGGCATGGGATGGTTTGTCCGGGTCGCCCGGGGTTGTCGGGTTCAAATTGCGATAGCAAACATGCGCGGCTCGCCCGTGGCCGTATCGGCTTCGTCCGGCTCGCCGGCCTTGCGCCGGTTCACCCGCAGCTCGCCGATCTGGATCAGGCGCGCGCGCGTGATGTTGCGGCTCAGGCCCAGCAGGCTGGCGGTGTGCACCTGGTTGTAGCGGCAATGGCGGTAGGCCGCGCGCAGCAGGGCGTTCTCCACTATCTCGTGCACGCCTTCGTGCTCCTGCTCGAAGAGCCGGAGCACGGCACGCTCCAGCAGCGCTTGCGCGGGCTCGTCGTCGACCTGCGCGGCGGCCAGCTTCGGGGGTAGCGCCGGCTCCGGCGGCGCGGATACGTGCAGGTCGTCCGCCCCGATCAGGCTGTCCTGGCAGGTCAGCAACGCGTGATGCAGCACGTTCTCCAGTTCGCGGATATTGCCCGGCCATGGGTAGGAGACCAGCTTGCGTTCCGCGTCGCCGGTCATGCCCACCTCGCCATAGCCCAGCCGCTCGCCGTACTTGCACAGGAAATGCTGCGCCAGCGGCAGGATGTCGCCGGGGCGCTCATGCAGCGGCCGGATCTCCAGCGCGACCACGTTCAGGCGATAGAAGAGATCCTTGCGGAAGGTCCCGTCCCTGATCGCGGCTTCCAGCGGCCGGTTGGTGGCGGCCAGCACGCGCACGTCGATGGGGACCGGCTTGCGCGACCCCAGCCGCACCACCTCGCGCTCCTGCAGCACGCGCAAGAGCTTGACCTGCAGCGACATCGGCAGGTCGCCGATCTCGTCGAGGAACAGGGTGCCGCCGTCGGCTTCCTCGAACCATCCTGCCTTGGCGCCGAGCGCGCCGGTGAAGGCGCCCTTCTCGTGGCCGAACAGTTCGGCATCGACCAGCGACTCGGAGAACGCGCCGCAATTGACGGCGACGAAGCGCCGGTTGCGGCGCGCGCTGAGATTGTGGACATGGCGCGCCACCATCTCCTTGCCGGTGCCGGTCTCGCCCACGATCAGGATGCCGGCCTCGCTCGGCGCCACCTTTTCCGCGTGGCTCAGCAGGGCGAGCGATTTGGGATCCGCGAAGACGTGCGACAGCGGGCGCGGCGCAGGCAAGGGCCAGGACAGTAGCTGCATGGGATTACGAGTAGAAGGTCGGGCCCGGCAAGGCGCCGTTGAGCGCCCAGTCCCCGAGTTCGTGAAGCTTGTAGTCGAGCGGATCGTGCAGCGACTGCGTGCGCAGGTTGCGCCAGTGGCGGTCCAGCCGCAGCGCCCCGTGCGTGGCGCGCGCGCCGGTCACCTCGAAGATCCGGCTGCTCAGGTCCAGCCCTGCACGCGTGGCCGCGACCTTGGCCGTGGCGATGTCCACGGCCACTTCGCCGCGGTCTTCGGCAGTGAGGTCTGCGCCGGTGCGCCACGCGGCGTCGAACCTGGATGCCGCGCGCTCCACCAGCAGCCGCACGCCTTCCAGCCCGACCCAGAACTCGCCATAGCGGGCAAGCACGTAGGGGTCTTCGGTCACGCGCGCGGCCCCCGACTTGAACCAGGGCCGCGCCTCGCTGAGCGTATAGCCGCGGGCTTCGTCGAACGCGCCCTCGGCGATGCCGAGGAAGGTGTGGCAGAAGATCAGCTGCGCCAGCAGCGGACGCAGGCAGGCAAAGGGCGTGCTCAGCGGGCCGGGGTTGAGCAGCAGTTCATGCGTCTCCACCCTGACCCGCTCGAAGGACACGCTGCCGCTGTCGGTCTGGCGCTGGCCGATGCTGTCCCAGTCGTTGTGCAGCGTGATGCCGCTGCGGCTGGTCGGCAGCGCGCCGATCAGCAGCCGGCCACTGGCTTCGTCCAGCGCCGAGGCAACCAGCATCTCGGAATCGATGGCCCCGGAGCAGAAGCTCTTCTTGCCCGAGAACACGTGGCAGCCGCCGCCGCGGGTGGCGATGGTGCGCGTATCCAGCGGATTGAGCGCATTGCCCCAGAACCAGTTGCGGCTGGCAGTCTGCTCCCACCATGGCTGCCACTGGCTGGCCTCGCCGAACAGCCGCAGCGTGGCCAGCGTCAGGTGGTGAAAGCCATAGACGTGCGCGATCGACGCGTCCGCGCGGGCCAGGATGCGCACCACCGCAAGCATGTCCGACCAGCTGCCGCCCAGCCCGCCGAGTTCAACGGGAATGGCGAGGGCCAGCAGCCGGCTTTGCCGCAGCGCGTCGCGCTCGGCCTTGGGCGTGCCGCCCTCGGCATCGCGCGCGACCGCGGTCTGCGCAAAGCCGCGCGCGAGCGCCTGCGCGGTGCGCAGCGGGTCCAGCGGCACTACCCTGGCACTCAGGCTCATGCCGCTGCCTTGCTGCCGGGCAGCACGTCGTTGGCAATCATTTCGCCGAACGGCCCGGTCAGGTTGGTGGCGCCGCCGCGTCCCAGGCTTGCATAGGGCTCGGGCAGCAGTGGGAATACCAGTTCGGCGAAGCGGTACGCCTCCTCCAGGTGCGGGTAGCCCGAGAAGATAAAGCTCTCGATGCCGAGATCCGCGTATTCCTTGATCCGCGCGGCGACTTCCTGCGGGTTGCCCACCAGCGCCGTGCCGGCGCCGCCGCGCACCAGGCCGACGCCGGCCCAGAGGTTGGGGTAGATCTCCAACTGGTCGCGCCGCCCACCGTGCAGGGCGGCCATGCGGCGCTGGCCCACGGAGTCGAAGCGGGAAAAAGACTTCTGCGCGGCAGCGATGGTCTCGTCCGAGATCGGCGCGATCAGTGCATCCGCAGCCCGCCATGCCTCCTCGCTGGTGCGGCGCACGATCACATGCAGACGCACGCCGAAGCGCACCTTTCGCCCGAGACGCGCGGCGCGCGCGCGCACGTCGGCGATCTTCCTGGCGACCGCCTCGGGCGGCTCGCCCCACGTCAGGTACACGTCGACCTGTTCCGCCGCCAGGTCGTGCGCCGCCTCCGAGGAGCCACCGAAATAGAGCGGCGGATAGGGCCGCTGCACCGGCGGATAGAGCGCCTTGGCGTTCTCCACCTTGATGTGCTCGCCCTCGAAGTGCACCGCCTCGCCCTCCAGCACCCGGCGCCAGACGCGCAGGAACTCGGCCGATGCGGCGTAGCGCTGACTGTGGTCCAGGTACAGGCCGTCGCCGCGGTTCTCGTCCGGGTCGCCGCCGGTGACCACATTGATCAGCAGCCGGCCATTGGAGATGCGGTCCAGCGTGGCGGCCATGCGGGCCGACACCGTGGGCGAAATGATGCCCGGGCGGATCGCCACCAGGTAGCGCAGGCGTTCCGTCCAGGGCGCCACCGCGGAGGCGATCACCCAGGAATCCTCGCAGGAGCGCCCGGTGGGGATCAGCACCCCGTAGTAGCCCAGGTTGTCGGCCGCCTGCGCGATCTGCTTCAGGTAGCCCAGCGAGACGGGACGCGCCCCTTCCGTGGTGCCGAGATAGTGGCCATCGCCATGGGTGGGAAGAAACCAGAATACGTTCATTGCCGCAGCGCTCCCCTCAGGCTGCGCGCTGCAGCGGCAGCCTGCGGCTGCCGTCGAACAGCGGCGCCGCGCGGTCGGCGGCGAGGCGAATGCGTTCGGCCAGCGCGGCGCTGCTGACCTGGTAGTTCTGGAAGTCGCCCGGGCTGCCATACACACCGATGGGCAACGTCAGCGCCTGCAGGAAGCCGAACAATGGCCGCAGCTGATGCTCCAGCACCAGTGCATGGCGGTCGCTGCCGCCCGTGGCCGCCAGCAGCACCGGCTTGTCGACCAGCGCCTCCTGGCCCACCAGGTCGAACAGGTGCTTGAAATGGCCGGGATAGGAACCGCGATACACCGGCGCGGCCACCACCAGCAGATCGGCGGACTCGATGGCCAGCAGCTCGCTCTCGATCTCCGCCGGCAGTTCCGCGCGCGACAGCGCGGCGCCGAGCGGGCGCGCGATGTCGCCCAGGTTGACGATATGGCTCTGCAGCAGCAGCCTGTCTTCGAGTTCCGTGAGCAGCGCCTGCACCAGCGCGAGCGTGCGCGAGGGCAGCTGCGCGCTGCCGTTGACGGCGACCACTTTCAGCGGTGTAGCCATGGGGAGAACCTCCTGTCGATATCGATGGATCGTGAATTCACGCATTGCGTGTGAGGCACTGCCTCAGGCAAGAAGCAAGCCTGCGCGAATCGCCGTGTATTGCGCCGCCGCACCATGCTTTGCCTGGCTTCGGCGCGGCCCTGGAAAACCAGTTGCTGATCTGCTGTTGCGCACGCAACAGCGCCGATGACGTTGCGGCGGCCCGCGCCGGGCCGCCGGCCGGTCCATCGTCCGGTGGAAACACCGCCGTCAATGCCGGCGGCTCGCGGGAAATAGGGGCATGCATGAGAATCGCCGTAAGGTTGGGCACCTGGCTGGGCACCTGGAAAACAGCGGCGGCCGTTTTTAGGTAGCCGCTTACAAGACTCTCACGATAGCGCAGCGGATTGAGCCGCCGAAGGACGGATTTCGTCTATGCATAGATAGGCGGTGCGCATATGGGCATGCGAATTGCGCTTCGGCATCGCTGGCGCCCAAGGCGCACGGCAAGCGGCTGAAGAATGCCGGCTTTCGGTGCCGGCTGAGGACGGACGGCATGGGTGCCGCCGGTTCATGGCTGCAATCAGGGGAAAGGGGCGCAAACGGTTGCTGCGCATGCGGCCACGCGAGGTGGTGCGGGTCGGGCGCGGTGGCGTCGTCCCGATGAGAATGGGCGGCCCCGGCAACGTGGGGGATCCCCGCCGTCGCCTGTGCCGCGTGGCAGGCCGCACGCGCGGCCTGCGAGCGCTCGGCGCCTTACAACGCTGCCTTGGCCGCCTCGTACGCCGCGAACAGCTTCTTGAACACCGGACCCGGCACACCCGCGCCGACGGTCCTGCCGTCGATGCTCACCACCGGCAGGATCTCCTTGCTGGCCGACGTCAGCAATACCTCGTCGGCGTCCAGCACTTCATCCTTCGCGATACGGCGCGCTTCCAGCGAGATATCCAGCGCGGCGCACAGTTCCTCCATCCAGCCGTAGCGGATACCTTCCAGGATCAGGTTGTCCTTCGGCGGCGCCGAGACACGGCCCTTGCTGACAATCCATACGTTGGACGCGGAGGCTTCGGTCAGGAAGCCGTCGCGGAACTGGATGGTCTCGGTGGCGCCGTGCTCCACCGCGTTCTGCGCCGCCAGCACATTGCCCAGCAGCGAGGTCGACTTGACCTGGCAGTGCAGCCAGCGCTTGTCTTCCGCCGTGACACAGGCCACGCCTTTCTCGCGCATCTCCGTCGACGGCGGCACCATCGGATTGGTCATGATCAGCACGGTGGGCGTCACCGCCTTCGGGAAGGCATGCGTGCGCCGCGCCACGCCACGCGTGACCTGGATATACACCATCTGGTCGCTCAGGCCGTTCGCCTTCACCACCCGGCCGATCAGCGCCATCCATTCCGCATCGGTATGAGGGTTGGGAATGCCGATGGTTTCCTGGCTGCGGGCCAGCCGCGCCAGGTGCTGCTGCAGGCGGAAAGGCTTGCCGCCATAGATGGGGACGACTTCATACACGCCATCGCCAAAGATGAAACCGCGATCGAGCACGGGAATGCGGGCTTCGGACAGGGGCGTGAGCTCGCCGTTCAGGTAGACGATTTCGTCGTTCATGGTGGGTAAGGGTGCGGCAGGGGCCAGGGCCGGGTTGCGGGAAGGGGCGAGAAAGCGGACATCCATCGATTGCCGCATTCTTTCACAAGTGCCGGCGGGAGCTTATGCAAAATCGGCATGACCTGCCCGGAGGCGCCGCTGCAGGCGGCGCCGTGATGTCCACGGCACTGCGCTGACCTGTGCCGCTGGTCCGCTACTCCGCCTGCCCGCCATTCTCGACGCCTTCACCGATGCGCCAAGGCAGGAGTTCTCGCGGCACTGAACGCGCTCGATGGAAGATGCCCGGTGCGCAGTCAGGCGACAGGCATCCCGCTCTCGATCCACTCTGTCGCCGACGCATGCCGGGGACGCCAGCCGAGCTCGGCCCGGGCTCGCCTGGCGCGCACCCGGCTGTTGGAGCCAAAGGAATAGCGCGCGTGGCCTTCGCCCCAGAACGGCGTGGCCTCCTCGACGGACCAGGACTGCACGGGACCCAGGCCAAGCCGCCGCGCGATGGCGGCGCCGATCTCGGCATACGAAGCCTCGCCGTTCTCCACGAAGTAGAAGGCGCCAGCGGGCGCGCTTTCGAGCGCACGCGCATAGAGGTCCGCCACGTCGGCGATATGGACATTCGACCAGCGGTTGACCCCGCTGCCGACAATGCGCACCACACCGCTTTGCCGGGCCTGCGCCACCAGCGGCGGAATCTGCACGCTGTCGGCGTGCAGGCCGGCGCCCACGCCGTAGATCATGCTGTTGCAAAGCACGACGCCGCGCACGCCATCGGCAGCGGCGGCCAGCACCAGTTGGTCGATGGCGTGGCGGGCCTGCTTGCCGGCTTCCACCACGAAGGGCGTCTCTTCATCGAAGATGCGTGGCGACAGCGCATTGCCACCGACATCGTCGCCGATCACGCTGGAACCGCTGGTATGGAGAAATGGCTTGCCCGAGCCGCGCAGGCCGGCCAACAGGGCTTCCACCGCGGCGCGATGGTCACTGCTGGCGGCATTGACCACGCCGCCGGCCTGCGCGGCTTCACGCGTCAGCAGCACGTGGTCGTCCAGCGTGCCCAATACCGGCGCGATGCCCCGCAGGGCCAGTTGCCCGGCCTGCGCCTCGGTGCGGACCAGGCCCCGGACCGTATGGCCGGCAGCAATCAGGTGCGCGGCGACAGAGCCGCCGATAAAACCGGTCGAGCCGGTGATGAAGATTTGCATGGGAAACGCCTCGCGTCAGTCTTGGCCGGCGCGCAATGGGCCGGCAACCTGGACGGAGTATCGGCGCCCCGGGCCCGGAAAAAAACCGTGCCGCGAGCAGAAGAGTTTTGATTCCGGCGCAAGAGTGCGCCCTGCGGGACGAGCGTGAGGCGCATCAATCCCGCTCGCTCCCCGCCCCTCGCCCATCAGCAGGCAGCGCCCGGGGAAAGCCCGGATCAAGCGCGGTGTCGGCCTGCCTTACGCGAAGCCCCCCGGTCCGCCCAACACCAGCAGCAGCGCGCTCAGCGTGAAAAACGAGGCGACGGTGGTCGCCAGCAGGGTGACCGCGCCGAAATCCTCCTGTCCGTACACCTGCCCCAGCGTTGCATAGATACTCATCATGGGCATTGCCGCCATCAGCACGGCTGCCGTGCGCAGCGATGGCTCGACCTCGCCAAGGCCAAGCACCGGCAACGCGGCCATCGCCAGGAAGACCATCAGGGGATGCAGCACCAGCTTGCCGGCAAGGATCGGCGCCATGCGCGAACCGTGTGCGCGCATGGGAAGCCCGACCAGCGTCCCGCCGATCACGAAAAGAGAGAGCGCGCTGGAGGATGCCGCCAGCATATCGACCGTGCGCGTGACCGGCGCAGGCAATGTCAGGCCTGTGCCGGACACCGCTACCCCGCAGAGCAGGCCAATGATCATGGGGTTGCAGAGCAACCGCGCCAGCGATCGGCCCAGCACGCGCCATCGACCGGTTCCGCCGTGCCTGTGCTCGGCCAGGAACAGCAGGAAGGGAATGACGAACAGGTTCTCCACCGTCATGTTGAGCGCGAGCGACACGCCCGCCACTGGCGCGGCGGTGAGCAGCAGGATGGGATAGCCGACGAATCCGCTGTTCGAACACGCCATGCCCATGGTGTGGAAGGCGCTGATGGCCGGATTCAGACCGGAAATGCGCCGGCACCAGAAATAGCCCAGGCCGATCACGGCGCATGACCCGGCAAAGTAGGCCAGCAGGTAGCCGACATTGAGAACATCGCCAAGCTGGCGTTGGGACAGCGCCCTGAACAGCAGGACCGGCAACGCCAGGTTGATGACAAACTTGCCGAAAACGCGCATGTCCGCCTTGGCGAACAGCCCGGAGCGGGTCATCGCAAACCCGATCAGGATGACAATGTAGATCGGGGCGACGATGGCCAGAATGGCGAGCATGATGAAGCTGCTGAGAGAAGCGATTGGATAGGGATACCGCGGGCACCGCGCCCGCGAGCCCCGCTTGGAACC
>NZ_JARJLM010000688.1 GCF_029335485.1 Cupriavidus basilensis
TGCGGGAACAATTGCAGCAAGCCATCCAGCCCCACGTGGTTGAACGCCACGCTGGCCTGGGCGCGCACCACCGGCTTGGCCCGGAAGGCCACCGACAGGCCGGCGACGGCCATCATCTTGAGGTCGTTGGAGCCGTCGCCCATGACGATGGCCTGGGACGGGTCCGCGCCGATCTGCGCGCACACTTCCTGCACCGTGCGGGCCTTGACGTCGGCATTGACGATCTCGCCCAGCACCTGGCCGGTGAGCTTGCCGTCGACAATCTCCAGCGTGTTCGCGCGGGTCACGTCAAGCTTCAGGCGGGGCTTCAGCTTGTCGGTGAAGTGCACGAAGCCGCCCGATACCAGCAGGGTGTGCATGCCCAGTGCCTGCACGGCCCGGAGCATGTTTTCCGCGCCAGGCGACAGGCGCAGGCGCTCTTCGTAGACGCGATCCAGCACGCTGGCGTCCAGTCCCTTGAGCAGGGCCACGCGGCGGCGCAGGCTTTCGTTGAAATCGGTGATCTCGCCGCGCATGGCGGCCTCGGTGATGGCCGAGACCTCCGCCTTGAGCCCGCAGAAATCGGCGATCTCGTCGATGCACTCGATGGTGATCAGCGTGGAGTCCATATCCATCGCCACCAGCTTGAACTCCGACAGCCTGCGGCTGGCGGGTACGATCGCCCAGTCGATGGCGCGCGGGCCGCAGTAGGCGTCGAGCGCTTCACGCAGGGCCGGCGTCAGCGCGGCGCTGGCGTCCGCAGCGGCCACGGTCTCGGCGCGCAGCGCGAGCGCGGGGGCCTGGGCGATGGCACGGATGGCATCGATATCGTTGGCGGACAGCGGGGCGGGACTTTGCAGAATCAGGGACATGGCGCGAATGCCGGGCCGGGCAGGCCGGCGGATGGCGGTAAGTGCGGAGTACATGCCGCGGTGGCGGCGAAGACCGCTATTGTATATGCGTGCGCGCATGCGGCGCAGCCAGCCTGGGCCCGGGCTGACGCCGCAGGCACATCGGCCTTGCACTGCGCGGCCAGATCGCTCCACCCCATGGCCTCATGCGCCGGCCTGGCGGCCGGCGTCGGCACGCGGTTCCGGCCTCATGCAAAGCGGGCCGGTCCGCCGCACTCACTCCGCCGAGATTTTGGCTCGCCGCACCACTTCGCCATAGCGCTGCATCCGCTCGGCCATCATCCGCTCGAAGGCGGCTGGCGCCATCTCCTCGGGCGGGACCACGCCCCGCGCGCGCAGTGCCGCCTGCATGGCGGGATCGCTGGCGGCCTGGCGCACCGCCTGGTAGAGCTTCCGCACCACCGGCTCGGGCGTGCCGGCAGGCGCGGCGATGCCCGTCCAGGAACTCAGGTTGAGCTGCGGATAGCCCAGTTCAGCCAGTGTCGGCACATCGGGCAGTTGCGGCAGGCGCTGTTCGGAGGCCACCGCCAGCGCACGCACCTTTCCTTCCTTGATATAGGGCAGCATGATGACCAGGTTGTCGAGGATGAACTGGACCTCATTGCTCAGCACCGCCGTGATCAGATGCGTGCCGCCGCGATAGGGAATGTGCGTGGCATAGATGCCGGTGCTGGCCTTGAGCATCTCCACATTCAGCTGGCCCATGCTGCCGACCCCGCCGCTGCCGTAGTCGAGCTTGCCCGGGTGTTTCTTCGCGTAGGCAAGGAACTCCGCGAAGGTACGCACCGGCAAGCTGGCGTGCACGACCAGGGCGTTGGGCTGGCGCCCCAGGATGGCGATATTCTCGAAATCCTTGATCGGGTCGTAGCCCAGCTTCGGCTGGGTCAAGGGGTTGGCCAGATGGCTGCTCTGGGAGGACACCACCAGCGTATAGCCATCGGGCTTGCTGCGCGCCACCGCCTGCGTGGCTACCGAGCCGCCGGCGCCGGGCCGGTTGTCGACGACCACCGGCACGCCGAGGATGCGTGAAAGCGGTTCCGAGTACTGGCGCGCCATGATGTCCACCGAGCCACCGGGCGGAAAGGGCACCACCAGCGTGACAGGACGCGAGGGATAGGCGCCCTGGGCATGCAGGGCCAGAGGTGCGGCACACGCGAGCGCGGCTGCGCTGAGGCCGGTACGAAGGAAACGGCGGCGGGAGGATGGCACGTTCTGCATGGCAGTGAGGTGAAAGTAGTTAAAAAAACGGTGCAGGCGGAAAGTGCCGGCTCAACGCAGCTCGAGGATGGCGAGCGCCAATGCCCGAGCCCGCGGCACGAAGGTGGAAAGCTCGCAGTACTCGCGCTCGGTGTGCGCATGGCCGCCCACCGGGCCGGTGCCGCACAGCGTGGGTGTGCCCACCGAGGCGGTGAGGCCGCTATCGGCCGCGCCACCGGTGAACTCGCCCTCCACCGCGAAGCCCAGCCGCTGCGCGCCGCGCTGGTACAGCGCCAGCAGGGCGTCGGGCGTCCGCGCCATCGGCTGGGTGCGGCGCATGGCAGTGATCCGGCCCCGTGTGCGTGGCGGCGATTCGGCCTCGACGATGGCGCGCACTTGCGCATACAGCGCATCGACGTCCGTGTCAGCCGTGAAGCGCACGTCGAGCTGGGCCTGCGCATGCGGCGCCACCATATTGGGCACGATGCCGCCCTTCACGCAGCCCACATTGGTGGTGATGCCGCGTTCGGCATCGGTCAGCGCGTGCAGCGCCAGGATCTTCTGCGCAAGCGCGTCGATGGCACTGGCGCCCTGGGCATGGTTGATGCCCGCGTGCGCGGCTACGCCCTCGACTTCGAACTCCACCACCATCGACCCCTTGCGTCCGGTCACCAGGTTACCGCTGACGCGGCCGGGCTCGGCGTTGAACACGGTGCGCGCACCGCGCGCCACGTCCATGATCCGTTCCCGCGTGGCGGACGATCCGATCTCCTCGTCGCAGGAAAAGAACAGCCGCAGCGGCGAGCCATTGCCGCCGAAGCGCGCCAGGGCTTCGGCCACGAACACATTCATCACCAGCCCCGATTTCATGTCGGCCACGCCGGGTCCGTAGGCGCGTCCGTCCTCCACGCGGAAGGGCCGCCGCGCCGCCGTGCCGGCCGGGAACACGGTGTCCATATGGCCCATGAGCAGAATGGGCGCGCCGTCGCCGGAGCCGCGCACCTGCGCATCCAGGCATACACCGTAGCCGGGCACGGCATGCAGCGTGACCGCAATGCCGGCGGCCTCCAGGCGTGCGCGCAGGACCTCCGCCACGGCCGTCACGCCGGCTTCCTGCCGGCTGCCGCTGTCGATGTCGACAATGCGCTGCAGCAGCGCCTGCATCTCGGCCTGCTGGCCGCCCAGCCAATCGATCACCTTGCCGGCCGCCTGGGCAAGCATCGCGCTATCCGACATATGGGACCCGCTCCTTCCGTTGTATGGAAATGATTTGCGTATTGCAAAGGTGATATGATCATGCAATACACATTGCAACGTGTCAACACCATGAAAAATCGCCAGGAGACTCCCCACCAGAGCGCCACGCTGCTCGAGCGCCTCGCGCGCGAGGCGGCCACGCTGACCGCCCGCGAGCGCGCCTTGGCCGATGCACTGGGCCGCGACTATCCGCATGCGCTGCTGGAATCGGCCACGGCGCTTGCAGCCCAGCACGGCACGAGCGCTTCGACGGTGGTGCGGCTGTTCGCCAAGCTGGGCTATGCCAGTTACTCCGACGCCCAGCGCGAAGCACGGGCCAGCGTGACCGCGCTCCTGCCCACCGCGGGCCAGCGCGCCCCAGCCACCATCGGCAACAAGCGCACGCTGCGCGCCTGCGTGGACGACGCGCTGCTGCACGACCAGCACAACCTGGCTGCCACCCACGAAGCGCTGGACATCGCAGCCTTCGAGGCGATTGCGCGCCTGCTGGCCGATCCGCGCGGCCGGCTGTTCGTGCTGGCGCAGAAAAACAGCGCGCCGGTTGGCGCATGGCTGGCGCTGCACCTGAACATGTGCCGGCCGCAGGTGCAGGAGTTGGGCGCCGGAGCGGTGACCGCGACGGACGCCATGCTGTGGGTGGAACCGGAGGACGTGCTTCTGACTTTCAGCATCCGCCGCTATTCCAGCGCGCCGGTCAGCATCGCTCGCGCCTTTCGCGAACGCGGTGCGCGCGTGATCGCGATTTGCGACAGCCCGGCCGCGCCGCTGATTCCGCTGTCGCATCATCATTTACTGGTCCGCACGGCCAATGCCTCACCCTTCGATTCCTATACGGCAGCCTTTTTCCTGTGCAATGCGCTGGTCTCGGCGGTAGCGCAATTGCGCCATCCGGATGTCATCAAGGCGCTGCAACGGCGCGACGCACTGTGGGAAGCCTTCGAATCCGATCCTGTCGACGGCCTGCGCCGCGGCGCACCTGGCGGCACCGCGGGCAGTCCGCGCAGCTAAGATTGCGGATGCAACCGGTGGATGCAACGGACCGGGGAAATCGTTCGGCGGGTGGTTCGTGGTTCAGTGCTTTCCTTGAACGCGCCTTCAATCCGCGCCGCCCCAATGAGAGAGACACGATGAATCAGCAAACAGATCATGGCCGCACCGACTGGCTGCTTCGAGCCGAGCCGGTGCAGGGCGTCGAGCGTATCGAGGCCTTCTTTCTAGGCAACGCCTATGCGCTGCATCGGCACGATACCTACGCGATCGGCCGGACGCTCACCGGCGTACAGAGCTTCAACTATCGGCGTGGCAAGCGCCGCAGCTTGCCCGGCCATACGATGGTTCTCCATCCCGACGAGCCGCACGACGGTCAGGCCGGCACCGACGAAGGCTTTCGCTACCGGATGATCTATGTTGAACCGGCGCTGTTTCAGGCGGTGCTGGGCGGCAAGGCACTGCCGTTCATCGAGGGGGGCCTGACGAGGGACCCCCGTCTTCTGCATGCCACGCAGACCTTGCTCCAGCAGATGTCTCACCCGCTCGAGCCGCTCGAACAGGATGACGCACTCGTCGAACTGGCGTTCGCGCTCGATGCGGCATCCGGTGCACCGCCGGCGCGTGCCTCGGCGGACTTTGCCAGCGCGCGGATAGCGCGCGAATATCTGCACGCGGCGTGGCAACGCACCGTCACGCTGGATGAACTCGCGGCGGCGACCGGCAGTGACCGCTGGAGTCTATCGCGCGATTTCCGCACGTTCTATGGTACGAGCCCGTATCGCTACCTGACGATGCGCCGCCTCGAGGCCGCGCGCAGGCTGATGCTGCAAGGCATGGCGCTGATCGACGTGGCGGAGGCCGCCGGTTTTGCCGACCAGAGCCACATGACGCGGCATTTCACGAAGACGTATGGGATTCCTCCGGCACGCTGGCTGCGGATGGCAAGCGGCTCGGGCAGGAACTGAGCCGGCACGCACAATCGTTCAAGACGTGGCTCTGGCATGCACCGTAAGCTCGTTGCATCCCCAACCGCAAACGGAGCAACACATGAACGAGGCATCCCAGCCAGCACCGGCATCCCGCGGCCAGCGCGTCGCCATCAACCTGCTCGACAAGGTCAGTCGACTCGATGGCCATTGGCAACCGCGCGTCGTTGCGGAAATGAATGACTACCAGTTCAAAGTGGTGAAGATCGAAGGCGATTTCCTGTGGCACGCGCACGCAGACACCGACGAGACCTTCATCGTGCTCGAAGGTGTGTTGCGAATCGATTTCCGCGACGGCGCCGAGTTGCTGCACGCAGGCGAGATGGCGGTGGTGCCCAGGGGCGTCGAACACAAGCCGTATGCGGCGAGCGAAGTGAAGATGCTGCTGATCGAGCCGCGCGGCGTTCTGAATACCGGCGACGCGGAAAACGACAGGACGGCACCGAATGATATCTGGGTTTGATTCGTCAGGACGAAGACGTTCGGCCCGGTACTTCCGCTGCGCGAGCCGCGTCCCGGAGGACCGCTTCGATTACTCGCCGGCGGCGTCGGCGGGGATCCCGGCGCTGCTGCCGGACGCGGGGTTTCGCCTGGGGCGGCGAACGGTTCGCACCGTCCCGCTGTTTCCGCCTCCGCAGAAGAACCGATCGCCGCCATCGGACTCGAGTCCCGACACGCCTGCGCCAGGCGGCATATCGAGCTTCTCCAGGACTTCTCCCGTTCCAGGGTCGATCTGCCTCAGTTCGCCTTCGTCACCTTCCCAGGTGCCGTGCCAGAGCTCTCCGTCGATCCAGGTGACCCCGGTGACGAAGCGGTTGGACTCGATGGTGCGAAGGATCGCCCCTGTCTGGGGATCGACCTGATGGATCTTGCGCTCCCGGTACTGTCCCACCCAGAGCGTCCCTTCGGCCCAGGCGAGCCCGGAGTCACCGCCGCCGCCGGGCGCCGGGATCGTGGAGAGCACATGGCCGGTCTTCGGATCGATCTTCTGGATGCGGTCCTCGGCGATCTGAAAGAGGTACTTGCCGTCGAAGGCCGTTCCCGCATGCGCGGCGACGTCAAGCGAGCGCAGCACCTGCCCGCTCGCCGGATCCAGGGCGTTCAGCTTGTCTCCGGCAGCAAACCAGACGTGCTGACCGTCATACGTGACCCCGTGCACGCTGTCGACACCCGGAAAGGGGCCATATTCACGGATGATTTCGGCTGATGATCTTTTCATGCGCGCATCCTAATCGCCTGGTAGCGGAGCGGGGAGTAACAAGGTCGTCGCGAATCCCGGCACGGGCGGGGTGATCCAGCGGCGCGCCCGCCCGCGGCCAAACGACTGCGCCTTGCCTGTTGCCGCAAGCGAGTCGAGCGCGCGCTGCACGGTGCGCTGGCTGGCGCCAAGCGCAAGCGCCAGGGCCGAGCTCGACCACGACTCGCCGTCGGCGAGGAAGGCGAGCACCGTCGCGTGTTCCTCCTCGACCGGCGGCGCCAGCACGGCGATCTCGCGTGCGTGGGGCGGCGCCAGCGCAAATCCTCGCCTGGTCGCGCTCACGCCGGCCAGCGTCCGAAGCGCCGCGCGAAGCCGGCCGACTTCGACTCGCAGCCGTGCGCGATGCGATTCATCGGCAAGCTTTGTCCGGAACACCCGCGCGATGAGCGTGTCCCTCGGCACGTCCGCGGGCCAGGCTTCGCCCAGCGCGCGTGCGAGCGCGAACAGCACCGGACGCCTCGCGAGCGAGACCACCGTGCCTGCGTCGCGCACGGCAAGGCGGCACGCGTCCACGACGAGCGCCCCCGACGCCAGCAAGGCTTCAACTTCCTCGAGCAGCAGGAGCCGTTCCTCGCCACGCGCAATCAGGCGCGCCGCGGGCTGGTCCAGGAGGAGGGACGCACTGTCGACCTCAGCGGTCAGCGCAGGGATGCCTGCGTGGAGCGCAGCTCGCCCGGCCCGGGCGAGCGCGGCGCGCGCCGTCCTTGTCCGCAGGCGCCGCATCGCGATCCCCGCGACGACCAGCTCGTGAGCGGCCCTTGACGCGGGCGGGAAGGGCGCGGGGTCGAGCTCGGCGAGCGTGCGCTCGGCCTCGTCGAGGCGCCCGGTCAGGAGCAGGCGCCGGACCTCGAGATACCGCGCATGCGCGGCGTTCGCCAGGTCGCCGTGCGCTTCGAGTGTTGCCCGCGCCGCGTCGAGCGCTTTCGCAGGCCAGCCCAGGTCGCGCGAGACGAGCGCGATCTCGGCCTCGGCGACGACACAGCGCGCGCGGGCCACGGCCTCTTTCGGGCCGAAGGCACGCGCCGCGCTGCGCACGAGCGCCTTCGCCCGAACCAGATCGCCGAGTTGCGCCATCGCGATGCCGCGAAGCGCGAGCGCAGGCGCGTCGTCGCGCAAGGCGACCCGGTTCAGCGCCCCGAGCGGATCACCCGCCGCGAGCGCGCGCGCGGCGGCCGTAATCAGTGAATCCATCCGAATCCCGCCACACTTGTCACTCCCACCGTTCGATGTCCGAGCCTAATCTATCACACAAGCACCAACCAGTTCGTCGTATCGGGAACCGAACGAACGGCGAAAGACACCCAACGGAGGGAAGCATGACGACACACATGACCGGAACACGTGAAGCGTGGCTGGCAGCGCGGCTCGAGCTGCTCGAAGCGGAAAAGGAGTTGACGCGGCGCAGCGACGAGCTGGCGCGGCGGCGCCAGGCGCTGCCGTGGGTCCGGGTCGACAAGGCGTACCGGTTCGAGACCGATGAGGGGAGCGCCTCGCTGGCGGACCTCTTCAGGGGACGCTCGCAGCTCCTCGTCTACCACTTCATGTTTGGGCCCGACTATACGGCGGGGTGCCCGTCCTGCTCGGCGATCGCGGACGGGTTCGACGGCTTCGCGATCCACCTGGCGAACCACGATGTCACGCTGTCGGCGGTGTCGCGGGCGCCGATCGCGAAGCTGCAGGCGTACAAGCGGCGGATGGGGTGGACGTTTCCCTGGGCGTCCTCGCTCGGCGGCGATTTTAACTTCGACTTCAATGTCTCGTTCACCGAGCAGCAGCAGCGCGAGGGGAGCATCGAATACAACTACCGGCGCGGCGAACACGCGATGGACGCGACAACCGCCCCGGAACCCGTCGTCCAGTTCGCGGCCACATGCGGAACCGACGCGCCCACGTACTCGCGCGACAGGCCGGGCCTGAGCGCGTTCGTGCTCGAGGACGGCGTCGTCTACCACACCTATTCCACCTTTGCACGCGGACTGGACGGTCTCTGGGGCATGTACCAGTGGCTCGACCGTGCGCCCAGGGGTCGCAACGAGACCGGTCCCTGGTGGCGCCGCCACGACGAGTACGGCAAGCGCTGAGGCGAGTCATGCCTGTCGTTGGCGCAACCGTGCGGCGGGAGATCTTGCGACGCATGGTTTCCGAACGGACTTCCCGGCGAGCCTTCTTCGGCGTCTCGGCGTTGCTCTTCGCCGCCAGCGTGGCGGTGACGGTGGTCTGGCGGGCGTCCATGCCGGCGATGGCGGGGATGCCGATGCCCGGCGGCTGGACGATGTCGATGGCGTGGATGCGGATGTGCGGGCAGACGTGGCCCGGCGTCGCGGCGTCGTTCCTCGGCATGTGGGGCGCGATGATGGTGGCGATGATGTTGCCATCCCTGGTGCCCACGCTGTGGCGCTACCGCCAGGCCGCCGGCGGGGCAGGCGAGACACGCCTGGGCCGGCTGGCCGCGCTGGCGGGCGTGGGGTACTTCCTCGTATGGACCGGGCTAGGCATGGCCGCCTTTGCGCTGGGCGCCGCGCTGGCGGCGGCAGAGATGCAGCTGCCGGCGCTGGCGCGCGCCGTTCCGGTCGCGACCGGTGCGGTCGTCCTGATCGCCGGTGCGCTCCAGTTCACCGCATGGAAGGCGCATCACCTCGCTTGCTGCCGGGCGTTTCCGGGGCGCGGCAGCAGATTGCCGGCGGACGCCGCGACGGCCTGGCGACACGGCCTGCGCCTCGGCCTTCACTGCAGCTGCGCCTGTGCTGGCCTGACGGCGATCCTTCTCGCCATCGGGGTCATGGACCTGCGTGCAATGGCTGTCGTGACGGCAACCATCACGGTCGAACGTCTCGCACCGTGTGGTGAGCGTGTGGCGCGCGCCATCGGCACCGTCATCGTCTGGGCAGGGTTGCTACTGATCGCGCGGGCAGCCGGGCCTGGATGACGCTTCTCGCATGGCAGGCCTGGATTGCGTGCACCGCGCGCCCGGGACCATGCGTGTCGGTCTGCGAGGGCAAATCGGAAAAAGCGCAACCGTGCCGCAAGGGGTGCTGCAGCCACATGCCGGTCAGCGCCTTGTTCGCAGGCAGTATTGATCCGGCGAGCCGCCGCTACGGCGGGATGCCACGGCTACTGATCGGCCAGAATCTGCCGGATAGCTTGCTCGAAGGCTTCCACGGGTTGTCCGCCGGTCACTAGATAGCGGTTGTCAAAGATGATCGACGGCACCGACTGGATGCCCATTGCCTGGTACTCCCTTTCTTCGGCACGAACCTCACCGGCGTAGCCGCCGCTTTGGAGTATGTGGCGTGCCTGTGCGGCGTCAAGTCCCACCGATTCCGCGGCTTCGACCAGAACATCGTGGCTGCTCGGGTCTTTTCCCTCGCCATGGTAAGCCCGCAGGAGCGCCAGTTTGAGCGGCAACTGCCTGCCTTCGATCCCGGCCCAATGCAGCAGGCGGTGCGCGTCGAAGGTGTTGTAGACGCGTGTACGCGGGCCGAAGGCAAAGCCAACGCCAGCACCACGCTCGCGGATCATGGCCTGAGTCTGCGCAATCTGGGCTTGCGTGCGTCCGTATTTCCTGCCGAGATAATCAGCGATGGCCTCTCCGTCCGCTCCCATCTGCGGATTCAGTTCGAAGGGGTGCATGACGATGTGGGCGTCAACGGTGTCGCCAAGGCGCGATAGTGCAAGCTGGAGCGAGGACAGGCCTATAGCGCACCATGGGCATGCGATATCTGAGACAAAATCGATTCTAAGCGGTTGTGTCATGGCTTTCCTGTTGGGGTGGCCTGCCGCGCAACTGGTCCGGTATGGGGGCGGCAGGCGCGGACAGGGTAGCCCAAATTGCCAATGCCTGCAGGATCGTCGGCGGTCCGGGGCATGAAGAGCACCGCTCTCGACTGGCCGTGCGCACAAGGCTGCCGGTCTTCGCCTGCGCCAGGCGATGGGGCGAGCACGGGCGCCACGGTGAACCTGGGCAAGCACGTCAAGCTATACGCCTTTGCATCTCCTTGCGGCACGGTCCGCACCGGCTTGCCCAGAGATTGATGACGGCAATGCGGCCGGCCGCTGCGGCCGGCGTGATGCGCCGGCCGTCAACGGGCTGGATGTCGAATGCCGGGACGGGTTCCCCGCTAGCAGCAGGATTGGCAGCAGACGCATCTTCGGCTTCGCCATTGCGTTGCTGAAGGGAGGCAGGATTCGGGAAATGATTTACCGGGGTGAATAGGCCATGCACCACCCGTGCGGACTGATGGGGCCTTCCAGAACCTTGCAGGTGCCGGTTTCCGCATCGGGAGCGGTCGGTGGCCTGAATGAAGAGCACCCGGAGCACGAGTGGCCATCCTTGGGGCTGTCCTGGTAGTGCAGCATCCCCTTCGTTGCCGACCCTGCCTTGCCGGAGAGCGAGTGAATCGCGATTGGAATCAGCGCAATGGAGCCCAGCACGATCGTGCCTCGACGAAGCAGAGTCCGGCGCGATAACGGTATGATTGTTTTCACGGCATTTCCTCCCGAATGTTCCTCAATGTCCATAGCGATGCATCAATACGTCCCTTAGAACATGAACCACGCATAGAAGAACAGGGTGTTGTTATCCGCTGCGCGTCTGAGCGTCCCGTCGAAGTTCGAGTGACTGCCATTGAATTTGGTATAGCCGGTGTATTGAAGCCCGAAGCGAACATTCATTTGCGGGTCCCACGCAAACTTGAACTTGGGCCAATAGTTCAGCTCGACGATGTAGCCCGACGTATCCGGTTTGCCCGTGGTCGTGCCGAACCTTGCGAAATCGGCGTCGCCAGTCACCTTGAACGCGCCGGCGGTGATGCCGTAGGTGCGGTCGTACAGATAGGTGATCTTCGCCCGGGTCGAGCGCAGCTTCGAGCTGGGATTGTCATTGGTGCCGTTCGGGAAACCCGATCGCCAGTCGGTCTTCTCGTCGATCATGGCAGCCTGTGCGCTGATGATGTGCCGGTCGTCCTTGCTGAAGAACTGGTATTGGGCATCGAAGCCAAGATCGCGGAAGCGGTCTCCGGGTGTTCCGCTGCTGCCCGGTGCTTCGACGCTTGCAATCGTGCCGAAGTGGCCGATCGTAAAGCTCTGATGCTCCCCGCCCAGTGTGTAGGCGATGCGCCAGTACGGATTGGCGCCATTGAGCGTGACTCTCTGATTGTCTGGAGTACCCTCGCGCAGGACCGAAAGCGCCCCTTTTGCCGTCTGATACGAGGTTGCCTCGAGGTATAGCGAATCCAGCAGGTATGCGTAGCCACCAGCCCCGGCCACGCGCGCACCCGACTCGATGAATGTCAGGGCGCCCCGGCCCGGGGCCGCGATACTCGGGCTCCAGTACGGAAAGCTCCAGGCCGGCGCCGTATTGAAGACGTCCTGGACGGTGGGGTTGTTATGCAGTGTCAGGCCGAAGATCGTTGGCTTTTCTTCCGATCCCAGGAGTTTCACCAGGCGCAGATCCGTATTGTCGAGCGCGCTATGCCCGACGAAGGTTTGGTTGTCCGTGGTGCTGATATTGTTGTAGGTGTACTGGATGAAAGCCCCGGCGTTATCCGTGATCTTGCCGCCGGAGAAAAGGCTGATGGCTTCTGCAACAAACTCTTTATTCTTGCCGAAAAGCTTGTCTCCGGTCGACTTGTCGGTATTGTCGTTGATGGAGTTGCGCGAGACCACTGCCATCAGGGCGAGTGGAACCGTTTCGCGTTCACCCAGCGTGTATCCTCCAAGCTTGAATTTCCGGCCGAACGGAGTCAGCTCGGGATAGATCGTGTGGCAGGAAGCGCAGGCCAGGCCCGTTTGCCTGGCAAAGAGCGGATTCGCTTCGGTACGCGGAACGGCGGCGAATCCGGCTAGCAGGTAAAGCGCTAGCATGACGCCTCTAATGACTGTGCAGGGGGCTTTCATTGCGGTACTCCCGTCTGTCCTTGACTCGGCTCCAGCTTGTAAGAAATTCTAGGCCGCCCGCATGCGGTCTTTAAGGAGGAGAACTACTCCTGCTCATCTGGGTGGGATCACCATTGGCGTGCCGGGAACAGAGTGCGCAAGCCTTGCCCGGGCAGCGGGCGCGATGCAAGGCGGATCTCCAGCGATGGTTTGCCCTACCGCGGCAGTAGGGGCGCGACCCATACCATGCCGCATCGCTTGTCCGCAGAATGCAGTCTGGGGGATATCCAGATGCGTGTTCGTGTGTTGCCGCCCTTGTTGAGAGTCAGCCTTCTCGTTGCGTCCTTCGCACTGGGCCTGGCTTGCCCGCGCGTGGCCGGCGCGCAGATCTTCGGTTCCGTGAACGCCGACGGATCGATCATGCTGACCAACAGTCCGGGTAATCCGGCGCTGCACCTGGTAGTCACCGCCAGCGAACCGGCAGCGCGCGGCGCAAGAAAAGACCCCCCGGCTGCTGCCCCGGCCTCGCCGGATGCCGCTCGGTATGCCGAGATCATCGCCGAGGCTAGCCGCGACACGCGCGTGCCACCGGAACTGATCACGGCCGTGATCGCGGTCGAATCCGGATACAACCCGAATGCGGTGTCCAGGAAGGGCGCGCGGGGCCTGATGCAATTGATGCCGGAGACCGCAAGGCGGTTCTCCGCCGGCGACATACTCAATCCCCGCGACAATGTGCGGGCCGGCGCAAAGTACCTGCGTTTTCTTCTGGATCTGTTCAGGGATGATATCGAGCTGGCGCTGGCGGCGTACAACGCGGGAGAGAACGCGGTGATCCAGGCCGGCTATCACATCCCGGCCTATGCGGAGACGCAGAGCTATGTGCCGATGGTCATGGCCCACTATCGGCGCTTGAGCGGGGGCAGCGGCTATCCGCGGGCGCCGTTCTCGCTGCGTCAGTGACAGTCGGTGACAGTCAGTGACAAGCGCCTCCGGCCTGTCGCCTGCCGGAGGCGCCTGCCGTCATTGCTGTATCGTCGCGCGTTGCACCTGGGCACCGATGAAGCCGGCGCTCGCGTTCTTGAGGGCGAGGATCTGCAGCTGCTGGCGAATCGCGCCCTTCATCTGGTCGAAGGTCGGCACGTGTGCCGCCCGTTTGGCTTCCAGCTTGACGATCACGCGCACGTTGTCGACGACAAGCGGCGCGGGCGTGACGCCGCCGGCCGGCAGTTGCGCCGCGGCCTGGGCGACGGCCAGCGGCACACCTTGCGTCTTTCCCTCGGTTGCCGGCGTCTTGAAACTGACCCACGGCATTTCGCCACCGTCTTCCTTGCTTGCCGCAATGCTGTACTCGCGCACGAGCGCGTCGAACGCAGTGCCCGACTTCAATCGTTCCAGCACCTTCGCCGCCGTTGCGTCATCGGCAACGGAGAGAATCCGCAGTTTGTACTCCTCCTCTCCCATCGACCCTACAATTTCGCTGTAGCGAGCCTGGACCTGGGCGTCCGTGATCGGCTCGGGATGCACGTTGTCCCGCAGGTAGAGTTCAGTCTCGGTAGCGGCCTTGCTTGCATTGACGGCTTCCACCACCGCCGGCTTCGCGCCGTAGTTCTGTTTCTCGGCACCCTGGCGCAGCACCTCGCGCGCAATCAGCTCCTGCTTGAACAGCCGGCGCAGCTCGGGCGTATCCGGCTGACGCGCAGCGCGCATGGCGTCGCTGAGCCGCGACTGCGGAATCGGCACGCCATTGACGATCGCCAGGGTGTCCTTCGGCAAGCTGACGGCGGCTTTGCTGGTGGCGTCCTGGGCGGAAACGGGTGTTGCCTGGCCAAGCGCGAAGGCAAAGGAAACGGCCACGAGGGCCAAGGCGTTCGTATTCATTTGCGTGTCCCGGTTGCGTGTCGCCAACAAGCCCGTCGTCCTGGGCATAAGGATGACCGGCTAAGGCTTCGCGCATTCATTCAAGCCTTCTCCCGGCAATGTTGTACGCATGTTCATTGCTCGGAAACCGGCGCCCATGCCGATCCTGTCGCCACCTCGTCTCGCGTTTTGTGGCACAAGGCGGCGCTTGTCTTTCTCCTGGCCTTTGCATTGTGCGGGGGGGCGATCGGGCCTGCCATGGGGCAATCTCCTACAGATGCGGTAGGGCTCTCCACCGTCCGGCTGGTGGGCCACCATCCAGTCGCAGCCGGCCATGGCAGCCGGCCACGGGCCAGGCGTTCTTGTATCCAGGTTCATACATGCATCTTGTGCTCAGATGAATTGTGTTTCGCACATCACTAATCCATCTGGTTGGTACATTCCCGTGGATTTCCTATCTAGCCTTGTATCACGACGGATTACGAAAAATTACGCGGAATTACGCTGGGCGAAAGATAAGCCGGGGGGAGGCGATGAAGAACAAGCGTTGCGCAGCCTGCACCGGCGTGCCCCGCACCGCCATGCCTGGGGAGAAACGAGCTGAAGCCGCCGGGCGGCCAGCAGATGGAGAAGAGACTCCATGCCAGGCCCCGCGAGCCGCCGGTGGACGCTGTCCGGAACAGAACCTGCATTCGTACCGCAGAGGCGCTCCGAAGACCGGTGCTTGCCGCGCTCGGATCGACCACGCTATGGGTGGAGACAATCTGGCGCGAGCACGTTCCCATGCCCGCCGCACGTGCGGCCGCACAGTATCCCGACCAACCTCTTATGGGAGATCATCGCCGTTTCGGAGAAGCGGCGGAAACGAGAATTAGAAGAAGAATTGCCCAGGGAGGGTGAAAGTGAATATCAAATGCAATGTACTGATCGCGGAAGATCATCATCTTCTACGAAGCGGCCTGCGCTCGATGGTGTCCGGTATCGCAGAATACAACGTCGTCGGCGAGGCGAAGGACGGCAGGGAGGCATGTCATCTTGCCATCTCGCTGAGTCCGGATCTGATCCTGATGGACTTATCGATGCCGGGCATGAACGGCATCGACGCGATCGCCGCGATCAGGCGCCGTACACCGTCCATCCGGATCATCGCGCTGACCGTTCACCAGAGCGATGAGTACGTTCGGGAAGCGCTGCGCGCCGGTGTCGATGGCTATGTTTTGAAGGACGCCTCATTCGAGGAGCTGGTTTTTGCCATGCACGCGGTCATGCAGGGAAAGAAGCATCTGAGCGCGGAAATGTATGGGAGCTTGGTCGAATCGTTTGTTAGCGGCAATGACCCTGCGGCGCCGACGCACAATGCGTGGGATATCCTTACCGCCAGGGAGCGCAGCGTCCTGAAACTGGTGGCCGAGGGACGGTCCAACAAGCAGGCCGGCCAGTATCTGAATCTCAGTCCGAAAACGATAGAAAAATACCGTGCCAGCCTGATGCACAAATTGGGGATAACCAATCTGACCGGATTGGTCCTGATCGCGATCAATATGGGTCTGATCACCTCCCTGGCCAAGCAGTACTATGATCCCGCTCGCAGCGAGAAGCCGTCGCTGACGCATGCTCCCGAAGCGCCCGATGACGATATGGGGAGCGGCGATGACGCCAGGGACGGCCGGTCCGGCAGCGCTGCCGGAAACGACGGGCGGCTCAACGGTCCTTGTCGCGATGCAACGTAGCTGCCTGGCCGGCGTCGTGGCGGCACTTCGTGGCGATCAGTTCGAGTGCGGGGCGTGCGCCCGCACGAATGCGCGGCGCCGGCAGGCGTGGCCGCGCCGGTGGCCGCCGTGTGAGTGTTGCCATTGCCGCCGGGCGGCTCAGGTCCTCCACGTTGCCGAGACCAGGGTGCCACTGGACTCGCTTGACTGAAGGGAGAAACTTCCGCCGTTCGATTCGACCCGCTCCTGCATCCCGATCAGGCCCAGGCCCGAAGACGACGCATCGTCCGCCGACAAGGGCAAGTGCTCGAAGCCGATGCCATTGTCCTGGATCGTCAACAGGATATTGCTGGCGACGCGTTGCAAGCTCACCCTGATTTCGGTCGCCACGGCGTGCTTCACGACGTTGTTCATTGCCTCCTGGGCCACGCGGAACATGTCCGCTTTGAGGCCATCCGGAACCTCGTCTTCCCTCACCCGGCAGTCGAAAATGACGACCACCTTCCCCGAAGCGCGCTCTATCTGCCGGCATAGCGATTCCAGCGCGGGGGCCAGCCCCAGATCGTCAAGCAATCTGGGGCGCAGCTCGTTGCAGATATGGCGTACCTCGCCGATCGTCTCGCGGATACGCAGCACCGTGGATTCCAGCAAGCCGATGGCTTCATCCACGCTGCCGCGCTCGATGCGCAGCAGGGAGTCTTCGACCATCAGTTTGATCAGGGTGAGCGCCTGCCCGAGGCCATCGTGGAGTTCGGCGGAGACGCGCTTGCGCTCTTTTTCCTGGCCGATCATCAGGTGCGCGTAGAGACGCCGAAACTCCGATTGGGGCCGGCTCAGTGCTTCGAGGCTCTCCTGCTGCAGAATGACCGGCTCTTCGAAGACCACCAGGAATGCGCTGAACTTGCCTTCGCTATCCGCAATCGGCTGCTTGTGCAGCAGGATATCGGTGTCTCGTCCTCCTCGTCCGCGCAGGACCGCGCCAAAAGAATGAAACGCGCTCGACGCGGTGCCGGAGAATCCTTCGCTGACTCTTGTCTGGTCGCTGTCCCGAACCATATCGACAAGTGATTTGCCGATCAGGTCCGCAATCGAGTAGCCGAACAGTGCCGCGGCGCTGCTGTTTGCCGACAGGAACCGGCCACCCGGCGCAAGGATCGCAAGTGCGGTGCCACGAACGTCCGTTATCGCGCGGAGGACCCTGTTGCTCGAATCGATCGCGGCCATCATCTTGCGCATGGCATCGGTGACGTCACGCAGCTTCAGATACTCTCCGCCCGGGGGAGTGCTTGCGTCCATCGGAACTCCTAAAATACTGCTGCGGCCACGGCCCACGACGGCCGGAAAGCGCCATCACCTCCTCACGCAAGGGCGACATCCGGGAATACGGAAAGACGGAAAGACGCTGTCCAAGGGGACTTCCCTTCGGGTGTGTCTTATTGTATGTACCCGGATGGCAAATGCCAATACGGCGTTTTGCCATGGGCAGGTGGAGGGTCTCTACCCATGCCGTTCGGCGGGTATTCCCACTACTTTCCCTTCGTTCGCTGGCCAAGAATGGGAAAAAGGCCGCGGTTGTGCCGAGGCGCCCGATCGAAAGCAAGGGGTTTTCCATGCGCATCGATATGCAACGGATTCCGCCTGACAGGTGCACAGGCCGGTGCACCGGCCTGTGCCAGCATGCATGCCCGTCCAGGCAGTGCCGCCATCCGCATGCAGGGGAGGACGAAGGCCGGATTCGCGGCTTTACGCTGCTGGAACTGCTGGTGGTCCTGGTCATCATCGGCTTGCTGGCAGGACTCGTCGCGCCAAAATACTTCGCTCAGCTTGGCAAGTCAAACACCAATATCGCCAAGGCGCAGATCAGCTCCCTGGGCAAGGCGCTGGACCAGTATCGCCTGGACGTCGGATCCTACCCGAGCACCGAAGAGCGCCTCGATGCCTTGGTGAACAAGCCGCAGAACGAGCCGCGCTGGAGCGGGCCCTACCTGGAAAAGGCCGTGCCGCTGGATCCGTGGGGCAGGCCCTATCAGTACCGCTCGCCGGGCGAGCACGGTGACTACGATCTGGTCTCCTTCGGAAAAGACGGACAAGCCGGAGGCGAGGGCGAGAACGCGGATGTCACGTCCTGGTGAGCCGCGGTGCCGCCAGTGAAGCGGCGGCGTGCCGGAAGGCCCACGGGGAGAACGCAGGGAGAACGAAGTGAAGTACTTGATGCGTGTCTTCGATACCTGTGGCGAGGTGCAGACCATCCACATCGACAGCGACTCGCCTGCCGGTGCGGCCGCGACGGCGCGTTCGCGTGGGCTACGTGTCGTCTCGATTCGGACCGCCGGCGCCAGCCGCGGACGCACCCGTTGGCTGACACTGCAGGTGGCGAAGTTCGACGTCGAGCTGTTCGCAAGAGAGCTCGCCGCCTTGCTCGATGCGGGTGTCGGGGTGATCGATGCCCTGCGCACGCTAGGCGGAAACGAGCGCCGCGACGCCTCGGGGAAGGTGTATCGCCAGCTGCTCCGGCAACTGGATGAAGGCCATTCGCTGTCCTCCGCGCTGGCGCATGCCGACAACGTCTTCCCGACTGTCCTGATTGCGTGCGTAAAGGCCAGCGAACAAACCGGCGGTCTTGCCGAAAGCCTGAAGCGCTACTCGCGCAACAGTGCCACGCTGCGGGAACTGCGTTCCCGGGTGGTCTCGGCGGCAATCTATCCATGCGTGCTGATGGTGGTCGGACTGGCCGTTGTGCTGTTCCTGCTGGGTTTTGTCGTCCCGCGCTTCGCGAACCTGCTCGAGAACAGCGGCCGCGAGCTTCCGCTGCTGTCGCGATGGCTGATGGCATGGGGCGGGCTGGTGCACACGCACGGGTCGTCCCTGGCAACGGGGTTCGCTGCGCTGGTGCTGGGATCGATCGTGGTGATGCGCCGGCAAGACGTGCGTGACTGGATTGCCGACCGCATCCTTGCGATGCCGGGCATCGGGCTGCATTTCCGCATCTATCGCCAGTCGCAGTTCTTCAGAACCTCGGCGATGCTGGTGGACGGAGGCATTCCGGTGGTACAGGCCCTCGATCTCGCCCGCGGCCTGATCGGCCGCGGCGATCGTATGGCGCTCGCCACGGCGATGAACGCCATCCGCAATGGCGGAAAGATGTCCGACGCATTCCAGGATTGCGGACTGGCGAGCGCAATCACCTATCGCCTGCTGACCGTCGCCGAGAAGACCGGCAGCCTCGGTCCCGTACTCGACAAGATTGCCGGATTCCAGGAGGCAAAAGTGTCGCGGGCGATCGATGTGATCTCGCGATTGATCGAGCCGATGATGATGGTCTTCATCGGTTTCGTCATCGGCGGCATTGTCGTACTGATGTATTTGCCGATATTTGAAATTGCCTCCAGCATCCAATAGGTACAGGTACGCCATGAACCCGACCGGCGCGGACAAGGAAAAAGGGAGCGTTCCGTTCCGCGCCACGCTGCGCGAGCTCGGCGAACGCCACGGCTCGGGCATCCGCGCCGTGGAGGCGCTGTTTGCGCAGCAGTCGACGGGGGCCGACGCGGTGCTTGCGCAATTGGCGGATGAGTTTCGGATGCCCCCGATCGCTATCCGCGAACTGCATCAGCTCGAGCCTGACTTCGATGTGCTGCCCTTTGTCGAGGCGGCCACCAGGCTGTGCGTGTGCTTCCGGCAAGGCGCAGGCCTGCTGTTCGTGATCGCCGATCCGCTGGACGCGCGCACCCGCGGCTACGTCGATCAGCGCATGCGCGCCCGCCCAACGATGCACTACGGCTGGTCCCTGGCCAGCGTCGGCGACCTGACTGCCTATCTGGCCGCGCGTGAGAAGGATGTGCGGGCGCTGGACACGCTTGCCTTCAATGACCCGATACAGCGCGCCAGCGACCCATCGGCACTGGCTCTGACACTGCAGGGCATCAGCAGCGACGACAGCGCAGTGGTGCGCCTGCTCAACTCGACGATCTACGACGCACTGAAAATGAAAGCCAGCGATATTCACCTGGAATGCCGGGCGAACGGACTGGTGATCAAATGCCGCGTGGACGGCGTGCTGGCGGTGGTCGGCCGGGCGGAGGGGCGTGGCGTTGCCGACCAGGTGCTATCGCGCGTCAAGGTCATCTCGGAACTCGACATCGCCGAGCGGCGGGTTCCGCAGGACGGGCGCTTCAAGGCACAGTACGCGGGGCGGGACATCGACTTCCGGGTGTCGATCATGCCGAACCTGTTCGGCGAGGATGCCGTGCTCCGTATCCTGGATCGTTACCAGCTGTCGCAGGCGGCGGGTGGCCTGACGCTCGAAGCGCTCGGCTTCCAGGACGCCGACATGCGCTTCATGCGCTCTGTCGCTGCCATGCCGTACGGCATGCTGCTGGTGACGGGGCCCACCGGCAGCGGCAAGACCACCACCCTCTATGCCATCCTGACCGAGATCAACGACGGTCTCGACAAGATCGTGACGATCGAGGACCCGGTCGAGTACCAGTTGGGGGACATCCTCCAGATCCCGGTGAACGAGGCGAAGGGTCTGACGTTTGCCCGCGGCTTGCGTTCGATCCTGCGGCACGATCCCGACAAGATCATGGTCGGTGAAATCCGCGATCCGGAGACCGCGCAGATCGCGGTACAGGCTGCGCTCACCGGGCACCAGGTCTTCACCACCGTGCATGCGAACAATGTATTCGATGTCATTGGCCGCTTCACCAATATGGATGTTGATCCTTATAGCTTTGTATCGGCTCTGAATGGCGTCGTCGCGCAACGTCTGGTGCGCCAATGCTGCGTCGAGTGCGCGGTCGAAGAGGAGGGCGACCCGGACGCGCTGGCGCGCGCCGGGATCGATCCCGGCACGGCAACAGGATTTCGCTTCCGGCGGGGTCTCGGCTGCGCAGCTTGCCGGGGCTCGGGATATCGTGGCCGGCGTGCAATCGCGGAAACACTGCGGATGAACGATGAACTGCGCGAACTGCTGTCCGAGCGTGCGCCGCTCGGCCGCATCAAGAGCGCCGCATTCCGCTATGGGATGGAGACCCTGCGCACCGCCGCGGTCCGCCTGATGGCGAAGGGCGAGACGACCCTCGAGGAGATCAATCGTGTCACGATCGTTGAATGACGCCCTCGCCGTCGGACTCGGCACGTGCGCAGTGGCGGTCGGGGTGCGCCCCTCGCGGCTGCAATACCTGCGTCGCCTGGCTCAGCGCGCCGGGCTTGGGGGGCGGGCTGCCGTCTCGGCTGCGCCGCCGCCGCCGGTTGTCGAGCATGCCAGCATCGAGATGGCGCAGGCGCAGTGCTTTTCCGAGCAGGGGGCGCTGGATGCGCTCCGTCAGGCATTCGAGCAAGCACCGGGTGTCTCGGGGCGCGCAGCGAATTCGAAGCGGCGCGCGTGCATCGTGCTGGACGATTTCTGGGCCAATCACGCGATCCTGCGGGGCGACTTCCGCGCCATGCGCACCCGGGAGGTCGAGGATATCGCCCGTAGTTACTTCGCGGAGACGTTCGGACTGGATGCCGATGCCATCGTGGTCCGCGCCGCGATGCAACGGGGCGGGCGCGCGCTGTTCGCAAGCGCGCTGTCGCGATCGTTGCACGAAGGTATCCGCGACGTTAGCGACGCGGCGCGCGTGGAGGTGCAGAGCCTGAAGCTCGGGTTGCCGCAGATGATGAATCGCGCGCGGCGCGCCGTCGGCGGCAGCGCATCGATGCTCGTGGTGGTGGCGGAGACGGCGCTGCATGCGGTGCTGATGGACCGGAACCGCTGGGTGGCCTATGGCGCGCAACGCCTGTTTGCCGACGATGCCGGCGATGCGCTGCGGCTGGCGACGATTGCCGAGCAGGTATTCGAACGCTGTACGAATGCGCGGCGGGAGGACTGCACGATCTATCTGGCGGGGCTCGGCCTCGATCCATCGGCGTTCGAGGGGCGGTTCGCCTCCGCGCGTTGCTTGCGGGATGTTGCGCCGGGTGCTTCGGCTCCGCTGCGCTTGATGGAGTTCGCACTATGATGCCGCAGCTCAAGATCGATTTCAGCCGGCGTCCGTCAGCGGTGGCGCCGGCCGGCGTCGTCTTGCTGATCGTGGCGGGCGCAATGCTGCTGCTTGGCGCCAGGGCGCTGTGGCGGGCGTATCAGGACAACGATCATGCCCGAAACCAGTTTGAGATGGCGGTGCGCGAAGACATCTCCAGGAAGCCCCCTAAAAAGGCCGCTCCCACGCCTGGCGCCAAACTGGCGGAGAAGCAGGGTGAGGCGATCCTGCGCGAGCTCACCGTGCCATGGCAGAGGCTTCTGTCGATCGTGGAAGATTATCCGGGCCACGACATCGCGCTGATCGGCATCGATCAGAGTCCCGCGCAGAGCCAGATCCGCATCACTGCCGAAGCCAAGGACGCCGACGGGATGATCGCCTACCTGAAGTACCTGCAAGGCAGCGTGCTCCTGCACGAGGCGGTGCTGAGCGGCCACCTGGTCGAGACCAACGTCCCCGGGACGCCCGTGCGTTTCCAGATCATAGCGGTGTGGAGAAAGCCATGAATGCCCGCCGGCTCCCCGACTTCCTGCTGACGCTGCGTTTCGAGATGCGGCGCGCATTCGGCGTGCCAGGCCTGCTCGGGGCAATGGCCTTGGCCGCCGCCGCGATGACATGGAGCGCGATCCCCACCGTAGACTCGCAGACGCGAGGTTTGCAGGACAGCGCGCGGCAGGCACGCGCCGCGAAAGCCCGGCATCCCGACGACGCCGGCCGGGGGGCGGCCGAAGTGAATTCCCTGGGCAAGCTGCCGGCCTTGTTCTCGACCTTCGCGGAAAGCGGTAACGACATTGCCGTGATCTTCGCGCAGGCACGGGAGAGCCACCTGGCGCTTGGCTCGGCGCAGTATCAGACCGTCACGGAGCCCGGGGCGACTTTCACGCACTATCAGGTTCTGTTCCCGGTCAAAGACCAGTACGGCACGATTCGCCGTTTTGTGGCGTCGGTGCTCAACAGCGTGCCGAACGCCGCGCTGCAGGAGATCCATGTCGAACGGCCGGCGGTTGACGGCAATGTTCTCGAGGCCCGCATCCGCTTCGACCTGATCTATCGGACGGACCGGCCATGAACAGCGCTCTCGCCAGGAGGATGCTTTTCGCCGGTGCTGGCCTGGCGATCGCGGCATTGATCTGCTGGGGCCTGGCGCCTGGCTACCGCGTTCCCGATGTCGTCTCGGCAATCAAGGCGGCCTATGGCCGCGGCATCCCGGCGGGGACCGCCATTCCCCAGGCCGCCGCGCCGGCCGCGAGCGCGGGCGGGCCGCGGCGCGCGCCCGTCGCGGCGAGCGAAAGCGCCGCGGATGCGGTCGCCGCGATAGCGCCGCGAGAACGGCTCGCGTCGCTGCGTGCCCCCCTGTCGCCGGATACGGCCAACGATCCATTCAGCGTTTCATCCTGGCTTCCACCACCTCCGCCACCCGCGCCGCCCCCGCCGGCGCTTCCACCCGCGGCACCCACGGCGCCGCCTCTGCCATTTGGTTATGTGGGCGCGCTGGGAGCGGATGCCGCCAAGGAGCAGGTGTTCCTGAGCAGCGGCGAGCGTCTGTTGATCGTCTCGCTGGGCGATGTGATTGACGGCCAGTACCGTCTCGAGTCGATCACGGCAACAGGTGTGACCTTTACCTATCTGCCGCTGAATGTGAAACAGGTCATGTCCACCCAGGGCGAAGGAAAGTAAATGAACTCCTCGTGCAGATCGGGCATTGCCTGCAGAGTAGACCGCTGCAACGCGCCCCAAAGGTCGATCGCCGCGTCAGGTCGCGCGGCACCATCCGCGCTGGTTCCCGGCTGCCGCACGTGCGGACTCGGCGCGGTTCTGATAGCGATCGCGCTCGGTGGCTGTGCGGTGGATCGGGAAGCGCTGCATAGAGCCAGCGCGCGCGAGCCTACCAATGCCGAACTGCAGTTGAACTACGTGCACGTGCGCGACCGCCAGGTGAACGCAATCCTGGACGAGGTGGAAAGGTTGCGGGCCGGGCTCCAGTTTCACGAAGCCATCCTGAAGCTCGACGAAGCGAGCCGGATCGATCCAAGCAGCGAGCGGGGGCGGAAGCTGGGCGCCGCGCTCCAGATCGATCTGCGCGACCTCGTCATCCTGGCCGAGGTCGAACGGATGTTTCAACGCGGCTCGTATGACAGCGCGGCGGAGCGAGTTCGCGACGTGCTTGCGGAGAATCCGACCAATGTCCAGGCGCGGCAGATGATGCAGCTGATCGAAGACAAGCGGCGGCAGCTGCGGGCCGAGCGGGAAGAGAAGAGCGCCGCCGCATCCATCATGCGTACGCCGGTGACGCTGCAGTTCCGCGATGCCAACGTGCGGATGGTCTTCGAGGCGCTGTCGCGCACGTCTGGCTTGAACGTCATCTTCGATCGCGATGTGCGGACGGACCTCAAGACGACGATTTTCGTGACCAATGCCGCCATCGAGGACGCGGTCAATCTGATCCTGCTGCAGAACCAGCTCGACAAGAAGGTCTTGAACGCGAACACGCTCTTCATCTACCCGGCCACGCCGAACAAGCAACTGGAGTACCAGGAGCTGAAGGTCAGGACCTTCCAGTTGTCGAACATCGACGCAAAGCAGGTGCAGGCATTGCTCAAGAGCCTGTTGAAGATCAAGGAAATCGTGATCGACGAACATGCCAATACCCTGTCGATTCGCGGTACGCCGGACACGATACGGCTGGCGGAGCAACTGATCGCCGCGCAGGATCTTCCTGAGCCCGAGGTCATGCTGGAGGTTCAGGTCCTCGAGGTTTCCCACGAGCGGCTGACCGACCTCGGGGTCGCGTGGCCCAACAGCTTCACCATGGCCACGCCGAGCACCGCGTCGACATGGGGTGCGCTCCACACGCTGCCCATCAACCAGCTGGTGGTCAGCGGGCTGTCCGCCACCGCCAACTTCAAGCTGACGGATACCGACGCGAACCTGCTTGCCAGCCCGCGCATCCGCACCCGCAACAAGGAAAAGGCGAAGATCCTGATCGGCGACAAGGTACCGGTGATCTCGAGCTCGAGCACCCCTAGCACCAGTGGCCCGTCCTATGCGCAGAATATCCAGTACCTGGACGTCGGCATCAAGCTCGAGGTGGAGCCGCAGGTCTATCGCGACGACGATGTCGGCATCAAGATCAATCTCGAGGTCAGCAACATCACGAAGACGATATCGAGCAGCAACGCGCAGACCGGCCTCAGTTCTCTGGCCTACCAGATCGGCACGCGCAGCGCATCGACCAGCCTGCGCCTGAGGGACGGCGAGACGCAGGTTCTGGGCGGCCTGATCTCGGATGCCGACCGCACCACCGCGGACAAGGTGCCTGGCCTGGGCCAGCTGCCGGTGCTCGGGCGCTTGTTCTCGGATCATAACGGCGATCATGTCAAGACGGAAATCGTGCTGCAGATCACGCCGCATATCATCCGCCCGCAGCGTGTTGCGGATGCGGACACGCGTGAAGTCTGGTCGGGAACGGACGCCAATGTGCGCACCGAACAGTTGCGCCTCGATCCCACCAGCGCAGCGCTGCCCGTTGCCGCTCCCGTCGCGCCTGTCAAGCCAGGAAGGGTGGGGGGCGGTACCGCGACACCGGTTGTACCCTTGACACCGGTTGTACCCGTGGCACCGGCCACGCCGGCGAGTGTCGATGGCGCGGCGGTTGGGGGCGATGCCAAGGCCGCGGCAGCAGGGAGCACGGCGCCGCCCGTACCCTTTGCAGCACCGCCGAGAGGCTCGCTGGGCCAGGCACCCGCGGCGCCGCGGACGACGCCGCCGCCCGACCCGTTCGCGGCGCGGTTCCCGGCCATCCAGGCCGCGCCACCGGCTCCGGCAGCCGCCGCCGCTGTGCCGGCGGATGGGAACGCTGCCGTGCCGGATGCGCCCGCCACGGCGGTCGTGACCCCAGTGCCCGGCCCCGCCGCGGCGCCGGCGCCCTTGCCCGCGCCAATCCTGCGGATGCCGCCAAACGATATGGCGAGCGAGAACCCGCTCTATCCCATCCCTGCTGGAACGCATTGACCCATGAGGCCCCCGACCCACACAGCGCGATGCCGCGGCCGCTGGAACGCAGCTGGCCGCGGATTCACCTTGATAGAGCTGGTGGTGACACTGGCGCTTGTCGGCATTGTCGCGCTGGCGATCGTGCCATTCTCGGAGCTGATGGTGCAGCGGGAGAAGGAGCAGGAACTGAGGGTGGCGTTGCGGCAGATCCGTGGCGCGCTGGATGCCTACAAGGACGCCAGCGATTTCGGATCGATCGAAAGGGAAGTAGGCGCATCGGGCTATCCGCCCACGCTGACGGTGCTGGTGACCGGTGTCAAGGATGCCAAGGATCCGAAGGCAGGCCTGCTGATGTTCCTGCGCAGCGTGCCGCGCGATCCGTTCTTCAACGGCGACGCCGCCACGCCGGCGGAGGAAACCTGGAATCTGCGCGCCTATGGCAGCACGGAGAGCAGTCCGCAGGGTGGCAATGACGTGTTCGACGTGTCGTCCAGAGCCGACCGCACCGGTCTCAACGGCATTCCCTATAAAGAATGGTGAAACGCAATGAAGCCCGCTCGCGGCCATCGGCTGCATGGATTCACCTTGATCGAACTGGTGGTCGTGATGGCGATCATCGGATTGCTGCTGACGATCGCGCTACCGCGCTACCTTCGCAGCATCGACCGCGGCAAGGCGCAGGTGCAGCGGCAGAACATCGCCGTGATGCGGGATGCCATCGACAAATTTTTCGGAGACAACGGGCAGTATCCGGAGAACCTCGACGAGCTGGTTCAGAAGCATTATCTGCGCAGCGTGCCTGAGGACCCGGTCAGCGGCGGAACCGATTGGACCGTCATTGCGTCGCCGGACGCCGACAAGGCCGGCGTCTATGACGTGGCGCCGGCGAGCGAAGCCGCGGCGGCTCCCGCCGTTGCCGTGGTGCAGGGAAAATGAATGGCACCCGCAGCATGCGTGCGGGCTGGCGCCGCCAGGGCAGGGGCGCCCGCGGTCTGGTGCTGCTTGCCCTGCTGATCGCCCTGATCCTTGTTTCAGTGGCCCTGATGGGCGCGCTCGATGTCTGGGCGCTACAACGAAAGCGGCTGCAAGAGGAAGAACTGCTGTTCGTCGGCAACCAATACAGGCTGGCGATACAGCGCTACTACCAGGCCGGCAGGACGTTGCCCGCATCCGTTGACGATCTGCTGGAAGACAAGCGCTTCCCGGTGCCGCTACACCATCTGCGGCGCGCCTACCCGGATCCGATCACCGGGAAGAACGACTGGCTGTTCCTGCACGACGGCGACCGCATTTACGGTGTCCAGAGCAGCTCCGCCGCGCAGACGATCAAGCACGCGAATTTCCCCCGGCGCTATGCGGATTTCGCCAATGCGAAAACCTACGGCGAGTGGCAATTCTATTATCTGCCGCCGGGTCGCCGAATCCGCACGGGTATCGATCTCCCGGGCACGCAAGGCGCGGGCCCGCGGGCCGACGCGGCGGCCCGGCGCGCAGGCGCGAACAACGCGTCTGCGTTCAGTACCAATGGGTGGGCGAAATGAGTTCGCCGGTGCGATATCCGTCGATGGAATGCCCTACCGCATCAGTAGGGTGTTGACCCATGCAAACCATCGCCGGCGTTCCCCACAATACAAGGAAGGAGAGGGAGCCACGGAAGACGAGATGCAGGTATCCGGTTCCCGCCGCGCCGATGGCGCGATGGTGTCGAGCAGGGATGGACGGCAGCGACGGACGTGGTTGCCGCAGGCGTAGGAATTGATGTCCCATGGGGATCGCGCAGGCCGATCCGCAGGAAGGAGGCGGTATGTTCAGTGCTCGCGTATATCGAGGCGGCTTTTCGGCGCTGTTATTGCTTCTCTTTGCATTACCGGCGCTCGCGCAGTCGTTCCGGGTCCAATGCCCGGACAACACGGTGCTGCACCCAAAGTCGTCCGCCGGGGTGGTCAGCGACGGGATCAAGTGCCAGCAGATCTCGGGCGGCGACGGCTACTCGACGATGGGCGACGGGACGCAGACCTACATGTTCTCCTTCGGCCCCTTGTCCGGCCTCGCGGACATCAAGCAAGGCCTGCCCGGCACGGAGCCGTCATCGGTGTTCAATACGCTCTGGCCCTATCCGATCCACGATGGGGTACATGATGTCAGCACCTTCAATGGGGCGGTTGGCCTGGTCCCCGATCCGGATGCCGGCGGGGCGATCACCGGCCACGTCGATCCGCGGCCCATCATGGATGTCGGCGTGATGAACGGCAATATACCGGCGCCGACCATGGCCATCGACGAGGACGACGAGTTCTTCCTCACCCTGACCAATGTCGGCATGATCATGCGGCCCGACCTGTTCGAGAAGCACACGGTGCATTTCCATGGCTACCCGAACGCCTCCTCGTTCTACGACGGGGTGCCCGATGCCTCGGTTGCCATCAATATCGGCGGCAGCTTCACCTACTACTACCTGGCGCCGGATGCCGGAACCTACTTCTGGCACTGCCACATCACCCCGCCGGAGCACCTGCAGATGGGCATGGTGGGCCAGATCTACGTGCGGCCGCGCCAGAACCGCGTTCCCACCGGCGCGTCCCTGTACGCCGGGTTGCAGGCCCAGCAGAACGATCTGCGCACCAGGTGCGGTACCGACATCCTGTGCTCGACGCCACTGCCGCGCGTGGACAACGGCGCCACCCACCAGCTCAACAAGAGTGGCTCGCCGACGCTCTACGCCTACAACGATGGCGATGGTTCGACTGCATACGATGTCGAGTATCCGATCCAGATCCATGGGTTCGATCCGAACTTCCACTTTGTCGGCATGACCTTCAACCCGGAGCCGTTCACCGACATGAAGGACAAGTACTTCCTGCTGAACGGGCGAAGCTATCCGGACACGGTGACGCCGGGACCCATGAGCACGCAGGTGTCGGATGGCTCGGCGCACTTCTCTCAACCGCTGCCGACGCTGATCAACATCCCGCTTGGCGGCAAGGCATTGCTGCGGATTTCGGATCTCGATGTCACCGAGTTCCAGACGCTGGCCTCGCTCGGCATCCCGATGCACGTGATCGGCATCAACGCGCGCTTGCTGCGCGACATGTCGGGCAACGACCTGACTTACTACACGAACTCCATCACGCTGGGCGGCGGTGAGTCAATCGACGTGATCCTGGACGCAAGCGCCCTGGACGCAAGCGGAAATTTCCGCTACCCGGCGGGATCGACGTATTACCTGTACACGCCCAATCTGGACCACCTGTCGAATGACGCCGAGAACTTCGGTGGCTTGATGACCGAGGTTCACATCTGCGGTGCGTTCGACCCGATTACCAAGCTGTGCAAATAGGAGAAGCGCCGTGGGCCACACTACACGCTACACGTGGATCGCGAATCTCGCGCGGCTCGCCTCCGCCATGCTCGCCGCGTTGCTCTGCATGCCGGTGCAAGCCGCGTCGCCGGGCATCACGGGGACCAGTTTCGATCTGTCTGCCGAGGCGGCCCGTATCAGCCAGCCGGACGGGTCGAGCGTCTACTCGTGGGGATACGGTTGCCGTGCCGGCGGCGCTGCGCCGTCCGGGTTTTCGCCGTCGCCAGCGGTGATTCCCGGTGCGAACTGTCCGAGCATGCAGATACCGGGGCCGACCTTGATCGTCCATCAGGGTGACACGGTGACGGTGACGCTCAGGAACAACCTGCCGGCGGCCGCGGGCAACACCTCGATTCTCTTCCCGGGATTCCAGGTCACCACGTCGAACGGCGTGCCGGGTCTGCTCACAAGAGAAGCCGCACACGGCGCCTCGGTTACCTATACCTTCGTCGCGGCGACGGAGGGGACCCATGGCTACTACAGCGGCACGCAGAGCGATCTGCAGATCGAGATGGGCTTGTACGGGGCGATCATCGTTCTGCCCAAAGGCATTCCCGCTGGCTGCCGGGCTGTCGGCAGCACGCTGCCGGACGGGCAGACCGACTTCCGCAATGCCGCGGCAGCCTACAGCAACAGCGCCGCGTGCTACGACCGGGAGTACCTGTTCCAGTTCTCGGAGATGGATCCGCGCATCCATACGCAGGCGGAGCAGCAGGTGGGCACGCCGGCCGGGAAGGCCTGCACGCGGCCCAACGGCTGCATGACGGTCGAGACCGAGCCTTACCATCCGGCCTATTTCATGATCAATGGCCGGTCCATGCCCGACGACATGGACCCGAACTACGCGGCGCAATATCCGCACCAGCCGTACAACGGCAATCCGCACATGCATCCCGGCGAGCTCGTGCTGCTGCGGATCATCGGCAACGGCCGCTGGCAGCATCCGTTCCACGAGCACGGCAACCATGTGCGCATACTGGCGCGGGACGGAAACCTGCTGCTGAGCCAGACGGACAATGCCTCGCCTGCCGGACCACTGCTGTTTACCACGACGACGACGCCCGGCGTGGCGATGGATGGCATCTTCTACTGGACAGGGCGAGGCCTGAACTGGGACGTGTACGGCCATGTTGAAGGCGGCGTCTACACCGACCCGGCGTTTCCCGCCTATCTGGGCAAGCCGGTAGTCTGCACGCCCGACGCCAACGGGTACTACACGGCCGACCCGGCGGCACCGAATTACTACGAGTGGTGCCAGGACCATAACAAAGGCCTCGAGGCCCATCCGTTCGGCCAGGTCGCCAGCGGCGGTCCTGTCACGCTGCCCGACGCGAACATCCTGACCAAAGGTGTCTGGTACGGCGGCAGTCCTTATCTCGGACCGGATGCAACCGTGCGCGCCGTGGGCCCCACAGGCACGATTCCGCCCTCCGGCACGGTCGCGAACCCGCCAACCACGGAAGCAGGCTTTGCGTTCATGTGGCACTCCCACAATGAGCGGGAGATCACCACGAACAATATCTTCCCGGGCGGGATGATGATGATGATGTTGGTCGATCCGCAAGCCTTCAATATCAACGAAGCCAATTAGCGGTCAGGGGAAACGCGATGAGATCCAACCAGTTCAAGGCGAGCCTCTTCGACTTGGTCAAGACAGGTTTCGCGGCATCCATTCTCGCCATGGCGAGCTGCGCGTCGTTCGCGCAGAGCGTCAACCTGACTGCGAATGCCACCACCACCACGCTCCCCGACGGGCAGTCTGTCCCGATGTGGGGCTACACCTGCACCGGCGCCGCAGCGCCGGCCACCTGCGCGGGATTGAATCCGAACGCCGGGATGAGCTGGTCGCCAATCGTGATCACCGTCCCGCCGGGCAACCTGACGATCAACCTGAAGAACAATCTGCCGATTCCCCCGGGTGCGGCCACCGGCATACCCACGTCACTGGTGATCGTGGGTCAGTTGGGCGGCGGCCTTGGCACCACACGGACAACCGTGGCCAGCCCGACCCACGCCATCCAGAGTGTCACCTGGCCGGTCGCGGGGACCACCAACGGCGCCACGTTCAATCCGCCCGCTCAGGGGCCTCGTGTCCAGTCGTTTGCCACCGAGGTGCCGACGACCGGGAGCGGCAGCGCGACGGTGCTGACCTGGAACAACCTCAAGCCGGGCACCTACCTGATCGAATCGGGCACCCACCCCTCGATCCAGGGGCCGATGGGCCTGTATGGCGTGCTGGTGGTCACCACCGCTCCCGTGGCGCCCGCACTGGGCACTGCCTATCCGGGCGTGACCTACAACGCAGAGGTGCCCCTGCTTCTCAGTGAAATCGACGCCGCGCAGAACGCCGGCGTGGCGCAGGCCGTATCGACAGCGAAGTTCAGCGAGACTTCCGCCCGCGTCCTCAGGGACACAGTCAGCGTCGTATCCGTGGCGCTCGACTCCGCCGGGAATCCGCTCGGTGGCTCAGGCTATCAGGTCAACGACCCTGTCACGTTCTCCGGCGGCGGCGCCTCGGTTGCCGCGACTGGCCATGTCGCAAGCGTCGACGGTAGCGGCGCAATCACCGCCGTCGCGGTGGACAGCGGCGGTACAGGTTACTACTCGGTTCCTGCCGCGGCGGCAACGAGAACCGGCGGCGCCGGCACCGACGCCCAACTGGTGGCGGCCTTGTCAACGAAAGGCGTCATTTGCAGCGACGGCGCGGCCGCATGCTATCCGCCGGCGGTCAACTACGATCCGCGCTATTACCTGATCAACGGCGTCGCCTTTGACAGGACCAAGGCCACGGGTTCGTTGTTCGCAACCAGCCCTGCCTCCGCCACCGGCAATGTCCTGGTGCGATTCGTGAACGCCGGGCTGCGCATGCATGTCCCCTCCATCGTTGGGGGGCTGACCACGGATAGCAGCTCGGGCAAGCCACAGGTGACCTCCGGGTTTTCGCTGGTCGCAGAGGACGGCAACCCGCTCCCCGGGAAGCCCCGGATCCAGAATGAGGTATTCCTGGCCGCGGGCAAGACCTACGATGTGCTGGTCAACGCGCCCATGCCTGTCGCTCCGGCGACCACGCCCGCGGCGCTGGCGGTGTTCGACCGCCAGTTGAGCCTGTCCACCAACAATCAGCGCGATGGCGGCATGCTGGCCTACATCGGTGCCAGCGGCGCAACCCTTCCCGCCAGTGGCGTGACGGCGAAGGCCAACCCCGATTCCTACTTCCTGGTTCCGGGGAGCAGCCTGACCATATCGGACCCCGCCAAGGGCGTGATTGCCAACGACGTCGGCGTCTACGGCGTCCAGATCCTGACCGCGCCCACGAGGGGCACGGTCACCCTGAACGCGGACGGTACATTCACCTATGCGCCGAATGCCAATACGACGTCCGACAGCTTCACGTATCAGGCGAACGGCAATCCCGCGATCAAGGCGACGGTGACCTTGGCCGCCTGTACCGGCAGTTGCCTGGGCGGGGCGCCCATGGCCATGGCCGACAGCTTCACCAGCAATGTGGCATCGCAGTTGCGGATCGCGCCGCCCGGTGTGCTCGCGAATGACAAGGATCCATCGGGACTACCTTTGTCGGCCTCCATTGTCGCCGGTACCGTGAAGAATGGCACGGTTACGCTGAACGCGGACGGCTCGTTCACGGCGGTACCCTCAACACCGCCGGCCGCGGGCGCAAGCGTCAGCGTGAGCTTCCAGTACCGGGCGGTCAATTCGCAGAAGACGCCGAGCAATAGCGCGACGGCAACCGTGACCTTCAACGGCGGCAGTGGCCTGACTGTCAACGTACTTGACGCACCGAGCACACAGCCCGGGATGACGCCGGTCAAGCTCACCGACTATCGCTGGATTATCGAGGAAGACCGCACCTTCCAGATCGATCCCGCCTGCCAGGTGAATTCGGCCAAGCGGCCGGCCAACTGCCCACCGCTGCCGGTTCCCAGCCTGGGCACCAGTTTCCATGTCAGCTATATGCCGGTAGTTGCCTCGGGCTGTGTCGGCCGCGCGGCTTGCGAAGGTGGGCAGACCGTGTTCGACCCGTCGAGCAATTCGCACATGCCTGCCGTATGCGACATCGGCAACGGCGTTTGCCGCACGGACGCCGTGCAACAGGCGCCCGTCGATCCGAGCCAGGTCGTACTCGACCCCACCAAGCACTACTACATCTCGATCCTGCCGGGAGATGCCGGCAATACATTCGCTGCGGGAGCGGGTGCGCCCAAGCCGGTCGACCCGAGCAAGCCGAATGGGGCCAAGCGGCCGTTCAGCATCGCGCTGGATTGCCCGTCGGGCCCGGGCGGGGCGGATTTCGCCCCGGGATCGGGAGCCTGCGGCCACACCATGGGCGGTGCACCGATCGCGCCCGCGCAGAAGACGGTCAACGTGCTGCTGCCACAGACACCAGTGCCCACGGCGAAGGTCTCGGTGTTCGTGTTCGAGGACGATGCGCCGCTCAACGGTGAAGTCGACGTCAGCGGTGGCACGGACACCTTCGGGACGGCCCGCGAACCGGGACTGGGTGGCTTTGAGATCAAGCTCTGGGACGACGCTGGCGGCACGGGTGACCCGACCGGGCAGATGACCTACGACATGTTCAACATGCCGCTGTCCAATGCCCTGCAGGGGATGATCGATCCCGTCACGCACCTGAATGCGTGCCCGATCTCGACCACGACGAACGACGGACTGGTGGGCATGGTTCCGACCTGCCCGAAATATGAATCCGACGGCAAGACGCCCTCGCCGCTGGTCGGCCAGGCCATCATCGCCAACCTGATGCCCGGCAGGTACGGGGTGGTGGCCACACCGGCCGCCGACCGCATCGGCAGGGGAGAAGAGTGGCTGCAGACCAATACGCTCGACGGCCAGAAGGCCCATGACGCGTTCGTCAAGATAGGCGGGCCGGCGTACTTCCAGGAGTTCGGGCCAGCCGGCTTCCACGTCGCCGTCGGCTTTGCCAACGCGAAAATCATCAACGATCGCCGGACCAATGCCGCGAAATCCGGGTTGTGCGACATTCCCGGAGCGTCTTGCGCCAATTCGGTCAACGGCAGAATCACCAACCTGCACTACAGCCGCCCGCCCAACCAGCATCTCCACGGCAGCGGTTCGCGCGATTCCCTGGCGTTCACGCAGTGCTTCGTCAGCATGGGCGACCCGGACGGTGAGGATATTGCATTCACCAAATGCAACGACAAGGGCGAGTTCAGCTTTTCCGGTCTGCCCGACGGCACCTTCAGAATCACGGTATTCGACCAGTGGAACGACCAGATCGTCGACGGCCTTGCCACGGCAGTGCAGTTGGGACCCAATGCAAGGAGTGTCAATGTCGGCGATCTTGCGGTCCTGCAATGGCACACGAATCTCTACACGCGTACCTTCCTGGATCAGAATGGCGATGGTGTCTCGCAATCCAGCGAGCCCGGCCTGACGCTGGTCCCGACCAATATACGCTTCCGCGATGGCAGCTATTCCAACTTCAATAACACCGACCTCAACGGCTATGCTCCCTTCAACGAGGTATTCCCGTTGTTCAACTGGTATGTGGTCGAGGCCGATACCACCCGTTTCAAGCAGACTGGCGTACATGTGGTCTATGACGCAGGAGGACCGCCGGATGGCACGCCTGGCGGAGGCAGTTCGACCATCGCCAAGCACTTTGCCAACACAACGGAATCCGCGACTGCGCATCTCCCGTCCCACCTTCGGGTACCCGGCGCGGTGTACTGCGACAACGCGGACTGCAGTGGCTATTCGATCCTGAACGGCCCGGGCAGCAGTACGTCCAATCCATCGACCGGCCGGATCGATCCGCCGTCGGTGACCACGCTCGGCTGGCAAGGCTTCTCCGGCCAGAGCTCGTTCATCGAATTCGGCAAGACGCCGTTCGCCACGAACGAGAACGGCGGCATCCGGGGTGAAGTGATCTACGCCTCGACACGCCCGTTCGACGATCCCATGCTGCTGATCCACACGAAGTGGACCCCCAATGTGCCGAACGTCACCGTCAACCTGTATCAGGAGGGCACCGCTGCGGATGGAACGCCGAGCCTGACCCTCGCGGACACCACCACGACCAGTAGCTGGGATGACTGGGCGCAGGGCTTCCGCGCGGACGGCGTGCCCAATATGAACTGTCCGGGACAGGAAACCACGGATCCCTACTTCTTCACACTGAAGAACACCACCCAGTGGCTTGATCCGCACCATCGTGCCTTGCCGTCAAACTCGCAGTTCAAGTGCTATGACGGCATGCATATGTTCAATCAATTGCAGCCGGCGCCGTATGACGGGATGTATCAATTCCCCAGCGTGACCGCCCGCAACCCGAGAACCGGCATGCCGACCGGCACCAACTGCAAGATCTGCACGCGCAGCCCGGTGACTCCTGGCGGAACGCCGGGAGGCGTCCCCATGCTGCCGCCCGGGAAGTACGTGGTGGAGGTGATCGTGCCTCCGGGCTACGAACTGGTGAAGGAGGAAGACAAGAACATCCTGATTGGCGACAACTACATCGCGCCGGTGACGCAGCAGTTCGCTAGCATTGGCAATATCTTCATCCTGCCCGACCAGGCGGCGGTGAATGCCGCGTACAACCCGAACAATGCGCAGAACCCGACTTCGGATCTGGGGTCTTCTCCCAGGCACGAGGGCGACACCGGGAGCGTCGAAAGCTTCTGGCCTTGCGTGGGTGCCCTGCGCATCGTGCCGGACTATATCAGCCTGTTCCCGGGCTCACAGGAGGTGGCACCGTTCGCGGGGGCGTCGCGCCACCTGTGCGACCGCAAGGAAGTCGTCCTCACGGATCAGATGACCGTGCTGGCGAAGTTCTGGATCTTCAGCTCGACGCATGTCTCGGCGCACTACACCGGCTTCATGCTGGACGACTTCTCTTCGGAGTTCGACCCGTATTCGCCGCAATTCGGCGAGAAGTTCGCCGTGCCCAACGTGCCGGTGTCCATGAAGGACTTCTCCGGCAATGAAGTTGCCCGCGTATATGCCGATCAGTGGGGCATCTTCAATGGCTTGAATTATTCGACCTGGCAGGTCAATCCGCCCAATCCGACCGGCTACGCGCCCACCATGATGGTCGCGTGCATGAACGACCCGGATATGCCGGATCCCGCGCATCCAGGCCAGACCATCAAGGATCCCCTGTACAACCCCGCGTACAGCCAGTTCTGCTACGAGATCCCATTCATGCCGGGACAGACGCAGTACATGGACACGCCGGTGGTGCCCGTGCAGGCTTTCGCGGATGGCTATAACCAGCCCGACTGCGCGTACCCGGATGCCACGCCGGGGATCTCGACGGTGGTTGGCGACGCCAGCAACGGCGGTGCCGGCCCCTGGGTTGGTGCCGCGGGCAGCAGCCTGACCATCACCGCCCTGGGCGATCAGCAGGTGATCAATCACGCCTACAGTGGACCGGGGGCGAGCAAGGCGCCATTCAACCAGAAGTTCATCACGCGCCATTACGGCTTCGGAAGCCAGTGCACCAGCGCCGGCGGCGCCTGCGCGGTGGCGTCGAGCGTGACCATCGGTGGCGTGCCTGCGCAGATCACGGCGTGGACCGACCAGTCGATCACGGTCACCGTGCCCACCCTGCCGTCGGACCATGGCGAACTGGTGATCACGGCCGGCAACGGCAAGAAGTCGGTGGACACCGTCACCGTTACCATTGGCGGCAAGCCGCCTACCTATGTCGCCGGCGAGAACGCCACGAGCGACGCCATCCAGAAGGCGATCGACAAGGCCAGCCCAGGCGACCTGATCATCGTGGGCCCGGGCGTCTACAAGGAGATGCTGCTGATGTGGAAGCCGGTCCGGCTGCAGGGCGTTGGCGCTGCCTCGGTGACGGTCAATGCGAATACCCACCCCTCGGGCAAGATGGATCCCTGGCGTGCCCAGGTCAGCTGCCTGTTCGGTGTGTCTCGCAATGGCGGTGCGATTTCGCCGACCAACGCCTTCGATCCGTCCAATACCTACAGCTGCCCGTCGTCCATGCAGCGGCAGATCGACCCGATACCGTTCGAGCCCACCGTCGGTTGGGACAACACGCTCAACGGCAACCTGGGCGAGCTTCTGATAGAGCCCACGCTGATGGGTGCGTACGAAGGGGCGGCCATTACGGTGCTGGCGAAGGGCGTGCAGGATGTCAACGGACAGCCGGACGCCAACTGCCTCGCAAACGGCATCTGCACGCCGTTGACGGCAAGCGCCGCGGATTGCGCTGCGTATCCCAGCAATTTCCTGTGCAACCCGTCGCGCATCGATGGCATCACCTTCACCAATAGCTCGCAAGGCGGTGGCGGGATATTCCTGCACGGCTGGAACCACAATATGGAGATCGCCAACAACCGCGTCTTCGGCAATGCAGGTACGCTGACGGGCGGTATCACGATTGGCCAGGTGGAGGTTCCCGACGGGACCATCGGTGCGGACGGCGTGACGCAGGTTCCGTTCGGCTACAACATGAACGTGAACGTGCATCACAACGCGGTCACCTCCAACGCTTCCTATGGCGACGAAATCAACTCGACCACGCCGTCGTCCGCTGGGGGGGTGACCTTCTGTTCCGGGGCCGACAACTACCACTTCAACTACAACTGGGTGTGCGGCAACATGAGCAGCGGCGATGGTGGCGGCATTGCCCACTTCGGGTTCAGCTACAACGGCGACCTCTCGCACAACGTGGTGCTGTTCAACCAAAGCAACAACCCGACGTTGCCTACCTACGGGGGCGGCATCATCGCCCAGGGTGTACCGCCGGATGGCACCTTCTGCGAGAACCAGACCACCGACGTCGATTGCGCGCCGCAGCTGTCCGACGGCGTGGGCCCGGGCCTGACGATCGACGGCAATCTCCTGGTCGGCAACACGGCGGAAAGCGGCAAGGGCGGTGGGCTGCGGTTGCAGAACATCAACGGCACCGATGTGCAGCGCAGTCCAAAGGACTCGTCGAAGTGGTACCAGGTTTCCGTCACCAACAACATCATCGCGAATAACGTCGCGGGCTGGGCAGGGGGCGGCGTGTCGATCCAGGATGCGGTGGGCGTCAACTTCATCAACAACACCATCGTTTCCAACGATGCGACGGCGTCGGCAGGCGTGCTCTTCAACACGCCGGCAGCCGCTCAGGCCAATGTACCTCCACCGACGCACTGCACCACGGTGGGTGCGGAGACGACCTGCGATCCGATCACGACGTCGGCCTACCAGCCGGCTGGCCTGGAGACGGCGCGTCACACGCCCAACTTCATCGCAGCGTTCAGCAGCGCCACGGTGACTTGCCCGGCAGGGACGGACCCGGGAGCGACCCACATATGCACGACGTTCTCGAACCCGGTGCTGGCCAACAATCTCTTCTGGCAGAACCGTTCGTTCTACATCACCGTGGGCGGCCCCAACGCATCGATCCCCGGCCTGCAGAACACGGTGACGCTGAACCCGACGCTGAACCAGGCAGGGAAGACGACGGGCTACTGCGATCCCAAGGCCGTCTACTGGGACATCGGCGCCTTTGGCGACTCGGGACCGAGCAAACACGAGTCGGGCTTGACGCTCAACCCGCAGTTCTCGATCCTGACCGACGCCGCGGACTACCAGGGAGCGAACAACCTGGGTTCCAACCCGGCGGTCTACAGCCAGTACTGCAATGGCTCGCGGGTGCCGCCCGAAGGTGGCGGGGTAGGGTTCGCCGTGCCTCCGGGTATCGCGGATACCGTGCTGCCCAACCCGCTCTTCGGCCTGATGCCGACGGCGACGCCCGATGAAGGCAACCAGTGGATCAACATGTCCTATGGGCCGCTTTCCCTGTTCAATGCAAGCATCTCGTCAGGCAGCCCGGGCTATAGCGTACCGCTGGGGAACTACGCCATCACGTCGGGTTCGCCGGCAATCAATACGGCCACCGACGCGGGTGCTCCGAAGCAGGACTTCTTCGGTACCACCCGGCCGCAAGGCGGCAAGTACGATATCGGCGCGGTCGAGTTCGTGGCCGGGACCGCGTCCGGCGCGGCCCTGACACCGTCCACGCAGAGCTTCGGTAGCGTGGCGCGCGGCGGGTCCGGGGCGATCGATGTGTTCACGCTGAAGAACACGGGCGGAGTACCGTTGACCCACATTGCGAATCCGGTGATCACGGTGGATGCTACGAACTTCATCATCGTTCCACAGCAGACGACGTGCGGCACGGTAAACCCGATCGCGGCGAACAGGATCACCAGCCTGGCGCCGAACGGGACCTGTGCAATCGCCGTGCAATTCAGGCCTCCTGGCCAGGATGCCGCTAACTCCACTCAGAACGGCACGCTCAGCATCACCGATGGCGCCGGCACGCAGACGTCGGCCTTGAGCGGAGTGGCGACACGCTAAAGGGGAGGGGAGCTGGAAGCAAGGGGAGAGGGGGTGCGGCTTGTGCCGCCTCCCGTGCCGAAGAACCAGGACCAGATGGCCGCCAGGGTGACGTACGAACATGTCCAGCCATGCCAGTCGAGTAACGGCGATCGCGATGCTGCTTGTGAGCAGCATCCAGGTAAGCAGTGCCTTCGCCGAGTCGGCCTTTCCCGAGGAAGCCCGGCCGGCGGTACCGGCACGCACGGTGGCGGCACCCGCCAGGGCCTCGCCCTATTCCCCGGTAAAGGTGCCGAAGCACGCGATGGCCTACTACGATCTCTACGGCGGGGTCGACAACCTGCATGTACGCAGGACCGCGTCCGGCAACCTGATCCGCTTCAGCTATCGCGTTACCGATCCGGTTATCGCCAAGGTGCTGGCAGACAAGAGCGCGACGCCTTACCTGTTCGGGCAAAGGAGCCGGGCCTTGCTCCAGATTCCGGTCATGGACAAGATCGGCCAGCTCCGGCAGTCCGGGCCGCTGGAAGTCGGGCAGGAATACTGGATGGTGTTTTCCAACAAGGGTAATTTGATCAAAGCCGGGGACCGCGTCAACGTGATGATCGGTTCCTTTCATATCGACGGCCTGGTGGTCGAGTGATCGCGCGTGAGCGGGATCCTGGGGCATGGATCGAGGGGGGTGTACTCATGAACCGGTTTTTCTTCCTGGCATTGGGCCTGGTTTCCCTGGCGGCCTCGGCCGGCGCGGCGACGGAAAGCGCGCCCGCGGGCCGGATGACGGCGGCCCAGATCGCCGACAGGAACGTGGCGGCCCGTGGCGGGCTCCAGGCCTGGCGCGCGGTGAACAGCCTGACCATGTCGGGCCAGATCGACGTTGGGGGCAAGAAGGAGGTGAAGCTGCCATTCGTGGCGACGATGAAGCGGCCGCACAAGAGTCGCTTCGAGCTTCGCTTCCAGGAGCAGACGGCCCTGCAGGTCTACGACGGCACGCAGGGGTGGAAGGTCAGGCCCTTCCTGGGGCGCGACGAGGTCGAGCCTTACACGCCTGCGGAGGCCAGGGTGGCCGCCGCAGCGGCGGAACTGGACGGCCCGCTGGTCGACTATGCCAGGAAGGGCATCAAGCTCGAATTGCAGGGCATGGAGTCAGTGGAGGGGCATCAGGCCTACAGGCTCAAGCTGACGATGCAAGACCGCGTGGAGCGGCGCCTGTGGGTGGACGCCACGAGTTTTCTTGAAGTGAAGATGGACGGCGAACCCCGCAAGCTGGACGGCAGGATGCACAACGTGGCGGTCTATTACCGGGATTACAAGGCAGAGGGCGGACTGAAGATCCCGCATGTCATGGAAACGGTTGTCGAAGGCGTCAAGAAAACCCACCAGATGACCATTCAGCAAGTGACGGTGAATCAGCCGGTGGACGATGCATTGTTTGCAAAGCCGCAGCTGGCATCGGCCAAGGTGCCAGGCAAGTAAGGGGATTGGGGGGGCTATGACAACAAGACGGATCGCAGCGAGGGTGCTCGCCGCCTGCATCTCGGTGGCGGCGATGGCGGCGGAGCCGGTGATGGCGTCCGATCTGAGCGCCGCCCAGATCGCCGAGAAGAACGCCGATGCAAGGGGAGGGCTCGATGCCTGGCGGAAGATCCAGACCATGGTCTGGGTCGGGCACGTGGAAAGTGCGAATGCGCCTGCGCACTTCTTGCTGGCGATGAAACGCCCCAACAAGACGCGCTTCGAGATCACGGCGCTCAACCAGATGGCCGTGCGCGTGTTTGACGGCAGCCACGGCTGGAAGCTCCATCCGAGCCAGGACGGCAAGCCGAATCTGCAGCCCTACACGATGGAAGAGATGCAGTTCGCGCATGACGAGCAGGTCATCGACGGGCCGCTCATGGACTACCAGGCCAAGGGGATTGCCGTTACGCTCGACGGCGCCGATGAAGTTGAAGGGCACAAGGCATATCGCCTTCGCATCCGGCTGCCTTCGGGCGGCAGCCGCCTGCTGTGGATCGACGCGAAGACATTCCTGGAGATCCGGTACGACCGGGAGTCCCGCAACGTTCTCGGCCAGTCGCACACGATCACCGTGTTCTACCGTGACTACCGGGCAATCGACGGGTTGCAGATACCGTGCACGATCGAGAGCGGCGTGGCGACGGCACAGGCGAAGGATAAACTCGTGATCGACGAGGTCTCGTTCAACCCATCGCTGGGCGACTGGATGTTCGCGAAGCCTGGCACGCCGAGACAGGACAAGGCAGCGGTTTCGATCGGTGCCGAGGTGCGGCCAGGGTCGGGCGGAATGGTCCGGCGGGCCCCATAGCGATGGCACGGAGACCGTTCCTTCCGGCTGCAAGGGCGGTGCGCCCCGCCGGGACGCGCGCGAGTGACGGTGCGATCTCGCCTCGGGCAAGGCTGTTGCCCGGCGGATCGGCTGGCGCGCGAGTGCGCCGATCCGCCGCGTGGGCGATCCTCGTGTGCTTTCTGGTCGCCGCACTGGCGGCGTTGGGCGGCAAGGCCAGCGCCGCATCGGCAACGGATGCCGGTGAAGCGATCTTCCTGCGCGGCGTGTTGCCTTCGGGTCAGCCGCTCTCTGCGAGCCGCGATGGCGGCTTGCGCATGCAGGGGGCGGCCGCGGCCTGTGTCAATTGCCACCGGCGCAGCGGACTTGGCGCCAAAGAGGGCTTTGGCACCGTCCCCCCGATCACCGGGCGGTATCTTTTTCACCCGCGTGCCAGGAATCTCGAGGACCTCGATCTCCCCTTCGTCGAGGGCATGCGTGCCGATCGCGATCCGTATACCGATGAGACCATTGCCCGAGCTATCCGCGAAGGCCTTGACTCGGAGGGCCGGCCACTAAACTACCTGATGCCGCAGTTCGCGCTGAACGATGCCGACATGGCCGCACTCATCGCCTATCTGAAGCGGCTGGACCAGCGCCGGCCGAGCGGGGTCACGGACACGGTGCTTCACTTTGCCACCATCATCACCGCGGATGCGGATCCGGTGAAGCGCCGCGGCATGCTGGATGTGCTCGAGCACTACTTCGCGGACAAGAACACGTTCCCGCTCGGGCCGACTCCGGCGCTACGCGCGTCGCGCAAGATGATGTTCATGGTCAATCGCCGCTGGCAGCTGCACGTCTGGGAACTGACCGGCCCGGAAGCGACATGGCAGGATCAGCTCAAGCGGCATCTGGCGGCGGAGCCGGTCTTTGCCGTGGTGTCCGGGCTCGGTGGCAGGAACTGGGCGCCGGTGCATGCATTCTGCGAGCAGGAAGCCGTGCCATGTCTGTTTCCGAATGTCGAAGTGCCGGTCAACGGCGAGACCGACTTCTATTCCCTCTATTTCTCCAGCGGCGTGCTGCTGGAAGCGGAGCTGATCGCGAAGCGGATCATCGATGCAGGCAACGGCAAGGGGGCCAGGTCGGTGCAGCAGATTTATCGTGCCGGCGACAGCGGGGAGCCGGGCGCCAAGGCGCTCGCCGCATTGCTCAAGCGGCACGGCGTCGCGGTGTCAAGCCATGCTCTCGCGCACGGCGAGAGCGTTGCTCAGGCGCTGCGCGGTGCAGCGGGAGCGGACGCGCTCATGCTGTGGCTGCGCCCGGGCGATGTCGCCGCGCTGGGAGGCGTGCCGCCGCCGCGCGCCGACGTGTTCATGTCGGGCCTGATGGGTGGGCTCGACGGCACGCCCCTGCCTGCGGGCTGGCGCGGCGTGACACGCCTGGCCTATCCTGTCGATCTGCCGGAACGCCGGCGCGTCCGCGTCGACTACGCGCTCGGCTGGTTTTCGATCCGGCATATTCCCGTCGTCGCCGAGCAGACGCAGGCCGATACGTTTCTTGCCTGTGGCCTGTTGGCGGAGACCCTGAGCCACATGGCCGATACGTTTGCGCGCGACTATCTGGTGGAACGCATCGACGACATGATCGAACGCCGGATCATCACCGGATACTATCCACGCCTGACGCTCGGGCCGGGTCAGCGCTTTGCTTCCAAAGGCGGATACATCGTCCGGTTCGCCGAACCCGAGCGCACCCGGCTGGCCGCCGACGGCGAGTGGACGGTGCCGTAGCCACGCGCCCCAAAAGGCCTCCATCCCCGGGGGAGCCGCGAGTCGCCGGATGCGGATGCAGGTCCCGGCGAGAGGCCAGGATGGATTGCCCTACCGCCGCGGTAGGGCGTCGACCCATACCGCGCCGCATGGCCGGTCTCTACCATTCAGGTGCGGGATAGCTGCCGGAGGGGAACCCGGCGCCGGGCGGTCTGTTGCCGCAGCGCTTCGATGATTTCTGAAGGAGGATGCCATGGGAATGTTCAAGCAACGATGGGGCAAGGCGCTGGTCCTGGCCATTGCGGCCGGAAGCACGGCCGCCGCGGTGATACCTTATGCCATTGCGCACGATGGTGCCGATCCGCATGCGCATCACCACATGATGCGGGACACGCGCACATCGACGGTGGCCTACGCGCTACCCTCCGTCATGCTGGTGCGGGATGATGGACAGACCGTCTCCCTGAAGAGCGAGCTGGACGATGGCCGTCCGGTCGTGCTGACGTTCATCTATACCACTTGCACATCGGTTTGCCCGGTGATCAGTCAGACGCTCTCGCAATTGCAGGGCGAACTTGGCCCGGACCGGGACAAGGTGCATATGGTGTCGATCTCGATCGACCCGGAGCAGGACACGCCGTCGCGCTTGCGGGAGTATGCGACGAAGTTCGGGGCGGGCCCCGAATGGCAGCACTACACCGGCGCGCTCGCCGCGAGCGTAGCAACGCAGCGCGCGTTCAACGTCTATCACGAGGACAAGATGAACCACGGTCCGGTGGTATTCCTGCGGGCGGCCCCTGGCAATCCATGGGTGCGGATCGACGGTTTTGCCACTGCCGACGAGCTGCTGCAGGCGTATCGGAAGCTGGTCGAAGCGAGTTGAATGAAAAGGGAGGGCGCGATGCGAGCGTGGCGCGTCCTTCATCCCCGTCTCCCGATATCCGGCATCGCCCGCTAATCCTGCGGGCTGTCTCCGCTTGCCAGCAGAAAGCCGGGAATCGGAGGGCAATGAAAACGGACGATGGTCAGTTGGGAGAGCGGCCAGCAGCGCAGCTCCGAGCAGAACTGCCGCTCGCCAAGGCCGGCTTGCAGCAACGCGTTAAGCCATATCCAGGCTGTGCCATGGCCAAGCTTGAGGTCATCGTCGACCCACTGCGATCCGACATAGCGTGCGGGTAGAAAGCCGGCGTGCCTTGTCCCATCCCATAGCAGAATCTCGACCGGCCGCCAGATCCTGTCAAGCAGATAGACGAGTGGGGGGAAGGTCATGACGGCCATCATCTCGAATGGAATCCAGAAATATCTTCCCCCGAGAAATACTTCGCTGATCGGCCCCAGCCGGTCATCGCTATCGCGCAGCCATGAGAACGGGCCAAGATTGGTGCTTCCCGGTAGCACCGTTGGGGTCACGTCATACGGTGCGGTGCCGAGATCCGTTGCAAGGCGCCCCGTGATATTGATGGTCCGCATCGAAGACAGCCGTCGGCTGACCCACTGGCGCGTGCCGGGCAGATAGCTGGGACGCAAGGGGCCGGAAGCGGGCTGGCCGAGGAAGACGCTCGCTCGCTGACGCTCGGCTCCCAGGCAACCGTGGTATTGGTCGATGCACTGGCGAAGCTCCGGAGCCGTGCTTGCGCAGCGCGCAAGCATGGTGCGCGCGATATGCCATTGGCCGGTGACACAGCTCCACTGGAAAGCCATCCAGTGCGGGCGCCAGGCTTGCCGTGTCTGTTTCGTGCAGGTCAGCGACTCCGCCAGGAGGAATTCGATATGTGTCTGCGCAGCCAGGACCCATGCCGCGCCATCCTCCAGCGAACCCTGCGGCGGACGAACGATGCTGGCTTGGCTCGACCGGGACCCGGGTGGAGAGCCGCTATCGAGCTTTTTCTTCATGGCGTTTCTCCCGATTTCCTGAGGCCGGGACAGACGGATATGACGCTGTCGGGATGAACCTCGTCGCACCTCGGCTATCGGAACGAGGCGGCTGTTTTTTCCTGCAGACGCAGCGCGATTTCACTCGCGATTGTTGCAGTGTATAGGCGGGCGATACCGCTTGCTATGGGGCAGCATCCTACGAATCAGGCGTGGTGTCAGGCCGAAAGGACGGCGTGAGGCAAGCGGGCCGCAGGCGAAGCAGGACAAGTTCCTGCTAGCGGCAGCAGCGCAAATCTGCGGCGAAAGGCAAAGCGGTTGATGCCGTTCGATGCGAATATGGATACGATGGCGGTCAGGCAGCGAAGCAGCGGGTCGGAAGAACCGCGGAACAGGCTGTTCGGTGGCCGCGCGACAAAGGCGCTATCCAACCTTCCCCCAACCTGGTGAATAGCAATGCAGAACCTGGCAAATGAAGACTATTTCGAATCCTGCGACGGTACCGTTCGAGTATGGATCGAGCAGGGTTCATCCATCCATATCAAGGCAGTTACAAAGGAGAATGATCCGGTTGAGTTGTCAGAATCGGAAGCGATGCAAATAGCGGAAGTGCTCAGGCAATTTGCCAGCCGGGTCTGATTGCCCGAGCCCTGCCCACCGGGATGCAGGCTGGGGTCTGTGCTCGCCGCAGGGGAGAGGAGCAAAATGCGCGATTGCCGGCGTTCATGGCACTGTCTATCGTGTCTTGCCCCGCGCACCCTTCCTGGTATTGCCGGCGCGAGGGGCGTCCTTGGCAGGCAAGGCGCCGCCGCCGTTCAGCTGCTCCATCCACGACAGGGCGTCGACGTACGACAGGAACTGGTGGAGATAGCCTGGCGACAGCTCGTGCATCAGCAGGAACGCCCGATGCACCAGGTGACTCGAGTTGAGCGGTCCGGCATTGTCGGGAACCTGCTGCAGTGACTGCCGCAACTGTCGATCTGAACTGACCCTGACCTTGGACCAGGTGTCCCTGAAGTAATCGAGCACCTCCAGTTCGGGTTTGGCGGCGCGCCGGGGCAGGGGGGGGCTCGCCGCAGCGCCGCCGCCATCCGCCGGCGGTTGGCTGGCGGTGTGGCGCTCGGCATGGCTGTGGGCATGGCTGGCGATGTAATCGATCAGATCGCCAAGCGCCCCGCGGGCGGGCGCGGGTGCCGATGGCGTGCCGTCGGCATCGCCGGCCGCGCGCGCGGCGCTTTCGATATCGTCGCCATAGGCCTTGAGCAGGCCGGACAGCCTGTCGTCCAGGATGCGTCGCGCATCGCCGCGGTGGCCGGCTGCCCGCCGATCGAGCGCGTCCATGAAATGGAAGCGGATGGGATCCAGGCGATCGGCGCCGCGCTCGCGCCATGCGTCGAGCGTCGCCCGGGCGTGGCTTGTCCCGCTGCCTGCCTCGCTGCTCTGTGTTCCGTCGTTACTCACGGGGCTTCACCGATTCCCGGGATGGCCTGGAGATAGGCGCGATTTCCACCCGGCGGTTCTTGGCCTGTCCCGCCACATCGGCATTCGACGCCACGGGCTGTTCGGAGCCGAACGCGGCCGCAAATACCGAGGACGACGGAATGCCGTCATCGATCAACGCGCGGGTCACCGTCAATGCGCGCTGGGCCGACAGATCCCAGTTGTCGGCGAAGCGGCGGTTGCCGTCGCGCAGTTGCTGGTCATCGGTAAAGCCGCTTACCATCAGGATCTCGTCCCGGGCCTGGAGGTATGCGGACAGCGGCCCGGTCAGGCTCTTCAGTACTTCCCGTCCCTCGGGCTGCAATTGATCGGAGTTCAGCGCAAACAACACGCTGCCGCTGATGCCGATGCGTCCATTCACCAGCGTCACCCGGCCCGCCGCCAGCGGCCCCGCCAGCGCGTCTTCCAGGGCCTTGCGGCGCTGCGTCTCCACCTGCCGCTGCTTGACCTCTTGTTCCAGCCGGGTCGAGAGTTCCAGCTGCACGCCGATCACGCTCACCAGGATCAGGACGAAGGTGCCGAGCAGCACCGACATCAGGTCGCCGAAAACAGCCCAGGCCGGTACTGTCGGCTCCAGGCCGCCGTCGATGTCCTCGCTCATGCTGCCTCGGTGCCGGCGAGTGCCCGCTGGCCGGCGAGCTGTTGCAGGTCTTCGACGATCTGCTTCTGCGACATCATGCTCAGGTCGATGACTTCCCTGGCCTGCGCCACGTAATACGCGAGCTGCTCATCGCTACGCGCGAGGGACTTGTCCAGCGCCGCTTCGATGCGCTGCAGGTGGGCCACCAGCTTGTCGTTCGATTCGCCGAACAACTGCACGGCCACACCGAATGCCTCGCCCAGGCTTGCCACCTCGACGGCGCTGCCGGTGACCTGCGCGGCCACTTCCGACAGCTTCCCGGTTTCGGCCTCGACCTTGTCGGTGAAGCGGGTGCCGACACGATCCAGCAGGTCCGCCGACGTGGCCACCAGCGCGTCGACCGCCGTGCGCTGCTCGGTGGAGGCGTGGTTCACGGCATCGAGCAGGGTGGCCAGCGTTTCCAGCAGGCGGCTGCGCTCCTCCAGCATCGCGTTGTCGTGGGCCAGGCTGTCGGAGAGCTTCTGGCGCAGTTCGCCGATAACGTCGGCCGCGGCCCTGGGGGCTTCCGAAGCGGCTTGCACCAGCCGGCCGATCTCGGCAATGGTCTCGCTGGCGTGTGCCTGCGTCCGCGACGAGATATCGCTTGCGGTCTGCGCCAGCGTCTCGCAGATTTCCTGCTGCCGGCTCGCCGTTTGCGTGCTGGCCTGCTCCCATTCCTTGCGCAGGGTGTCCGCCATTGCACCGAGCGACCCGGTCCAGGCCGCCATCCGCTCCTGGTCCCGCGATGCCAGTTCCGCCTGCAGGGCCGCTGCAGCCTTGGGGGCCTGCGCGGCGGCTTGCACCAGCCGGTCGATCTCGGCGATCGTCTTGCTGGCATGTGCCTGCGTCTGGGACGACATGTCGCGCGCGGTCTGACCCAGCGCTTCGCAGATTTCCTGCTGCCGGCTGGCGGTGTGCGCGCCGGCCAGCTCCCATTCCTGGCGCAGCGTGGCGGCCATCGCACCGAGGGATTCGGTCCAGGCCGCCAGCCGTTCCTGGTCCCGCGACGCCAGTTCCGCCTGCAGCGCTGCTGCAGCCTTGGGGGCTTCCGCGGCGGCGGCTACCAGCCGGTCGATCTCGGCGATCGTGCTGCTGGCATGCGCCTGCGTTTGGGATGACATGTCGCGCACGGTCTGACCCAGCGCTTCGCAGATCTCCTGCTGCCGGCTGGCGGTGTGCGCACCCGCCAGTTCCCATTCCTGGCGCAGCGTGGCGGCCATCGCACCGAGGGATTCGGTCCAGGCCGCCAGCCGCTCCTGGTCCCGCGATGCCAGTTCCGCCTGCAGGGCTGCTGCAGCCTTGGGGGCTTCCGCGGCGGCTTGCACCAGCCGGTCGATCTCGGCGATCATGCTGCTGGCGTGCGCCTGCGCGTGGGACGACATGTCGCGCGCGGTCTGCGCCAGCGTCTCGCAGATCTCCTGCTGCCGGCTGGCGGTGTGCGCGCCGGCCTGCTCCCATTCCTGGCGCAGCGCTGCAGTCATCGCACCGAGCGTCCCGGCCCAGGCCGCCAGCCGTTGTTCATCCCGCGCCGCCAATTCCGCCTGCAGGTCCGCATGCGACTGGCCCACCGCGCGCACCAGCGATGCCGAGTGCTGTTCCAGGGTCGCCGCAGCTGCCGCCAAGGCGTGCTGGTTGTCGCCCGCCAGCTTCTCGCTGACGTGTTGGTGCCGCGATAGCGCGTCGTTCCACGCCGCGGATACGCTGCCCGCCACGATTTCCAGGCGGGCGGAGACGCCGTCCAGCAGGGTGGCAGAGCGTTGCTCGAACGTCGCGGCGAAGCCATCGAGCGAGGCGTGCAGGTCCTGGGCAAGCGCCTCGTTCGTACGCTGCTGGCCGGTCAGCGCCTTGTGCCAGATCTCCGCCACATCCTTCGTCGTGGCCTGGAACCCCGCCGACAGGCCGTCCAGCTGACGCTGCACGGCCTGCGAGACAGTCTCGTGCAGCGAGGCCGTCTCGCGCGCAAGACCCGCCATCGTGGCCGCCACGGCCGGCTGCAGTGCCGCGCCCGCGGCGCGGGCGCTTTCGGCGACGCCTTCCTTGACGGACTGCTCCATGGAGGAGGCCAGGCGGGTATAGACGGCCTCGACCTTGCCCTGGAAGGCGTCCTGGCTGGCCAGCTGCCGCTCGTTCATGGCCAGGCTCTGCTGCTCCATGGCCGTCATCATGGCCTGCAGCCGGTCGACCAGCGCGGGCATCACCTCGGCTTGCCGTTGCAGCAGCGTGAAGGACGCCTCGCGCTGATGGGTCTGTGAGTAGATGCGCAACGTCGTTGCGATCCTGGCGTCCAGCATCTGCGCCGCCTGGATCCGCTCGCGCCGGCACAATGTGGAAAGCAGCCCCAGCATCGCGGAAGTGGCCACGCCGGCGATCGAGGTGCCGAACGCAAAGCCCAGGCCCTTGACCGGCGCGGCCAGCGAAGCCCGGATCGCCTGCAGGTCCGTCGCGCTTTCCAGCGCCATCCCGGTGCCCCGCAGCGTCACCACCATGCCCAGGAACGTGCCCAGCATGCCCAGCAACACCAGCAGGCCCACCAGATACGGCGTCAGCGACGGCCCCGGCAGGCCCACGCGCTCACCCTCGATGCGCAGGCGTACCGCATTGCGCAGGCTGGGATGCAATGGATCCAGCCAGGCACCCAGGCTGGCCGGCGGCTCCGACAGGCCTGCCAAGGCGCGCATCAGGCTGGACGTGGCCTGCTGATAGCGTTGCAACTCGAACGCGCCCGCCAGATAGCAAACGCCAACCAGCATCGTGACGGCCAGCGCCAGCGTATTCGAGCCGGCATAGCCCGCGCCGATCCAGCACACGGCGGCCAGACCCACCAGGAAAACAGCGAAATTAACAAGATTTCGGGACATGGCGTCCTAATTAGCTGGTGCGAAGAGCCGCTAGCAGGCCTTCCACCGGTTGTAAACGAACTTCCAATTCAGCAAGCAACACGCTCCGCATATCCTTGCGGAACACTTCCAGCCAGGTGCCGGGCGTCATCGCCGCGGGCGCATCCGAGGCCTCGGCGTCCGCCAGCGCCGCCCGCTCGGCCCGGCGCAAACGCTCGAAGTGACCTGCGAGCAACGTGGGCACCGTAGCCAGCAGACTCCGCTCGCGCACAATCAGCCCGCGCTCCATCACGGCATCCACCACCGCGAGCCGGCTCATCTCGGGCGTCCTGGCTGCCAGCATCCCGCGCAGGCGGGGGCGCAGGTTGCCGATGCTCGTCTCCATCGTCTGCTGCAGCGAGAGATACCGCTGACGAAAAGTCGAGTAATCGGCATCCGTGTCCGCGGGGGCTGCCTCCGTCGGCGCCTGCGTGCGCCCGGACCGCCTGGCTGGGGTGAACGCGGTATCGCTGGCAATGGCATCCGCCAGCGCGGTCCGCACACGGGCGCACTCGCGCTCCTCGGCGCTGCCGAATGTCCGCGCGCCGCTGGCAACCGCCGGCGGACTGCCGTTCAGGGCCGCGGACAGCGCGATGGCATCCGTCCAGCCAAGCCATTGGCTCAGCCGGTCCGAGAGCGATTGGCTGGATTCGGGAACATCGGCGTTCGTCAGGCGAGCCAGCAAGCGAACGAGGGCCGGGCCGCTGAAACCTGTATGCCGGGGGGCTTGCACCATACCACCAGAGTCAAAAAAGGGAGGAGTTTACACTCCGGCGG
>NZ_JARJLM010000689.1 GCF_029335485.1 Cupriavidus basilensis
TGCTATCCGTGCCGCCCAGCCACCAGCGCTGGCCACCGCCCCATTCGATCAGCTGTCCGCCGCCAGGCAGCGCCAGCGGCGCCGCGGTGGTGGGCACGGCGATGCGCCATAGCGCCTGGCCGGCCTGCGCCGGGGCGAAGAAGGGATGGCTTTGCTCGCGCAGCGCGCGCCACAGCGCATCGGCCTCGCCGGGCTCGACAGCGTCCCCGCCAAGCCGCTCGCGCGCGGCCCGCAGGGCGGCCGCCGCGCCCGACAGGCGCAGATGCAGCACGCCATCGTGCCAGGCCGAGGCGGCAATCGGCAACGGCTGGCCGCCCCACTGGTTGAGGCGGTCGAGCGCCTCGGCCTCGTCCATCGGGAAGCGCAGCGTGGCATCGTCGAACGGCAGCGGCAGGACCTTGAGCGAGACTTCCAGGATCAGGCCCAGCGTGCCGAGCGATCCTGCCATCAGCCGCGATACGTCGTAGCCCGCCACGTTCTTCATCACCTGGCCGCCAAAATTCAGGACGTCGCCGCGGCCGTCCATCACCCGCGCCCCCAGCACGAAGTCGCGCAATGCGCCCACTGCCTGCCGGCGCGGGCCGGACAGCCCCGCGGCCACCGCGCCGCCAAGGGTGGCCCCCTGGGCAAAATGCGGCGGCTCGAAGGCCAGCATCTGGCGCCGTTCGGCCAGTGCCGCCTCGATCTGCGCCAGCGGCGTGCCGCAGCGCGCGGTGATCACCAGCTCGGGCGGGTCGTAGTCGACGATGCCGTCATAGGCACGCGTGTCCAGCACGTCCCCCTGCAATTGCTGGCCGTAGAAATCCTTGCTGCCGCCGCCGCGCAGGCGCAGCGGCGCGCGCGTGTCGGTGGCATGCCGGATGGCATCGCGAAAGGCATCGAGGGTGGCTTGCTGGTCGGCTGGCATGGTGGCTGGCTGGGTTTGGCTGGGGTTGCCGTGAAGGGGGTCAGGCGGAGGAAGACGGGCGGCCTGGCGGCGCGGCGGCCTGCTCGCCCTCGTCACGGTAGTGTGGCAGCGCGTTGCCGCAGTGCTTGCAGTAGGCGGCGTCGGGATCGTGGCCTTCGGTCAGGCAATGGGTGCAGGTGCGCGTGGTCAGCGGCCGCTTCATGATGCTGGCGGCCAGCTCGGCGCCCACGATGCCGGTCGGGAAGGCAATGATGCCGTAGCCCAGCAGTATGGTCAGCGAGGTGATGAACTGCCCCAATGGCGTCTTGGGCACCATGTCGCCGAAGCCGGTGGTGGTCAGCGTCACCACCGCCCAGTACATGCTCACGGGGATGCTGGTAAAGCCGTGCTGCGGCCCCTCCACCACGTACATCACGGTGCCGAGGATCACGGTGATGATGAACACGGTGCCTAGAAAGACGAAGATCTTGCGCCGGCTGTTGGCCAGCGCGCGGTAGAGGATCTGCGCCTCCTCGAAATACACCGTCAGCTTGAGGATGCGAAAGACCCGCAGCAGCCGCAGCAGGCGCACATCGATCAGGAAGGCCAGTTCCGGCACGAAGAAGGCGAGCCAGGTCGGGATGATGGACAGGAAGTCGACCACGCCGAAGAAGCTGAACACATAGCGCAAGGGACGCCGCACCACCAGGATGCGCATCACGTACTCGGCGGTAAACAGCAGCGTGAACATCCACTCCAGCACGGTGAAAATGGTGCCCAGCCGGAGGTTTACCGCCGGCAGGCTGTCGAACATGACGATCAGCACACTGGTCACGATGCCCAGCAGCAGGACGATGTCGAACAGCCGCCCGTTGCGCGTGTCGGCCTCGAAGATGATGGTGTACCAGCGCTCGCGCCAGCCCGACTCGGGCTTGCCCAGGCGTTGGCGCGTCTGGGCGCTGCGGTGCTCGCGCTGCGTGGCGTGTTGGCTGGCCATGTTCAGAAGCGCGGCAGGTCGGGATGCGGCAGCAGCCCGCGCTTGACGTGCATGCGCCCGTACTCGGCGCAGCGCGCCAGCGTGGGGATGGCCTTGTCGGGGTTGAGCAGGCGAGCCGGATCGAAGGCCGCCTTGACGCCGAAGAACAGTTCGCGCTCCTCGGGGGAGAACTGCACGCACATGGAATTGAGTTTCTCCACGCCCACGCCATGCTCGCCGGTGACGGTCCCGCCCAGTTCCACGCAGCTCTCCAGGATGTCGGAGCCGAACAGCTCGGCGCGGTGCCATTCGTCCTGGTCCGCGCCATCGAACAGGATCAGCGGATGCATATTGCCGTCGCCGGCATGGAACACGTTCATGCAGCGCAGGCCATATTTGCGCTCCATCCCTTCGATGCGCTTGAGCAGGGTGCCGATGTGCTTGCGCGGGATGGTGCCGTCCATGCAGTAATAGTCCGGCGAGATGCGGCCGGCGGCGGGGAAGGCATTCTTGCGCCCGCTCCAGAAGCGCAGCCGCTCGGCCTCGCTTTGCGACACCGCGATGCGGCTGGCGCCTGACGCGCGCAGCACCTCGCTCATGCGTTCCACTTCCTCGGCCACCTCTTCCGGCGTGCCGTCGGATTCGCACAGCAGGATGGCGGCAGCGTCGAGGTCGTAGCCGGCGCGCACGAATTCCTCCACGGCGGCGGTGGCGGGCTTGTCCATCATTTCCAGCCCGGCCGGGATGATGCCGGCGCCGATCACGTCGGCCACCGCGTTGCCGCCCTTGGCCACGTCGTCGAAGCTGGCCATGATCACCTGCGCCAGTTGCGGCTTGGGGATCAGCTTGACGGTCACTTCGGTGACCACCGCCAGCATGCCTTCGGAGCCGACCAGCACGGCCAGCAGGTCCAGCCCCGGCGCATCCGGTGCCTCCGAGCCGAACTCCACCACTTCGCCCTCCATGGTGACGGCGCGCACACACAGCACGTTGTGCACGGTCAGGCCGTACTTCAGGCAATGCACGCCGCCTGAGTTCTCGCTGACGTTGCCGCCGATGGTGCAGGCGATCTGCGAGGACGGGTCGGGAGCGTAATAGAGGTTGTACGGCGCTGCGGCCTCGGAGATGGCGAGATTGCGCACGCCGGGCTGGACCACCGCGGTGCGCGAACGCACGTCCACGCCGACGATGCGCTTGAACTTGGCCAGCGACAGCACCAGGCCGGTGGCGATCGGCATGGCCCCGCCCGACAGGCTGGTGCCGGCGCCGCGCGGCACCACGGGCACCTGCAGCGCATGGCACAGGCGCAGGATCGCGCAGACCTGCTCCTCGCTGTCGGGCAGCGCCACCGCCATCGGGATCTGGCGGTAGGCCGCCAGGCCGTCGCACTCGTAGGGGACGGTGTCTTCAGGCTTCCACAGCAAGGCCGCATCGGGCAGGATCTTCGCCAGGCCTTCGAGTAGCGCGGTGCGGCGGCTGTCGTCGGTGACCGGTGAAACTTCGTGCGGGGCATTCATGGGGACTCCTGTGATGGCCGCCGGCGCCTGCCATGGCAGGGCGCAATCGGGTGGGGAGCAGGGACTATAGCGCAGCCGGGGCGCCGCGCAGCCCTGCCGGTACGTGAATTCCGCATGGCAGGCTGATCAAAATCGCTCATGATGGGCCTGGGCGGGAACCATGCCGGCCTTGGCGCGGGTGTCCTCGCCGCGCAGCCACATCGATTCCAGCTTAGCACCGGGGTGGCGCTATCCGGAGATGCTGCGCCTTCTGCCCGCGTGCCGTTCATGCCAGCGCCGCCCGGCTCGCCGCTCAGCGCGGCAGCATGTGCACCATTTCCAGCTTGTCGTGATAGTCCGGTGCCACATAGAGCGCCTCGGGCTCGATGCCGTAGCGGCGGAACCCCATCGCCTCGTAGAGCGAAATCGCGGCGGTATTGGACACGTTGACGCAGAGCGTGACCTGGCGCAGCCCCGGCATGGCGGCGGCCAGCGCCATGGCCTCTGCCATCAGCCGGCGGCCCAGGCGCCGGTCGCGATAGCCCGGCGCCACATACATGCCCCAGATGGAGGCCTTGTGCCGCTGCTTGACCTTGTCCTCGCGCATCACGCCGACCACGCCGGCCAGCGCGCTGCCGTCCCCGGACGCCTCGAAGGCGCCGAGCACTGCTTTTTCGGGCGTTGCCGCCAGGCGTGCGGCGACGGTCGCGAGCGGCAGGTCGCGTTCTTCCTCGTAGCTCGAACCGAAGGCGGCGGGTGCTTCCAGCAGGCCTTCCAGGCGTAGCGCCTGATAGGTTCCGGCATCGGCGGGGGTGAGCAGGCGGATCTGCATGGGGTTCTCCGTGCTTGTTGTCGAAGCGGCCGCCAGGGCCTACCAGTCCAGGCCCAGCAGCCAGTCGACGAAATAGCGTGCCTCCGGCTTCGGCGGCGCCTGTTCGCGCTCGACGATGTAGTAGCCGTGCGGCGATACCGACTCGATATCCAGCAGGCGCACCATCTGCCCGAGCGAGAGCCAGTGCTGCGCCATGCGCTGGCGCACCAGGGCCACGCCCTGGTTGGAGGCGATGGCTTCCAGCATCAGGCCGATATCGTTGAATTGCGGGCCGGTCTGGGGCTCGGGCCAGTCCAGGCCGGCGGTCTCGAACCAGGGCTTCCACGGTTCCAGCGGGCTGCGCAGCAGCACCAGGTTGTGCAGGTGCTCCGGCCGGGTGACGGCGCGGCCATCGATGCGCTCGTAGTATTCGCGCCCGCAGGCCGGGAAGACCGGCTCGACCAGCAGCCTGGTCGTCTTCAGGCCGGGGTAGCGCCCGGTGCCGTAGCGGATCTCCACATCGGTATCTTCCGCCTTCACATCGAGGAAGGGGATGGCGAGGTGCAACTCGGTGTCGATGTGCGGGTACAGCGCGGTGAACTCGGGCAGGCGCGGCACCAGGTGCTGGCGGCCGAAGGTGGGCGGGATCGCCACCCGCAGCCGGGTGCGCTGCTTGTTGTACTCGGGGCGCGCCAGTTCGTTGAGCGACTTGAGCGCGTCCTGCACGTTACGCAGCTGGCGCATGCCCGACGCGGTCAGCCGCAGCGCGGCGTTGGAGCGCACGAAGAGGTCCTCGCCCCACAATTCCTCGAGGTTCTTGATGCGGTGCGATACCGCGCTGGGCGTGACCGACAGTTCCTCGGCCGCGCGCGCGAAGCTGCCCAGGCGGGCGGCGGCTTCGAACGCGATCAGCAGGTGCAGCGGCGGGATGCGGTTGAACACAGATGCCATGCCGCGCCGGTCCTCAGCGCGCCGGGCGGAAGATCTTGCCCGGATTGAGGATATGGTTGGGGTCGAGCGCGTTCTTGATGGCGCGCATCAGGTCGAGCGCGTCTTCGCCGTGCTCGCTGACCAGGAAATCCATCTTGTGCAGGCCCACGCCGTGTTCGCCCGTGCAGGTGCCGCCCATCGCCAGCGCGCGTTCCACGATGCGCCGGTTGATGGTCTCGGCCTCGGCCAGTTCCTCGGGCTTTTCGGGATCGGTCAGGATCGCCACATGGAAATTGCCGTCGCCCACATGGCCGACGATGGGGCAGGGCAGGCTGGAGGCATTGAGGTCGCGCTCGGTCTCGGTCACGCAATCGGCCAGGCGCGAGATCGGCACGCACACGTCGGTGGTGACCGCCCGGCAGCCCGGCTTGAGCTGCAGCATGGCGAAGTAGGCGGTATGGCGCGCGTTCCACAGCCGGCTGCGGTCTTCCGGCCGGGTGGCCCACTCGAAGCCCTGGCCGCCGTGCTCGGCGGTGATCTGCTGCACGGTCTCGGCCTGCTCCTTGACGCCGGCCTCGGTGCCGTGGAATTCGAAGAACAGGTGCGGCATCTCCGGCATGGCCAGGTTGTCGTGCCGGTTGATGGCGCGGATGGCCAGCGCGTCGACGAACTCCACGCGCGCGACCGGCACGCCCAGCTGGATGGTCTCGATGGTCGCCTGCACCGCGCTGCCCATGCTGGGGAAGGCGCAGATGGCGGCGGAGATGGCCTCGGGCTGCGGATACAGGCGGACCGTGACCTCGGTGATGATGCCCAGCGTGCCTTCGCTGCCGATCATCAGCCGGGTCAGGTCGTAGCCGGCGGAAGACTTGCGGGCGTGGGTGCCGGTCTTGACGATGCGGCCGTCGGCGGTGACCACGGTCAGCGCCAGCACGTTTTCGCGCATGGTGCCGTAGCGCACCGCATTGGTCCCTGAGGCGCGCGTGGCACACATGCCGCCCAGCGAGGCATCGGCGCCCGGGTCGATCGGGAAGAACAGTCCGGTGTCCTTGATTTCCTGGTTCAGCTGCTTGCGGGTGACCCCCGGTTGCACCGTGACGTTCAGGTCTTCGGGCTGCACCGACAGCACCCGGTTCATCTGCGACAGGTCCAGGCTGATGCCGCCCGCCACCGCCAGCAGGTGGCCTTCGAGCGAGGAGCCGGCGCCGTAGGGGATCAGCGGTACGCGGTGCGCATTGCACAGGCGGGCCACCTCGGCGACTTCCTCGGTGGTATGGGCGAAGACCACGCCGTCCGGCGCGGCCGGCGGGAAGGGCGATTCATCGCGCCCATGGTGGTCGCAGACGCCGGGAGAGGTGGAGAAACGTTCGCCGAAGCGGGCCTGCAGGGCGTCGCGCACGGCGCCAGGCAGGGGTTGGCGCACCAGCGCGGCGTGGGAAAGGGGATGGTTCATGGCGTCTCCGGCGGGTCTGTGATGGCCGGATGCCGTCCGCGCCGGCCTTGGCAAGGCCGCGCCGAACGGTGCCGGCATTCGCACCCGGTAGCGTATCGAGCGAATCCCGTTATTCTACGCCGCGCCCGGCCGGCTCCGCAGCCGCGGGCGCCGCAACGGCCACTTGGCGGGTTTCGCCGGGGGTTTCCCCGATCCCCGCGCCGTGGCCTGCCGCGCCTGCCCCGATGCGCGCCATAATGTGAGATTCGCCAACGCAGGAGACCCGCATGGGCAACCGCCTGACCAAGATCGCCACCCGCACCGGAGACGCCGGCACCACCGGGCTTGGCGACGGCAGCCGCACCGGCAAGGACAGCCTGCGCATCGCCGCCATCGGCGATGTCGATGAGCTCAATTCCAACCTCGGCGTGCTGCTGACCGAGGCGCTGCCCGACGACGTGCGCTCGGCCCTGCTCCATATCCAGAACGATCTGTTCGACCTCGGCGGCGAGCTGTCCATCCCCGGCTACGTGCTGGTCAAGCCCGAGCAGGTGCTGCAACTCGACGAATGGCTGGCGCACTACAACGCCGACCTGCCGCGCCTGGCCGAATTCATCCTGCCGGGCGGCGGCCGCGCAGCGGCGCTGGCGCATGTGTGCCGGACGGTTTGCCGGCGCGCCGAACGGGCGCTGGTGGCGCTGGGCGCGCAGGAAGCCCTCAACGAGGCGCCGCGCCAGTACCTGAACCGGCTTTCCGACCTGCTGTTCGTGCTGGCACGCGTACTCAACCGCGCCGATGGCGGCAACGATGTCCTTTGGCAGCGTGGCCGCTAGGGGGGGGGGTTACCTATTGGCGGTGCACCGGGAAGCCGCGGATTGTTGTATTTTTAGTGACACAAGAAGCACAAAATCCGGGGGTGGCGCACAACGTCCCCGAACGTACCTCAACTTGGCCGTTCCGCCTGCCGCCGAGCGTGGAGGAGAAGTCGAGGAATTTACTCGGAATTGCCTTCCCGGCCCTTGAAATGGCCCCGGACGGCCACATTTCGGCCTCAGGATGAATTGCAGTCCCCGCGCGGAGCGGGGCTCAAGAGGAGAGAACAAATGGGTAAGATCATCGGTATCGACCTCGGTACCACCAATAGCTGCGTCGCGATCATGGAAGGCAATACGCCCAAGGTGATCGAAAATGCCGAAGGCACGCGTACCACCCCGTCGATCATCGCCTACATGGAAGACGGTGAGATCCTGGTCGGCGCGCCTGCCAAGCGCCAGGCGGTCACCAATCCGCGCAACACCCTGTACGCGGTGAAGCGCCTGATCGGCCGCAAGTTCGAAGAAAAGGAAGTGCAGAAGGACATCGGCCTGATGCCCTACTCCATCGTCAAGGCCGACAACGGCGACGCATGGGTGTCGGTGCGCGACCAGAAGCTGGCGCCGCCGCAGGTGTCGGCAGAAGTGCTGCGCAAGATGAAGAAGACCGCCGAGGACTACCTTGGCGAGCCGGTGACCGAAGCCGTGATCACCGTGCCGGCTTACTTCAACGACTCGCAGCGCCAGGCCACCAAGGACGCCGGCCGCATCGCCGGCCTGGACGTCAAGCGCATCATCAACGAGCCGACCGCGGCCGCGCTGGCCTTCGGCCTGGACAAGAACGAAAAGGGCGACCGCAAGATCGCCGTGTATGACCTGGGCGGCGGTACCTTCGACATCTCGATCATCGAGATCGCGGACGTGGACGGCGAGAAGCAGTTCGAAGTGCTGTCGACCAATGGCGACACCTTCCTGGGCGGCGAAGACTTCGACCAGCGCATCATCGATTACATCATCGGCGAGTTCAAGAAGGAACAAGGCGTCGACCTGTCCAAGGACGTGCTCGCGCTGCAGCGCCTGAAGGAAGCCGCTGAAAAGGCCAAGATCGAACTGTCGAGCTCGCAGCAGACCGAAATCAACCTGCCGTACATCACGGCGGATGCCTCGGGTCCGAAGCACTTGAACCTGAAGATGACCCGCGCCAAGCTGGAAGCGCTGGTCGAGGAACTGATCACCCGCACCATCGAGCCGTGCCGCATCGCCATCAAGGACGCCGGCGTCAAGGTCAGCGAGATCGACGACGTGATCCTGGTCGGCGGCATGACCCGCATGCCCAAGGTGCAGGAACAGGTCAAGGAATTCTTCGGCAAGGAAGCGCGCAAGGACGTGAACCCGGACGAAGCCGTGGCCGTGGGCGCCGCGATCCAGGGTTCGGTGCTGTCGGGCGACCGCAAGGACGTGCTGCTGCTGGACGTGACGCCGCTGTCGCTGGGTATCGAGACCCTGGGTGGCGTGATGACCAAGATGATCACCAAGAACACCACCATCCCGACCAAGCATGCGCAGGTGTTCTCCACCGCCGACGACAACCAGCCGGCCGTGACCATCAAGGTGTTCCAGGGCGAGCGTGAAATGGCGACCGGCAACAAGCTGCTGGGCGAGTTCAACCTCGAAGGCATCGCGCCGGCGCCGCGCGGCCTGCCGCAGATCGAAGTCTCGTTCGACATCGACGCCAACGGCATCCTGCACGTGGGCGCCAAGGACAAGGCGACCGGCAAGGAAAACCGCATCACCATCAAGGCGAACTCGGGCCTGTCGGAAGACGAGATCCAGCGCATGGTGAAGGACGCCGAGGCCAACGCCGAGGAAGACAAGAAGGCCCGCGAGCTGGCGGATGCCCGCAACCAGGCCGACGCGCTGATCCACTCGACCAAGAAGGCTGTCACCGAATACGGCGACAAGCTGGAAGCGGGCGAGAAGGAAAAGATCGAAGCCGCGATCAAGGAACTGGAAGACGCCGCACGCGGCGGCGACAAGGCCGAGATCGATGCCAAGGTCAGCGCGCTGTCCGACGCGAGCCAGAAGCTGGGCGAGCGCGTCTATGCCGACATGCAGGCCAAGGCCGGCGACGCGGGTGCCGCGGGCGCGGCCGGTGCTGCCGGCGCGGGCCAGCAACAACAAGCCCAGCCGCAGGACGACAACGTCGTGGACGCCGAATTCAAGGAAGTCAACGACAAGAAGTAATGGATGAGCGGGGGAGGGGCGCGGTGCGCAACACCGGCGCCAGCCCCTGTCCCGACGCCGGGCGACGGGCATTGGACCAAGCGGATGACCGCCGTCGAATGCCTCGCTCGGCTTTTTTGCTATTCGCTCGGACGGGTTTAGGACGCGCTTCCGGGCCAATCAGGTAAGCAGCCACCATGGCAAAACGTGACTACTACGAAGTGCTCGGGGTGGGCAAGAACGCCGGCGACGACGACATCAAGAAGGCGTATCGCAAGCTGGCGATGAAGCACCACCCGGACCGCAATCCGGACAGCAAGGATTCCGAAGAGAAATTCAAGGAGGTCAAAGAGGCCTACGAGATGCTCTCCGACCCGGAGAAGAAAGCGGCCTACGATCAGTACGGCCACGCCGGCGTCGACCCCAATATGGCGGGCGGCTTCGGCGGCGGCGGCCAGGGCTACGGCGGCTTCGCCGAAGCCTTTGGCGACATCTTCGGCGATATCTTCGGCCAGCAGGGCCAGGCCGGCGGACGCCGGGGCGGCGGTCCGCAGGTGTACCGCGGCGCGGACCTGCGCTACAGCATGGAAATCACGCTGGAGCAGGCAGCCCACGGCCACGAGGCGCAGATCCGCGTGCCGCACTGGGATGAGTGCGAGCACTGCCACGGCAACGGCGCCGAGCCCGGCACCAACGTCGAAACCTGCCCGACCTGCCATGGCGCGGGCCAGGTGCGCGTGTCGCAGGGCTTTTTCTCGATGCAGCAGACCTGCCCCAAGTGCCACGGCACCGGCAAGCATATTCCCAAGCCTTGCACCAAGTGCCACGGCCAGGGCAAGCTGAAGTCGCAGAAGACGCTGGAAGTGAAGATTCCCGCCGGCATCGACGAGGGCATGCGTATCCGCTCCTCGGGCAATGGCGAGCCGGGCATCAACGGCGGCCCTCCGGGCGACCTGTACGTGGAAGTCCACATCAAGCAGCACGCGGTGTTCGAGCGCGACGGCGACGACCTGCACTGCCAGATGCCGATTTCCTTCGCCACGGCGGCGCTGGGCGGCGACCTGGAAGTGCCCACGCTGGGCGGCAAGGCCAGTTTCCCCGTGCCCGAAGGCACCCAGCCCGGCAAGACCTTCCGCCTGCGCGGCAAGGGCATCAAGGGCGTGCGCTCGGGTTATCCCGGCGATCTCTACGTGCACATCAACGTGGAAACGCCGGTCAAGCTGACCGAGGCGCAGAAGGACATCCTGCGCCAGTTCGACCGCTCGGTGCACGAAGGCGGCTCGCGCCACAGCCCGCAGGAACAATCCTGGCTGGACAAGGTGAAGAGTTTCTTCAGCTGATCCGGCAAGGGGTAGAGGCCGGCCACGCGTCAAGGCGTGGCCGGCTTTTTTGTTTTGTGGGGGTGGGCAAAACCGTTGGCTTCGCTCGCTGTGGCTCCCAGTCAAATCACCCCTCTCCCCAACCTTCTCCCTGAGGGAGAGGGGCCGGGGAGAGGGCGGGCGCGCGATAATGCCGATGTCGCCCGCCGACTGGCGAACTCAATTTACGCTGGTGATTTCCCCGTGGCTGTCTCCCTGACCCGCTCATCTTCCTCTCCCTCTCCCGGCCTGCCGCCGCAAGCGCCCGCATCTGCGGAGCCCTTCGTCCTGCTCGACGACGCCACCGCCGCGCCCGGCGAGGCATCCTCGCGCCTGTACACCGGCTTTGCCCGCGAAGACGTGCTCCCCGACGCCGCCGCCATCGGCACGCTCGACACGCTGCTGGCCGAAGGCTGGCGCCACGGCTGGCATGGCACGCTGTTTGCCCCTTACGAATTCGGCGGACCGCTGGTCGGTGTCGCCGTCCATGTGGACCAGGCGCTGCCTTTTCACGATGGCGCATTGCGGCTGCTGTGGTTCAGGCAGATGCGCAGGCTCGACACGCGGGAGGTCGGGGCGTGGCTCGCGCAGGCCCGCGATCCGGGGGGCGAGCCGGCCGGCGTGATGGAGGTTACCGCCGACACGCCGGAGCCCGCCTTCCATGCGGCCATCGCGCGGATCCATCAGTGGATCGAAGCCGGCGACACTTATCAGGTCAACTTCACGCAGCGTTTGCGGTTCCGGGAGTTCGGCGATCCGCTGACCCTCTACGCCGCGCTGCGCGCCGCCCAGCCCGTGCCCTACGCAGCGCTGGCGCGGCTGCCCGGGGAGGGCTGGGTGCTGTCGCTGTCCCCCGAACTGTTTGTCCGGCATGACGGCGAGGGCCGCCTGCTGGCGCGCCCGATGAAGGGCACGGCACCGCTCACCGGCGACAGCGCGCGCGATGCCGGGGCCGCGGCGGCGCTGGCGCAGGATGCCAAGAACCGCGCCGAGAATGTCATGATCGTCGACCTGCTGCGCAACGATCTCGGCCGCATCGCCGTGCCCGGCACGGTGGCCGTGCCGGACCGCTTCGCGGTGCAGCCCTTCGGCCGGGTGTTGCAGATGACTTCCACCGTGACCGCCATCGCGCGTGCGGGCACCAGCCTGGCCGACCTGATGCGCGCGCTGTTCCCCTGCGGCTCCATCACCGGCGCGCCCAAACGGCGCACCATGCAGATCATCGGCGAACTGGAGCCGGCCCCGCGTGGCCTCTACACCGGCTCGATCGGCTGGATCGACGCGCCCGCCGCCGGGCAGGGCAATCGATGGCCCGGCGCCTTCGCGCTGTCGGTGGCAATCCGCACGCTAGTCCTCGGCACGCAGGGCCCTGACGGATTGCGGCCCGGCGAGATGGGCGTCGGCGGCGGTATCGTGCATGACAGCGATGCCGCCGGCGAATATGCCGAGTGCGGCTGGAAGGCCCGCTTCCTGACCGCGCACGATCCGGGCTTCACCCTGTTCGAGACCATGCGGGTGGAAGACGGGCAATGCCTGCGCCTGGACCAGCACCTGGCGCGGCTGGCCGCTTCCGCCGCCTGCTTCGGCTTTTGTTTCGAGCGCGCCAGCGTGTTCGAGGCCGTGCGCGCGGCGGCGGTTCGGCTGGGGGCCGGCACCTGGCGCCTGCGGCTGGCGCTGGACAAAGCCGGCACCATTGCCGTTGCCCACGGCCCGCTGGCGCCGCTGGCCACGGTGCCGGTGCGGGTGCTGCTGGCACCCCAGGCGCTCCCGGTGGTGAATGCGCTGCATCGCCATAAAACCAGCGTGCGCGCTGTCTATGACGCCGGCTGGCAGGCGGCCGAGCGGGCCGGGGCCTTCGACAGCCTGTTCTTCAATACGCGCGGCGAATTACTGGAAGGCGGACGCAGCTCGGTCTTCGTCAAGGTGGATGGCGAGTGGCTGACGCCGCCGCTGGCGGCGGATATCCTGCCCGGCGTGATGCGCGCGGCGGTGCTGGCGCATGGCGCGCGCTACCTGGGCGGCCCGGTGCGCGAGGCGATCGTCACGCGGGCCATGCTGCTGCGCGCCGAAGCGCTGGCGCTGGCCAATTCGCTGCGCGGCGTGCTGCCTGCGGTATTGCTGGCCGAAGGCTGAACCAGGCGCTACCGCCCGGCCGGCGCCACGCGCAGGCCGGGGAAGCCGTGCGTGGCGGCGCCGGTCAGGCCGAGAAGGTGTGCTCGACGGCCGGGAAGCTGCCGTCCTTCACGGCCGCCACGTAGGCGCGCACGGCGGCTTCGATCGAGGTGGCGCCGTCCATGAAGTTACGCACGAACTTGGCCTTGCGGCCCGGGTAGACGTTGAGCATGTCCTGCAGCACCAGCACCTGGCCGGAGCAATCCACGCCGGCGCCGATGCCGATGGTGGGGATGGTCAGCAGGCCGGTGACCACGCCGGCCACTGCCGCGGGTACGGCTTCCATCACGATCAGCTGGGCACCGGCGGCCTGCAGCGCGAGCGCATCGCGCTTGATCTGCGCGGCGCCTTCGTCGGTCTTGCCCTGCACCTTGAAGCCGCCCAGCGCGTGCACCGACTGCGGCGTCAGGCCGATATGGGCGCACACCGGAATGCTGCGCTCGACCAGGAACCTGACGGTAGGCGCGAGCCAGTCGCCGCCTTCCAGCTTGACCATCTGCGCGCCGGCGCGCATCAGCGCCACGGCGCTGGCAAAGGCCGCCTCGGGCGTCGGGTAGGTGCCGAAGGGCAGGTCCGCCACCAGCAGTGCGCTCTGGTTGCCGCGCGCCGCGCATTCGGTGTGATAGACCATCTGCTCGAGCGTCACTGGCAGCGTGGTCTGCTGGCCCTGCATGACATTGCCGAGGGAATCGCCGACCAGCAGCACCTCGACCCCGCAGTAGTCGAGCAGCGCGGCGAAGCTGGAATCGTACGCGGTCAGCATGGCGATTTTCTCGCCGGCGGCGCGCATGGCCTGCAGCTTTGGGATGGTGACGGTCTTGCGGGAGGGGTCGAGGAGGTAACTCATGACGTTGGCCGGTAGAGAGACGGGGAGCCGGGCCGGCCGCAGTGCATCCATGCATCGGTGACCGACCATCGTCGATCTGCTTTTTGCATCGGCTTCAATGCGGCCAGGCCTCTGTCCCTTTCAGTTCGCCTTGCCCCGAGGCACGCAGCCCGGTCGATGCGGGCCGCCGGCTTCGCGGCAGCGACTGTTGTCGTTATGGTTAAGGCTGGCAGGCGGGAACCTGTCAGGGCGCAGCGAGATTGAGAAAGGCCTTGCGGCCGCGCATGTTTTCGATGCGCGACAGTAGTGTACGGAAATCTCCGTCATTGTCCACCGGACTGAAGTGGGCGGTGTCGACGATCATGACCGGTGCCTCGTCGTAGCGGTGGAACAGCTCGCCGTAGGCATCGGCCAGGCGCTCCAGGTAGGCATCGTCGATGCTGGACTCGCCCGGCGCGTTGCGGCGCGCGATGCGCTCGCGCAGCAGGGCAGGCGAGGCCTGCAGCACGATGACGAGGTCCACCCGCTGGCCCTGGGCGGGCAGGCGCGCGGCAAGGGCGTCGTACAGCGCCAGTTCGTCGGCTGGCAAGGTCAGCCCGGCATAGAGCCGGTCCCTGGTATGGAGGAAGTTGCCCACCATGCGCTGCCCGGCCAGCAGCGCCGCCTGCCAGGCCTGGAGCTGCTGCGCGCGCTGGTTCATCAGCGACAGCTGCAGCGGCAGGGCATAGCGTGCCGGCTCGCGGTAATAGCGTTCCAGGAAAGGGTTTTCGCGGGCCGCGTCGAGCAGCTCGCCGGTGCGCAGGGTTTGCGCCAGGCGCTGTGCGAGGGCGGTCTTGCCGGCCCCGATGGGGCCTTCCACCACGATGCGGCGCAGATGATCGAGCATGGGCGGGTCCTGTCGGCTAAGGAAAGGCAGGCAAAGGGGGCGGATGGCGCGGGCCCGGTTGGCCGATGCCGGTCATGGCTCAGGACGCGTCGCGCGCTTCCCGCTGCCGCGTGCATTGGCAGAACGAGATCTTTTCGATGCGCTGCGCATTGACCGCGGCCAGGTAATCGGCCGCGCGGCCGAGGCCGGGGATGGCCAGGTCGGCGTCGAGTTCAAGCAGCGGCACCAGCGTGAAGGCGCGTTCGGTCACGCGCGGATGCGGCACGATCAGGTGCTCTTCCTGGTGGATTTCGCTGCCGAACAGCAGCAGGTCCAGGTCGAGGGTGCGCGGCGCATTGTGGAACGGCCGCTCGCGGCCGAACTGGTCTTCGATGTGGTGACAGATGCGCAGCAGCTGGAGGGCGGTAAACGAGGTTTCCACCTTGACCACTGCGTTGTAATAGTCGTCGCCTGTCGCATCGACGGGAGCCGTGCGATAGAGCGACGATCTCGCCATCACCGTGATGCCGACCTGCTGGGCCAGGCATACGATGGCATCTTTCAGGGCCTGCCGGGCGTCGCCCAGGTTGGCCCCGATGCCGATAAAGGCAAGTGTCATTACGATTCCTCCGGCTGGACGCGCACCTTGCCGGCTTTCCGGTCTTCAGCCGAGCCGGGTTCCGGGCTCGCGTCCATATCACTGCGCGCAGAAACTTTATCCGATTTCCGCGGAGCGCGCCGGCGGCGCTTCTTGCGTGCCGGGCCGCCACCCTCGCCGTCGTCGGCAAACTCGCCGCTCTCGCCGCCGCCGGTTCCACTGGCGCCGCCGCCCTGCTTGCCGCCACCGCGCGGCGGGCGCACGGCATCGATCAGGGCTTCGCGGCCCTCGCTATCGGCGTTCTGGAAGTCCTGCCACCAGCGTGCCAGTTCGGCCGGCTGCTCGCCGGATTCGCAACGCAGGTAGAGGAAGTCGTAGCCGGCGCGGAAACGCGGGGATTCGATCAGGCGGAACGGCATACGGCCCACGCGCTTCTCGAAGCGCGGCTGCATGCCCCAGATGTCCCGCATATCGGTGACAAAGCGGCGCTGGATGGCGAGCTGGCCGGTCTGGCGCTCGAGCACGTCGTCCATGGCCGTATTGAGCGCGGCGATGGCGTGTTCGCCCTCCTCGCGCAGCGTGGTCCAGCGCTGCAGCACGTGGTGCCACAGCAGCGCGGCGAACAGGAAGCCAGGCGACACCGGCTTGCCGACCTGCACGCGCTGGTCGGTGTTGTCCAGCGCCAGCTGCACGAAGCGCTGGCCCATCGGCTGCTCCAGCGCGACGTCCAGCAGCGGCAGCAGGCCGCGGTGCAGCCCGGCCTTGCGCAATTCCTGCAGCGAGGCCCAGGCGTGGCCCGACATCAGCAGCTTGAGCATCTCGTCGAACAGGCGCGCGCTGGGCACGTTGTGGATCAGCGAGGCGAGGTCGGCGATCGGTTGGCGGGTGGCCTCGTCGATGGTGAAACCGGTCTTGGCGGCGAAACGCACCACGCGCAGCATGCGGATCGGGTCTTCGCGATAGCGCGTGACCGGGTCGCCGATCATGCGCAGCGTGCGCGCGCGGATGTCTTCCATGCCCTGGTGATAGTCATGCACCGTCTGTTGGGCAGGGTCGTAATACATCGCGTTGATGGTGAAGTCGCGGCGTTCCGCGTCTTCCGACTGCGAGCCCCATACGTTGTCGCGCAGCACGCGCCCGGAGGCGTCGATCGCATGGGTCTTGCTGTCCAGTTCGGCGCGCTTGAGGCGGCGCCCTTCGGGCAGCGTCTCGCTGGCGACGGCATCGACCAGGGCGCGGAAGGTGGAGACTTCGATGATCTCCTGCTCGCGCCCGCCGTAGAAGGTCACATGCACGATCTGGAAGCGCCGGCCGATGATGCGCGAGCGGCGGAACAGGGCTTGCACCTGGTCCGGCGTGGCATTGGTGGCGACGTCGAAATCCTTGGGCTTGATGCCCAGCAACAGGTCGCGCACCGCGCCGCCGACGATAAAGGCCTGGTATCCCGCCTGCTGCAGCGTGGAGGTGACCTTGATGGCGTTGCGCGAGATCAGCGACTGGTCGATCTGATGTTCGTCATGCGCCACGATGCGCGGCGTATGGGCACGGCTGCCACGGCGTTTGGCGGCGGGGCGCTGCTGGGAGCCCGGCTTGCCGAGCAGCCGGTTGATTAGCTTCTTGATCACGTCAGAACAGATCCATGATGCGCCAGCCGGCCGCGGCGGCGTGGTGACGCAGGCGATCGTCCGGGTTGGCGGCGATCGGTTCGCTGACCTTTTCCAGTAGCGGCAGGTCGTTGGCCGAATCGCTGTAGAAGGTGGTGGTTTCGAAGGCATCCCATTGGGTGCCCATGCTCTTGAGCCAGGCTTCGACGCGGGCGATCTTGCCCTCGCGGAAGCAGGGAATGCCTGCGACTTCGCCGGTGAAGGCGCCGTCGGGCAGGCCGCTGGCGGTCGCTGGCTCGGTGGCGATCAGATGCTTGATGCCAAAGGCCGTGGCGATCGGTGCGGTGACAAAGCTGTTGGTGGCGGTGACCACCGCGCACAGGTCGCCGGCGTCGAGGTGCTTGTAGACCAGCGCACGCGCCTGCGGCGTGACCACCGGATCGATCACTTCCCGCATGAATTGCCCGCGCCATGCCTCCAGGCGGTCGCGCGGGTTGGCGGCCAGCGGCGCCAGCGCGAAACGCAGGAAAGCCCGGATATCCAGGGTGCCCGCCTTGTACTGCCCATAGAACTCGTCGTTCCTGCGGCGGTAGGCTTCCTCGTCGACAACGCCTAGGCGCACCAGGAAGCGCCCCCATTCGTGGTCGCTGTCGGTTGGGAGCAGGGTGTGGTCGAGGTCGAACAATGCCAGATTCATGGGCGGCGATTTTACATTAACGTGACTTGGGCCGTTTCTTTAAGTAGCTGGGTGACGTCGGATACAAGCATGGGGCATGCCAAGGGCAGCGTGCGCTACACCGGCAGCCCTTGCTCACTCCCGCAGTTCGGCGAACATTTCACGCAGCAGGGGCAGGGTGACGGCACGCTTGCGCTCCAGCGAATACGTGTCCAGCGCATCCAGCAACGCCATCAGGCTGGGCATGTCGCGGTAGTGGCGCGTGACCAGCCAGTGCGGGATTTCCGGCGAAAGCTGCAGGCCGCGCTCGCGGGCGGCCTGCACCAGCGCCGTCATCTTGTCCTCGTCGGACAGCGGCGCGAGCTGGTAGACCAGGCCCCAGCCCAGCCGGGTGCGCAGGTCCTCGCGCACCGGCATGGCCAGCGGCGCCTGGCTGCCGGCTACCACGATGGCGGTGCGCACGTGGGCGCGCACCTCGTTGTACAGCGAGAACACGGCGATCTGGCGCGCTTCGTCGAGCAGTTCGACGTCATCCACGGTGTAGAGCTGGCAGCTCGGGTCGAAGATGAAATCCGACAAGGCATGATGCGGGCTCAGGTAACGGCAGCGGATGCCGGCCTGGTAGCCGCTGTCGCACACCGCGTGCAGCAGGTGGGTGCGGCCCGAGCCCACTTCGCCCCACAGATAGATCAGGCGGTCGGCGGCCCGCTCCTGCGCCACGGCCGCGGCCAGGTCGCGCAGGCGTTGCACCGGTTCGCGGTTGGCAGCCACGAAAAAATTCTCGAAGGTCGAGGGTGGCGGACTGCCAAGTTCCAGCGAAAGCTGCTTGGGGCGCGAAAACATGACGTATTGGTTACTTACGGTAAAGGTCAGCTGTCAGGTAAACGCGTCGCGCCGGTCTTGCGCCGACCGCCTCGCAGGCGTGGCCAGACCGGCCAATGGCCGCCGGAAACAACTTCATCGGGAATGGCTGGGGGCAGGGCTTCATGACGCGGCACACCGGAAACTGGAAGCCGGAAGCCTGTATCCGTTAAAATTGCAATTCTACTGGACTCGCGGCCGCAAATCGCCGTCGTGAGCGCCGCATTACTCACTTCACACCTCCAGGACAAGCAGGTTCACATGAGCGCATCCCCCACTTCCGGCCAGGCAGGCCTTTCCTACCGCGATGCCGGCGTCGATATCGACGCGGGCGACGCGCTCGTCGATCGTATCAAGCCGTTTGCCAAGCGCACCATGCGCGAGGGCGTGATGGCCGGCATCGGGGGCTTCGGCGCGCTGTTCGAGCTGTCCAAGAAGTACAAGGAGCCGGTGCTGGTGTCAGGCACCGACGGCGTGGGCACCAAGCTCAAGCTGGCCTTCCAGCTCAACCGCCACGATACCGTGGGCCAGGACCTGGTGGCCATGAGCGTCAACGACATCCTGGTGCAGGGCGCCGAGCCGCTGTTCTTCCTCGACTACTTCGCCTGCGGCAAGCTTGACGTGGAAACCGCCGCCACCGTGATCCAGGGCATCGCCCATGGCTGCGAGCTGTCGGGCTGCGCACTGATCGGCGGCGAGACCGCCGAGATGCCGAGCATGTACCCCGATGGCGAATACGACCTGGCCGGCTTCGCGGTGGGCGCGGTGGAGAAGAGCCGCATCATCGACGGCAGCACCATCGTGCCGGGCGACGTCGTGCTGGGCCTGGCTTCGTCGGGCGCGCACTCCAACGGCTACTCGCTGGTGCGCAAGATCATCGAAGTGGCCAAGCCGGACCTGAACGGCGACTTCCACGGCCAGCGCCTGCAGGACGCCATCATGGCGCCCACCCGCATCTACGTGAAGCCGCTGCTGTCGCTGATCGAGACCCTGCCGGTCAAGGGCATGGCCCACATCACCGGCGGCGGCCTGACCGAGAACGTGCCGCGCGTGCTGGCGCAGAACGTCACCGCCGTGCTGCAACGCGACGCCTGGACCCTGCCGCCGCTGTTCCAGTGGCTGCAAGCCCACGGCAACGTGGCCGACGACGAAATGCACCGCGTGTTCAACTGCGGCATCGGCATGGTGGTGATCGTCGCCAAGGAAGACGCTGACCGCGCCATCCGCCACCTGCAGGCCGCCGGCGAAGCCGTGTGGCAGATCGGCGAGATCCGCGAGCGTGAAGAAGGCCAGGCGCAGACCATCGTGGCCTGAGTTTCCGGCTTTCGATAAAAAACGGCACACGCTCTGGCATGTGCCGTTTTTTTATCCATGGAGCGCAGGCCGAAGCCGACAGCATGCGCCAGAACCGTTTGGAATGACGACGGTGTTTACTCCCTATCCCCTGATGGAGAGAGGGGCAAACCGTCGATGCATGGAGGACCGGGTTACGCAACCGCTCCCAGCTTCTCCAGCGCCTCCCCGGTAACGCGGCAAATCCGCCAGTCCGGCATCACGTCCGCCCCCATCGCCCGGTAAAACTCGATCGACGGCGTGTTCCAGTCCAGCACGCTCCATTCGAAGCGGCCGCAGCCGCGCTCGAGCGCCAGCGCCGCGAGGTACTTGAGCAGCATCTTGCCCAGGCCGTGGCCGCGCCATGCCGGGTCCACATAGAGATCTTCCAGATACAGCCCGGGTTTGGCCAGGAAGGTGGAGAAATTGTGGAAGAACAGGGCGAAGCCGACGGCTTGCGCACCCTGTGCACCCGGCGCCTCCACCAGCACCGCCTCGGCATGCGGGTGCGCGCCGAACAGGGCTGCGCGCAGTTTTTCCGGCGTGGCCTCGACCAGGTGGGTGAGCTTCTCGTATTCGGCCAGCGCCGTGATCAGCGCGAGCAGGGTTGCGCAGTCGTCGGGGGTGGCGGGGCGCAGTATGAAATCGGTGGCGGGCATGGCGGGTTTGACGGTATCGGCAAGGGACAAAAAAACGATTATCGCCTATCCGTCACATCCCGCCATGGCGCCGCTACGCCTGCCCGATCCTTGCCAGCCGCGCCACCTGCGCGGCATAGCCTGCTGCCAGGCAGTCCACCACCTCGCGTTCAGGCGTGCTGCGCAGCCAGGTCAGCTGGCGCTTGCAGAGCTGGCGGGTGGCCGCTAGGCCGCGTTCGCGCATGGTGGCGAAGTCGGTCTCGCCGTCGAGGTATTCCCACACCTGGCGGTAGCCGACGCAGCGGATCGAAGGCAGCGTGGGCTGCAGGTCGCCGCGCGCGCGCAGCCGTTCCACTTCCTCGATCAAGCCGCCGGCCAGCATGGCGTCGTAGCGGGTAGCGATGCGCGCGTGCAGCACCGCGCGGTCTGACGGCTCCAGCGCGATCACGCGATAGCGGCGATCGGCGGCGCCGGCAAAGGTGCGCTCGTCGGCCTGCCGCGCCAGCAGCGCGGACATCGGCTGGCCGGTCAGGCGGTGGATCTCGAGCGCGCGCTGGATGCGCTGGGCATCGTTGGGCGCCAGCCGCGCCGCCGTGACCGGGTCGGCTTGCGCCAGCATCGCGTGCAACGCCGGCCAGCCGCGTTGCGCGGCCAGCGCGTCGAGCTCCGCGCGCACGGCCGGGTCGGCCTGCGGCAGATCGTTCAGGCCCTGGGTCAGCGCCTTGTAGTACAGCATGGTGCCGCCGACGATCAGCGGTTCGCGGCCGCGCGAACGGATATCGGCGATCAGCCGCTCGGCGTCGGTCACGAACTGGGCGGCCGAGTAGCTGTCCGCCGGGTCGATGATGTCGATCAGGTGGTGCGGCACCGCGGCCAGTTCGGCCGGCGAGGGTTTGGCGGTGCCGATGTCCATCTCGCGGTAGACCAGTGCCGAGTCCAGGCTGATGATCTCGATCGGCGCCTGCGCGGCCAGCGCCAGCGCCGCGGCGGTCTTGCCAGAGGCGGTGGGGCCGAGCAGGCAGACCACCGGCGCGTGGGCCGGTGCGGTCAAGGAAGCGGTAGTGGTCAAGGCAATGGGATGATAAAGCGGGTCAGGCCATGGCCGGGCTTACTGCCCGCGCAGGAACAGGCGGTCGAGCTCGGCCACCGACAGCTGCACCCAGGTGGGCCGGCCGTGGTTGCACTGGTCGGCGCGCTCGGTCTGTTCCATCTGGCGCAGCAGCGCGTTCATTTCTTCCACGGTGAGCTTGCGGTTGGCGCGCACCGCGCTGTGGCAGGCCAGCGTGGCCAGCAGTTCGTTCTGGCGCTCGACCAGCACGCGCGAGCCGCCGAAGGCCTGCAGGTCGCGCAGCACGTCGCGCGCCAGCGCTTCGGTGTCGGCTTGCTTGAGCAGGGCCGGGATGGCGCGTATCGCCAGCGTGGTGGGCGAGACCGGGGCGATGTCGAAGCCGAGCAGGGCAAGGGTTTCCTGGTGTTCCTCCGCGGCGCCGATTTCCACCGGGCTGGCGGTCAGCGTGACCGGGATCAGCAGCGGTTGCACCGCGAGCTCGCGTGCCTCGAGCGCGGTCTTGATCTGCTCGTACAGGATGCGCTCGTGGGCCGCGTGCATATCCACCAGCACCAGGCCGCGCGCGTTCTGCGCCAGCACATAGATGCCGTGCAGCTGCGCGATGGCATAGCCCAGCGGGTTGGCGTCGTCTTCGGCGAATTCCTGCCGGGGCAGCTGTTCGAGCAGGCCGGGCGGGTCGTTCTCGCGCGCGGCCTGCGCATCGGCCAGCCAGGCCGGGGGCGTGCTGCCGGGGCCGGTGGCCGGGGAGCGGGAGAAGCCATTTGCGGTTGCCCCGGCTGCCGGCTGGATTGCGTCGCGCATCATGCCGAGGTAGGCCTGCCGCGGCTGGGCGATGCCGAGTTCGGTCTGGCGCGCGGCGGCGCTGTAATCGACCCACGGGCGAGCGCCGGCATTGGGGCCGCCTGTGCCACCGGCGCCAGCGGTCCTGCCCGAGCCGCCGAAGCCGCCCGATCCGCCAGGCCTGCCGGCGCTCCCGAAGCCGCTGGTGCCAGAGGCACCAGCCGGGGCGGGCGCGTCATCGGCGTCCGGGCTGGTATGCAGGCTGTCGCCCTGTTCGCCGGCCTGGCGCGCCAGGCAGCGCTGCACGGCGTGGTAGACGAACTGGTGCACCCCGCGCGATTCGCGGAAGCGCACCTCGATCTTGGACGGGTGCACGTTCACGTCCACCATCTCCGGCGGCAGGTCCAGGCACAGCACATAGGACGGGAAACGGTCGCCGTGCAGCACGTCCTGGTAGGCGCTGCGCACCGCGTGGGTGAGCAGCTTATCGCGCACGTAACGGCCGTTGACGAAGAAGAACTGCTGGTCGGGGCGGCCGCGCGACGCCGTGGGCAGCCCGGCGAACCCATACAGGTGCAGGTCGCCGGCCTCTTCGTCCAGCGCCAGGCGGGCCCGCGCGAACTCGGCGCCGAGCACCTGGCCGGTGCGCGTGGCGACGTCGCCCGCGTTCCAGTGCTCCATCGGCTTGCCGTTGTGGTGCACCGAGATGGCCACGTCCGGGCGCGCCAGCGCCGCGCGTCGCACCATCTCCAGGCAGTGGCCGAACTCGGTTTGTTCCGATTTGAGGAACTTTCGGCGCGCCGGCGTGTTGAAGTACAGGTGCTGCACGTCGACGGTGGTCCCGACGCCGCCCGAGGCAGGCTGCACGCTGCCGGTGTCGGCGACGACCTGCATGGCATGGGAGTCGCCGGCGGTGCGGCTGGTCAGCGTCAGCTCGGAGACCGAGGCGATCGAGGCCAGGGCCTCGCCGCGGAAACCCAGCGTCAGCACCGCTTCGAGTTCGTCCAGCGAGGCGATCTTGCTGGTGGCGTGGCGCATCAGCGCGACCGGCAGCTCCGCGGCCGGGATGCCGCAGCCGTTGTCGGCGATCACGATCCGGCGCACGCCGCCTTCTTCCAGGCGGATATTGAGCTGGGTGGCACCGGCGTCGAGGGCGTTTTCAAGCAGTTCCTTGACCACGGAGGCGGGACGCTCCACCACCTCGCCGGCCGCGATCTGGCTGATCAGCTGGTCGGGCAGGGGGCGGATGGGACGGAGCGGCTGGGCGGGGTGCGAGGCTTGGGCGGGCATGGACGGAATTATACGTGGGTGCATCGCCTGGGCTCCGCGCATCCGGTGCGCGCTGGCGGCCCAATGGCCCAATAAGGTGACTTTGGCGTCAGCCCGGTCTTGTATGATGTCGGCTGAATTGAGAACTTAGAATTTCGAATCTAGAACGGGGATCGAATTGGATATCGTATTGCAGTTTCTCGACATGCTGCTGCACGTCGACAAATACCTAGGCACCGTCATCCAGAACTACGGCGCGTGGGTCTATGCCATTCTCTTTGCCATCGTCTTCGCGGAGACCGGCCTGGTGGTGCTGCCCTTCCTTCCAGGGGATTCGCTGCTGTTCATCGCCGGCGCCTTCTGCGCCACGGGCCATATGAACGAATGGGTGCTGGTCGGCATGCTGCTGGTGGCGGCCATCGGCGGCAATACGGTCAACTATCTGGTGGGCAGCTGGGTGGGCCCCAAGGTGTTCGACGGCCATTGGCGCTTCCTGGACCAGCAGGCGCTGCGCAAGACCCACAATTTCTATGAGCGCCACGGCGGCAAGACGCTGGTCATGGCCCGCTTCCTGCCGATCGTGCGCACCTTCGCGCCCTTCGTTGCCGGGGTGTCGCAGATGACCTTCGCCAAGTTCCAGCTGTTCAACGTGCTTGGCGCGGCCGCCTGGGTCCTGGGCCTGGTGTTCGCCGGCTATTTCTTCGGCAACCTGCCTTTCATCAAGCAGTACCTGAACCTGATCGTGCTGGCGGGCATCGGCGCGGCCATCGTGCCGCTGATGCTGGGCGGGCTGTGGAAACTCGTGCGCGGCGGCAAGCGCCGTAC
>NZ_JARJLM010000068.1 GCF_029335485.1 Cupriavidus basilensis
AGGCCCTGCAGGCCTGTCTCAACCCACCCAGTCCCAAGAGCCCGACGCCACTCCGCCTTTAGGCCCTGCAGACCTGTCTCAACCCACCCAGTCCCAAGAGCCCGACACCACTCCGCCTTTAGGCCCTGCAACCCTAAATAATACCCAAAAAAAATCCCGAGCCGCCCACGCCAACCACATCGCTTAACCTTTAAACAGCAGCCATTTAAGCCGTAGCGTGATGCTCAAGCTCAACGGAAAGCCGCATGCCAATGGTCTTCAGCACGGCCAGCAGCGTCCTGAGCGTCGGATCGCCCTTTGGGGACAACGCGCTCAGTCCACCCGCAGCCTCACCCGGTACTTCGGCAGCAAGGCGCTCGGCGCATACGAAATCTTGGTCTGCCGGAAGTTGTCCAACCCCATGTCCTGCTCGAAATTCAGCCATGCGACCGGCCGGGCGAAGGCTGTGCAGAAATGCTGGAACATGTACTGGTAGATGCCCTTGCAGGTATCCAGTCCCTTGGCAAAGCGCATGGCGAAGACCGCCGGGCGGATCTCCTGCGCCAGCACGAAGCCCGCCGGCTGGCCGGCCACTTCGTACAGGAAGCCTTCCAGGCCGAGCGCATCGGCCAGTTGCAGCGCCTCGCAGCACGGCGCGTCGTCGGCTTCGCCGTCGGCCTTGCGCTTGGCCTGCATCCAGCCCGCATGCACGGCCATGGCCTCGCCGGCCAGGCCCGTGTGGTAAGGACGGGCGGTTACCGTATGCGCGGCCAGAAGCTGTTTTACCAGGTTGCGCTTCTTGGCCAGGGTGGTGCCGCGATAGGCGGCAAAGTTGGCCGCCGGATAGAGGTAATCCGCATCGGCCCGCGCTTCGCTCCAGGTGAAGATGCCCGGGTCGAGCCGAGCCACCTGGTTCGTGGAGAGCGGATAAAGGCAATCGTGCTCGCGCAGCAGCGCACGCACGACCGGCAGCGGTGTTGTCTCCAGCGTGAACAGCGGTAGCGCGTGGCGGGCGCCGTCGTAAGTCAGGCCGCTGACATGAGGATAGTCGCCGCCGACGTAACGGTAGGCGTGCGCCTGCCTGAACAGGAACAGGTTGGCGAAGGCGTGCTCGGACAGGCAGGTCTCGCCCGGGTCCGCGTTGAGCGCGCGCAAGGCCCGGTCGATCCCGGCAGCCAGCGCCGGCGAAAGTGGCACGCCGGCCGCCATGCGCAACGCGGCTTCGGGCGCGTTCACCCTGCCGTCGCCGTTCGCACGACGCGCGTGCCGGCAGCGGGCCCGGTGGCAGGCGGTCCAGCGAAGCACTGGGCCTGCGCCAGCCATTGCTGCGCCGGGCCGGGACTGTATTGCAGCCGGGTATCGTCCAGGTGGCGGCGCTGCGTGACCAGCAGGCAGAAGTCCTCGGCGCTGCCGCGCACGAAGTTGTCCGCCTGCGGCTCGTTCCACGTCCATTGCCCGCCATCGGGCGCGCTCAGCTCCACATAGGGCGCGGCCCCGGGCACCGGCTCGCCGCGGTTGACGAAGGTCCAGCCATAGGTGGTGGCGCCAATATGCGCGATATGCCTGAGGCGGGCAGTCGGCGCGCGCACCTGCCCGACCGTATCCCAGACATCCTGCCCATGCGCCCACGTCTCCATCAGCCGCGCGGTGGCGAAGCTGCGCGCGCTCATGGGCGGCCCGTACCAGGGCAGGCGCGCCTTGGGATCCAGCGCGCAGAGGGTCTGTACCAGGTGCCGGTACAGGGGCTGCCAGTGCGCCAGCAGCGCCGGGCCGTCGAGATGGCCGTACACCTCGCGCGCCACCGCGCTGATATGCCCACCCGCCGCCATCAGCGTGTTGAGCGCCTGCGCGTCGCGCAGGAAGCCCTCCGGGTCGGTGGCGGCCTGCAGCGCGGTCTGGTCGAAGTAGCACAGGTGGGCGATCTCGTCCCACGCGCTCCAGCCGTAGAAGGCGCTGGGCTGGCGCCATTGCGCGGGCGTGAGCGTGGCGGCGAGCGCGCCCAGCTCGCTGTATTCGGCCAGCAGGTCCTGGCAGGTGTCTTTCATGGTCTGGTATCCGGCTGGTTCTTGCTCTTGCAGTGGGATGGCTCGTTGTCGTTCACCGCGCTTCGCCATATTGCCATTGCCGGCGGCATCCCGCCCGCGGCAGCGGGGCGGACCGATTCCGGGGGCCGGTGGCAGGTTCGATTCCGGCGCGCGGCACGCCCGTGGTCTTGTGAAAAGTGGTTGCCGCGCCCTGCTCTCCGGCGCGTTCCGGGCCTAGGCAGCCTGGTAAGCCGCCGTGCGCGGCATGCCGTGCAGTGCCAGCCTGCGCGACCCGGCAAAGATATCCCGCGGCTTGAGCCCGTACACGCGGCGGATGGAGTGGCTGAAATGGGTGGAATCCGGATAGCCGGTGTCTAGCGCGACATCCGCCAGGTTGGCCTCCTGGGTGACGTAGTGCAGCAGGCTGCGGGCGCGTTTCCAGGTGCGGAAGGTGCGGAATGGCGTCCCAATTTCCGCCTTGAACAAGTGGAGGAAGCGCGAAAACGACAAATTGGCCTCGCGTGCATGGTCGGTGGCGGCGCTGCGGCCGCCCGGTTCGCCCTTGATCTGGCGCACGGCCGCATCGATGCGCGGATCGAGCGTGCGCGGGGCCAGCGGCCCGCCAAGCATCAACGTGTCCAGCAGGCAGGGATCCAGCGCCGGACGCCGCATGCCGCGCAGCTGGGCGATCAGGTCGCGCGCATGCTGCGCCTGCCGCGGGGCCGCCAGCGCGCCGCCGGGGCCGCGCAAGAGCGGCGGCAGCCGCGACATGTCCACGGTTTCGGGTTCGATCAGGAAGCCGCAGAGGGTGCGGCTGTCGGACACAATGCGGTGCGGCGCGTACGGCGGCACCATGGCTATCTCGGCCGTCTCCCAGGCGCCATCCGCCACGCTCAGGCGAAACGGCGCGTCCAGCGCCACGTACAGCAGGATGGCGCCGATGGCGCGCACCGACGGCGCGCCAAGCAGCCCGACGTACAGGACGCGATCGGGGTCCAGCCACATAAAGCTTCCGCTCGGCCGGTCACCGGAGCGGGCCGTCGCGTCTCGCAGGGATTCCAACGTTGGCAGCATCTCGGTCTCACACTGTTCACGGTGCGCGCTGTCGCGCGGGCAGGCACCTGGTTCGGCAAGAAGGGGCAAGCGCCGGGCACGCATCGCGAATGATCGCAAATCGCACCCGGAGGCCTGCAGGCCTCCAGCATCATGCCAGCGATGGCAGCCGAGCAGCCGGCGGATGGGGGTTTATCCCGATGCTCGCACGGCTTGCGCCCCGGCTTATGCGCCCCGCGCCCGGGCCAGTTCCGGCGGCACCCGCACCGGCATCGCCAGCAGGACCTGTCCCATGCCCTTGCCGAGCGGATCGTTGCGCAGCGAGGCCATGCCGCCGCCGCCGAGCGCCTGTTCGCAGAGGAAGTTGAAGGCGCCGATGCCGGGCAGGAAGTAACGCGTCACCCTGCCCTTGACGTTATGGGCCAGGAAGGCCGCCACCGCGGTCTCGGTGAGCTGCGCCGCGATCAGCGGCAGGTAGGCGGGGTCGCGCGGGATGATGCCGATGTTGGAGAAGTCGCCCTTGTCGCCGCTGCGTCCGTAGGCGAGCCGGATCAGGGGCACCTCGATCCAGTCTGCGCCAGGTACCTGCGCGCCGGATGCGGAACGTGGTCCATCCATGACCGGGTCTGCCTCCGTTGTGTCGGCCCCTGCGGCGCAAGCCGCCGGCAATGGCACCGGCTGATCGTCGAGCCAGACCGCTGGCTGCACCCGCTCTTTCGGCACCAGGAAAGGAAACTGCTTGATCGCCAGGCTGACCGACGGCCTGCCGCCCACGCCCGTCGTGCCGGGCGACCAGGAGGTGCCGGCCGGCGCGATTTCGCGGGCAAACAGTTCCAGCGCGCGTTTGTCCGGGTGGGTCACGGCCAGCCACATCACCGCCTCGAAGAGCGTCGGCTGTGGCACATGCGGTCCAAAGGATGCGGCCGTGCCAAGCACGTCCAGCCGGGTTTCCGTGAAATCCGGCATGCCGGCCCGGGCCAGCAGCGCGCGGGTGCGCTCCAGGAAGGCCTCGCCGCTGCGGCGGGCCTTGCGCACGGCATCGAAACCGACGATGGTCAGCTGGGCCGAGCAACGGTAGCCGTCGGCATAGGTGGCCGACACCTTGTAGCTCGGGGTGGGTGCGCGGCCCCTGGCGCCCTGCACTTCCACCAGGTCCGCGCCGGCCTGGCGCAGGGTCACGCCAGTGAAGTCGCAGACTACGTCGGGCAGCAGGTAGGCGGCGGGATCGCCGATTTCGTACAGCATCTGCTCGCCGACGGTGGCGGGGCTGACCAGCCCGCCGGTACCGGGCGGCTTGCCGACCAGGAAGGTGCCGTCGGCCCGGCAGGCCACCACCGGGTAGCCGATATTGGCCCAGTCCGGCACCTGTTCCCAGTCCGTGTGCAGGCCGCCGGTGGCCTGGCAGCCGCACTCGATGATGTGCCCCGCCAGGCTGCCCGCGGCCAGCAGATCATAGTCGGTCGGGCTCCAGCCGAACTCGTGCATCAGCACGCCCAGCGTCACCGCGCTATCCACGCAGCGGCCGGTGATCACGATATCGGCGCCGGCGTCCAGCGCCGCCTGGATCGGCAAGGCGCCCAGGTAGGCGTTGGCGGTCAGGACGCGCGCGGGCATGGCGGCGCCGCTCTGCATGTCCCGCACCCCGGTCGCGCGCAGCGCCTCCAGTTGCGGCATCAGGTCATCGCCCTCTACCACCGCCACCCGCGCCGGCACGCCCAGCTCCTCCGCCAGCTTGCGCACCGCCGCCGCGCAGGCGCGCGGATTGACGCCGCCGGCGTTGCTGACGATACAGATCCCTTGCGCCATGGCCGGCTTGAGCACAGCCCGCAGGGCGCCGGTGACGAAGTCCAGCGCATAGCCGGCCTCCGGGTTTTTCAGCCGCGCGGCGGCCAGCAGCGACATGGTGAGTTCGGCAAGGTAGTCGAATACGAGGTAGTCGACCTTCCCTTTCTCCACCAGTTGCGCGGGGCCGATCGCACTGTCGCCCCAGAAGCCCGAAGCGCCGCCGATGCGCACGTCTTCCCTGCCCTGCCGAGTCTTTCCGTTCATGGTTCCGTCCGATCCGTCCAATCCGTCCATTGCGTGGTTGGTCTGGGCTGAGGTCTGGCGGAACGCACACGCCAGCCAACCCGACGCAGCCACGATAGCGGCGCCGGACCGGCGTGTCTTGTGTCAATTGGCTCATGCTGCCGGGCGGTTGCCGGGCTGCTCCCGGCCGCGCCGAAGCGCTCAGGGCGCGGCGGCAATCACCCCTGCCACGGCCGCGGTGAGCTTCTTGGCATAGGGCACATGCAGGAACTCGTTGGGGCCATGGGCATTCGATTTCGGGCCCAGCACGCCACAGACCATGAACTGGGCGTGGGGAAAGCCTGCCTTCAAGGTGTTCATGAGCGGGATGGTGCCACCCTGGCCGATGTAGCCGCAATCCGCACCATAGTGCTCGCGCGATACGCCGTTGAGGGCCGATGCCAGCCACGGCGCCAGCTCCGGCGCGCTCCAGCCGCTGGCCGCCCCGGCATCGGGGCGGAAGGTCACGCTGGCGTTATAAGGCGGGTCGAATTCGAGCAGGGCCTTGAGATCGGCCACGGCCTGGCTTGCTTCCACCAGCGGCGGCAGCCGCAGCGACAGCTTGAACGCCGTGCGCGGGCGCAGCACATTGCCGGCATCGGCCAGCGCCGGCAGTCCGGCCGCACCGGTCACCGACAGCGAGGGCCGCCAGGTGGAGTTCAGCAGTACCTCGCGCGCGTCTCCGGTGACGGGTAGCACCGGCCGTCCATCCTGGCCGCAGGCCCATGGCAGGCTCTTCCAGACCTCGTCGCCCAGGACGCGCGCGGTGGCCTCGGCTTCGCGCAGGCGCTGCGGCGGAATCGGGCAATGAAAGGCGGCGGGCAGCAGGTTGCCGGTGGCGGCGTCCTCCAGCCGCTCGAACAACTGGCGCATGATGCGGAAGCTCGACGGCGCGATGCCGCCGTTGGAGCCGGAATGGATACCTTCGTCCAGCACTTCCACCTCCAGGTCGCCTGCCACGAGGCCGCGCAGCGATGTGGTCAGCCAGAGCTGGTCGTAGTTGCCCGCGCCGGAGTCCAGGCAGACCACCAGCGACACCTTGCCGAGCCGCTCGCGCAGCGCATCGACATAGGGCAGCAGGTCGTAACTGCCTGATTCCTCGCAGGTTTCGATCAGGCCCACACAGCGCGGGCGTTCGATGCCCTGTGCATCCAGCGCCGCCAGCGCGGTCAGGCTGGCGTAGATGGCATAGCCATCGTCGGCGCCGCCGCGGCCATACAGCTTGCCGTTCTCGAGTTTCGGGGTCCAGGGCCCCAGGTCATTGCGCCAGCCCGAGAATTCGGGCTGCTTGTCCAGGTGGCCGTACAACACGATGGTTTCCGTACTGCCGGAACGCGTGGCGGCCGATTCGAAGAAGATCACCGGCGTGCGGCCGGGCAGTCTGACGATTTCCAGCCTGAGGCCACGCACCGGCTGCCGCTCCGCCCATGTCGCCGCCTCGGTCACCGCCCGTTCGATAAAGCCGTGGCGCGCCCAGTCGGGATCGAAGGCGGGGCTCTTGGCCGGTACCGCGATGTAGTCGGTCAGCGCCGGCACGATTTCGTCGTTCCATTTGCGCTCGACGAAGTTGCGCAGTTGCGCCGCATCGAGGACGGGCTTTTGCTGGGTAGCGGGCTCGGTGGCCGGGGTCATCATGGGATCCTTTCGTTCAGCTGCAACGGTTGCCGGCGCCGGGAGCGCCGGCGTGCATGGCCAAAACTGTAGCGCGTTCCGTCCGCCAGGACGAGCCCGCAGGCATACCACCGCCGATCCATATATGCACAGTGCTAATCGTTATTTCCAAATTTGTGGCGCTCACTTTATATTCGTCCGCTTTCGCCGGATGGCCCAGCGAGGCCATCCTCCCCCACCGCAGCCGGAGCCTTACCTTGACGCACGTCCTTACGCTGGGCGACACCCTTTCCTGGCCGGCGCGCTACCTGCCGCGCAAAACCGCCCTGGTGGCCGGCACGGGCGCGTCGCGCCGTACCTGGACCTACGCCGAACTCGATGCCGAGGTCAACCGGCATGCCCATGGGCTGCTGTCAACCGGCGTGGGGCCCGGCGACGTGGTGGCAGCCTTCCTCTACAACACGCCAGCCTTCGTGTTCAGCCTGCTGGCGGCGGCCCGTATCGGCGCGGTCTTCAACCCGGTCAATTACCGGCTGGCGGCGCAGGAACTGGCCTTCATCCTGTCCGATGGCAAGGCTGCCGCGCTGCTGTTCGAGCAGGAAGGTGCTGCCGTGGTGGAAAAGGCGGTGGAGCTGGCGCCCGGCACGGCGCGCTGGATCTACGCCGACGACGGCGCCGCGCCAGCTTTCGCCACCCACGCACTGGCCGCGCTGGCCGGGGGCCAGTCCAGCCATGCGCCGCAGATCGCCGTCGGCGAGGACGATCCCTGCATCCTGATGTACACCAGCGGCACCACCGGCCGGCCCAAGGGCGTGCTGCACACCCATCGAAGCAAGCTCGCGCACAACGCCATGATGCATCAGGCCATGACGCTCTCGCGCGAGGACGTGGGCCTGTCGATCGCCCCGCTCAACCACACGGCCGAGCTGCACACCAGCTTCCTGCCGCGCCTGCAACTGGGCGCCACGCAGGTATTGCAGCGCCGCTTCGACGCCGGCGAGGCCTGGCAACTGGTGGAAGCGGAGAAGGTCACGCACTTCTTTGCCGCGCCGACCATGGTGAGCATGCTGCTCAACCACCCCGATGCGCAGCGACGCGACTTGTCGTCGCTGCGGCTGGTCGAGTACGGCGGCGCATCGATGGCGCCGCACCTGATCCGCGAGTGGGATCGCACCGTAGGCGCGGGGCTGGTGCAGGTTTATGGCACCACCGAGATGGGGCCGTGCATGTCGGTGCTGTATCCGCACGAGCAACTCAGCCACGCCGGCTCGGCCGGCCTGCCCTCGCTCAACCATGACCTGGTCGTGGCCGCCCTGCGCGAAGACAGCGAGCCTACCGACCCCGCCGAGCGCTGCGCGCCCGGCGAGGTCGGTGAAATCCTGGTGCGCGGCCCGTGCATGATGGCCGGCTACCTGAACCGCCCGGACGCCAACGCCCGCGCCCTTGCCCACGGCTGGTACCACACCGGCGACCTCGGCAGCCTGGACGCCGATGGCTACCTGTGGATCCGCGACCGGATCGACTACATGATCAACTCCGGCGCCGAAAACGTGTATCCGCGCGAGGTCGAGGACGCCCTGATCGAACATCCGGCCGTGCTGGAAGTCGCCGTGATCGGCGAGGCGGATGCGACCTGGGGGCAGGTGGTCTGCGCCTACGTGGTGGGCAAGGCCGGGGCCGAGGCCAATGCGGAGGTGCTTGATGGCTTCCTCGTGCACGGAGACCGGCTGGCAGCCTACAAGCGTCCGCGCCGCTATCACTTCGTGGATGCGTTGCCGAAAACCACCAGCGGGAAGATTCAGAAGCATTTGCTGCGGGTGGCGTGAGCGGGTGGGGCGTGTGCCCCTGCAGCATTCCTTATGGACCAGATAGATATGGTCGATATCTCGTGTATCAGGCGAACAAGAGAGCTTTGCTAGGGGCGGATCTGGACAAAATCCATATATATCAATAGTTTGTGGCAGAAGGTGAACGGATCACATTAGCATCTTGCCATGCCAGCCATTGCGTTTGAATGTGATAACGCGTTGCCTCGATTTTTCCATGTAAACATCATTTTAATCATAGGGTTATCTGATATTCCTGCTGTTTTACTTACGATTGCCCCAGTAAGTCGCGGCTGCGGATTCCTCTCGCGTCAGGCGCCAAGCCGCGTCCGCCGCACCGGGCGGATCGGCCTGGCACGGCCAGCGCCCTGCCGCGCCGGCGAGCGTCTTGCCCGAACGGCTTCAGGCTCCGCGCTGCCGCGGCTCTCCAGCAACTGCCGGTACTCTGCCAGCAAGCTGTCTTGCTGCCTGACCCGTTCGTCCAGTACGGCCAACGCATTCCCAAGCCTGGAAACTTCCTCAGCGAGCCGCCCCGCGGTCTCTGCGGCTTCCGCCAGCTTCTGCTGACCGGCCTTCCGCTCGTTGTCCAGCAGTCGCTGCCCTTCCCTTGCCGCCACACGCGCGGCGTCCAGTTCCAGCGCCATGCGCCGTTCGTTGGCGTTCGAGCGCTCGGTGATGATCTCGCGTTCCTTGTCCCAGGCCGCGCGCTGGCTCGCGGTATCGCGCAGCAGCGCATCTTTCTCTACCTGCGCGCGGGCCAGTGTGGCGCGTAGCGCGTCGTTGTCCTCCTGCCCGGCGAGCAACTGCGCTTCGGCACGGGCCGCGCGTTCGCCGGCTTCGTCCCGGGCGCGCGCCAGTTCGGCCTGTGCCCTGTCAGCGGCTTCCAGCTTGGCTTCCAGCACGGCGCGTTCCTGCGCCAGGGCGGCCTGCCCGGCTTCCAGTTCCTCCTGCGCCTGCTGCAGCGCGGCCTCCCGCCCGGCATAGCTGGCGGTCACGGCAGCCCTGGCCTCCGCCTGCGCTGCTTCCCACAGGTAGCGGGCCGCCTGGTTCACCGGTTCGGGCAAATCGGCCGGCGCGGCAAAAGCCTGCGGATCCTGCAGGCGCGCGCCAAGGCCGGCGAACCAGGCGTCCAGGTGCGGACTGACCGTATTTGGCGAGCCCCGCCCCAGATGCAGCCGGATCCGCTCGATGGTCGGGCGCTGGCCGGCCAGCAGCAAGGCGTCGGCGGCTTGCCAGACGTCTTGGCGGGTGATGGCGCGGGAGCGCGTAGCGGCGGAAAGATTGGCGTTTTGCATGGTTCTGGCAAGTTCTCCGGTGGCATGCAGGCAGGCCACCTGGATAAGGCACGATAAGGAATAGTTATCGTGCCTTATCCATTGATGTTGTATAATTTAATACAGCATACATCATATTTATTATGAAATATCGGAATTTCTCGGCAGACCCGGAGGAAACGGCAGAATGCCCCCCAAAGCATGCCGGCGCATCCCTCGTGGCGCCGGCACAGGCCGATCTGCCCGCGCCGCTCCATCCGTCCGAACTTGATCCGATGGGGCGCGCGGCCGCCGAGGCGCTGTACCGCGAAGGGGAATCCGCCAACACGGTGACCAGCTACCGGTCCGCCCTGCGCTACTGGGCGGGCTGGTTCGCGCTGCGCTACGGCCAGCCGATCGCCCTGCCCTTGGCGCCGGCGGTCGTCATCCAGTTCGTGGTCGACCACGCCACGCGCACTACGCCGCAGGGGCCGGTCAGCGAACTGCCACCGGCCATCGACACCGCGCTGGTTGCCCGCGGACTCAAGGCGCGCACCGGGCCGCCCGCGCTGGCCACGCTGATGCATCGCCTGGCGGTGATTGCCAAAGCCCACCAACTGGAAAACGCAGCCAATCCCTGCGCCGATCCCGCCGTGCGCGAACTGGTGGCGCGCACGCGCCGCGCCTATGCAAAGCGGGGCGAGCGTCCGGCACGCAAGGCGGCGCTCACGCGCGAGCCCTTGGCCCGCCTGCTGGAGACTTGCGACGATTCGCTGATCGGCTTGCGAGATCGGGCTTTGCTGCTGTTCGCCTGGTCCAGCGGTGGCCGGCGGCGCTCCGAGGTGGCGGGCGCCACGCTAGCCGCCCTCACGCGCATGGGGCCGGGCGAGTTCGTCTATCAGCTGGGCTGGTCGAAGACCAACCAGGCCGGGGCGGATTTGCCCGACAACGCCAAGCCGGTCGTTGGTGCCGCCGGCGCCGCGCTGGAGGCGTGGTTGCACGCATCGGCAATCCGTGACGGCGCCATCTTCCGGCGCATTCGCCGCGGCGGCCATGTGGGGGAGGCGCTGTCGGATGCGGCCGTGCGCAAGATCGTCAAGCAGCGCTGCGAGGCGGCTGGGCTGGATGGAGATTTCTCGGCGCATTCGCTGCGCTCCGGCTTCGTGACCGAGGCCGCCGCGCGGCAGGTGCCGCTGGCCGAAACCATGGCCATGACCGGACACACCAGCGTGGCTACGCTGGTGCGGTACTTCCGTGCGGCCGACGCACGGCGCTCGACGGCGGCCGACCTGATGGGCGAACTGGCAGACGATGACGGACGAGCGGAATCCGGTAGCGCGAAACCGCGCTGAACGTTGCCGCACTATTGCCGTACTCCCGCGGCGGCTGGACAAGCCGTGCCCGGCGAATAAGAATGTGGGCCGGGCTGGAATCGCCTGGCGCTGCGTGAATGCCCTGGCCGGCGCGCATGCCGCGATCTGCCGCGTACCGGCGTGTCGACGATTCCAGGACGATCGCCGTTCGCGGCATCCACGGGAGACCGCCATGCGGCATTGCCTTGTCTTGTTCATGCTCTGCGCGTGCATGGGTTTCGCCCATGCGGGCAAATGCGTCAGCGGCAGCAAGACGCTCTATACCGATACGGCCTGCCCGCCGGGCTGGCAGGGGGCGGCGCTGGGCGGCAACCTGTCGCGGATCAGCCCCGAGCCGGCTACCGATGAAGCCAACCGGCAGTTCCTGCAGAGCCGCGAGGCCGAGGAACGCGAATACCAGGCGCGCATCGCGCGTGAACAGGCCGACGCGGCGCGGGCCGAGTACAAGCAGTGCAATTGGCTGGGCAGTCAGTTGCGGCAGCTGGAAGCCGACTATGGCATGAGGCGGCGGGCACGCCTGCCGAAGGAAGAACAGGAGGGCTACCGCCAGCGCCAGCGCGCCTTGCGCGAGCAGCAGGCGCGGCTGCGCTGCTGACATCCGCGCGATATACCCCGCAAAAGCGCAGCGCTGTCAGCCCTGATCCCCCGGGTTGCCCGGCATTCCGCTGCAGGGCCGGCCTATCTATACTGGCAGGCGGGCCGAATGCCGGCCCCTGTACTCCAGGCCGCCGAGAATAGGAGAAGGGATATGCCACACGAACAGTTCCTCGCCAAGCAGGAAGATCGCCGCAGCGGATTGCGCGCCCTGCGCGCCGCGCTGCTGAAGGTGCACAAGGAAGTGATCGCGCTGAACCGCGCCGAATATGAACGCCTGCACGGCCCGATCCCGGCCGGGCTGTTCGTGCAGGTTGTGACCGAGGAGACCTATTTCCGCTGGCTCGACCCGCTCTCGCGGCTGATCATCGAGATCGACGAGGAACTGGAGGCACCGGAACACCACGATCAAACCTGCCGCGCCGTCGCGGCGGCCACCGAGAAGTTGTTTGGCCCGGACAGCGAGCCGACCTTTCGCGACCGTTACCAGCAAGCCCTGCAGGACGAATCCGGCGTCATCGTCGCGCATGGGCAATTGATGAAGGTGGTGGCGCAGCTACGGCAACTGGTCTAGGCGGGGGCGCCCAGCCGCCCTTGCTCCCGGGCTATTTCTGCCGGGGGGCGGAGCGCGGCGGGTGCACGGCGATCGGATCGCTCGCGGGGAAAGTTTCGCCGAGGGCTTCGTCCAGTTCGTCTTCCACATGACTGTCCTTGTCCCCCCGCGCCGGTGCCGTTTTCGGCGGTGCGGTGGGTGACGCTGGCTTGGTCGGCGCGGCAGGCTTGCTCATGACCCTGTCCTGAAACGATGAAGGTCCCTTGATCTTAGAGCGCTTTGTGGCGAGATGCCAATCCAAGCAAGCGCTGCTCCCACGGCTGTAGGGAGACGGCCCGAGCCGTTGCCGGCGGATGCCCATGGTGCGCGAGCGGCGTGCCTTGCGGCTTTCACTTGATCATCATGCTGGCCATCACCAGGGCCAGCAGCGCGATGTAGACGCGCGCATGGATCCGGTCGGGTATGCGTCCGACCCACCGCCCCGCCAGGCGGATGCCGGCCAGGGAACCGAGCGAAAGCAGCGCGAACGCGGCAAGATCGATATTGCCGAGATACCTGGGCCCCTGTGTGAGCGGCTGGTGCCAGGCCATGGCGGCATAGGTCAGCGTTCCCAGCACGGCAACCGGCAGGCTCAGGGGATTCGCCATGGCCGTGGCTTGCGTCATGCTCAGGCCGCGGCGGCGCAGCAGCGGCACTGTCATGACGCTGCCGCCCACGCCAAGAAAGGTGGCGACCACGCCGATCACCACGCCGCCTGCCACCGTTTGCGCCTGGCCGAGGGACCGCGGAGCACTTCCCGGCGCATGCGAGAGGAAACCCCGGCGCAGCAGGCAATCCGCCAGGGTAGCGGCAAGATAGGCAACAAAGGCAAAGCGGACGATATCCTCGCTGGCCAGGACGGCGGCCCCGGCTCCCACTACGGCGCCCAGGCCGATAAAGCCCGCCAGCGGCCAGATGTAGGGCGAAAGGATATTGCCTGCCAGACGGTGTTTGCGGGTGGCGAGCCAGGCATTCACGATCATCACCGCCGTCGACGTGGCCACGGCTACATGCATTGCCGCCGGGCCCGGGCCATCAGCGTTGGCGAGCGTGCGGTAAAGCAAGGGAACGACCACGAATCCCCCGCCAAAACCAAACAACACCGTGCTGACACCGGTCAGGCAGCCAAATAGTACAAAGAGGAGATAAAGCATCACACCGCAGGGACTCGTTGGGGAAACGGTCACGATACGGTGTCTGGTCATGGCCAGCTTTCGATGATTGGTCAATAATATTTGCGTTTCAGCCAATCCACGATCCACGCGATCCACGCGATCCATGCTCAACGTCCGCATTGACGATTTCGATCAGGTGCCCCGCCCCGTCGTTGCCATCGGGACCGACTACCCGAAAGGCTACCTGCTGCCCTGGCACACCCATCGCCGCGCGCAGTTGCTCTATGGCGCGACCGGCGTGATGCATGTCGCGACGCGGGAGGGGAACTGGATCGTCCCGCCGCAGCGGGCGGTGTGGATTCCTCCGGGGATGCTGCATGAAGTCCGGATGGTCGGGGTCAGCACACGCAGCCTGTATATCGAGCCCGGCGCCCTGCCGTGGCCGGGCGACGCCTGCCAGGTGGTCGGGGTGTCGCCCCTGGTGCGGCAGTTGTTGATTGGCGCCGTGGAGATGCGGGCGGAATACGATCCGGATGGCCGGGACGGGGCGCTGATCGCCCTGCTTCTGCATGAAATTGCGCGCATGACGGTATTGCCCCTGCACATTCCGTTACCCGCCGACGCGCGGCTCCTGCCGCTATGCCAGGCTTTTCTCGGGCAGCCCGACACCCACGACTCCCCACAGCGCTGGGCGCGGGAACTGCATATGAGCACGCGGACCTTCAGCCGGTTCTTCCGCGAACAGACCGGAATGGCGTTCTCCGAATGGCGCCAACGCGCCTGCGTGGTCCTTGCGCTGTCCCGGCTGGCGGCTGGCGAAGCCGTTACCCGTATTGCGCTCGATTTCGGCTACGACAGTCCGGCTGCTTTTTCGACGATGTTCCGTCGCGTGCTGGGCCATGCTCCGACGGAATATCTGCAGATGGAGGTGGCCGTGGCTGGCTCGTGCCCAGCTGTCGTCGCGCGTGCCGCAGCCCCCGTCCCTATCGACACGTCCACCGCAGGCCGCGCGCGCAAATAGCCGTGGTATGGCGGCGCTCCCCCCGCGCTACTGAGTTGACATGGCAGGAACGCCGGCACGCGGCAGAATAGCCTGTTGGCGCAACGTCACGCAGGCACCCATGTCCACCCCGGACCAGACATTGCAAACAATGGTGCGGGCCGCGTCTGCGTTGCGGCGAGCCATCGCCGGCCGGTTCGCGGCCGGCTCTTTGTCGGAAGTATATCCAAGGGGAAAATAATGAATAATACGGGCGCCGGTTATCGTCAAACGGGTAGTGCCTTACAGATGGCTGCAGCGTGGCCGGACTTCGTCACGGCTCGAGTGGCGGGGCACACGTTGGATCGGGTACAGAAGCGATGGGGTGGCAGCCATTTGCTGCACGGCCGGCAACCTGGACCCGACGCGGTTCATTTTTCGAGCAACGACTATCTTTGCCTGCTCGGCGAGCAGGCACTGGTGATGGCACAGAGCACGGCGATGCGCCGCCCGGAGAGCGAGTTGCTGATGTCGGCAATTTTCTTGCACGGGGACAATCCCGCCAGTCAGCTCGAGCGCAAGCTGGCGGCGTTCACCGGTGCCGAGGACAGCATCCTTTGTCAATCCGGGTGGGTAGCCAATGTGGGCCTTCTGCAAAGCATCGCCAATGAACGCACACCCGTCTATCTGGACATGCTGGCGCACATGTCACTATGGGAAGGCGCGCATGCAGCGCACGCCCGTGCGATTCCATTCATGCACAACGACGCCGAGCATGCGGAGCGCCAGATTCGCAAGGACGGCCCCGGGATCATCGTAGTTGACGCGGTCTACAGCACGAACGGCAGTCTCTGCCCGCTGGCCGAATTCGTGGAGGTGGCCGAACGCACCGGCAGCGTGCTGGTGGTCGACGAATCCCACTCATTAGGTACTCACGGTCCTGGCGGTGCTGGCCTGGTGGCTCAGCTTGGGCTCTCGCGCCGGGTCCACTTCCAGACGGCCAGCCTGGCCAAGGCCTTCGGCGGGCGCGCCGGGCTAATCACGTGCCCGTCTTCGTTCAAGGGCTATTTCGCTATGGAATCCCGTCCCGCAATCTTCAGCTCAGGGCTGCTGCATCATGAACTGGCCTGGTTCAATGCGGCTGCTGACTTTATTGCCGCAGCCGACGAGCGCCGCGCTCAGTTGCGTACTGTTTCAGCCGAAGCGCGGGAAGCGCTCGCCGGTCTGGGCTATAACGTATCGGCGGGTTCGGAGCAGATCATTGCGTTGGAGTCAGGCACCGAGCAGCAGACCATGGTGCTGCGCAATGCGCTCCAGTCGCGCGGCATCTTCGGCGCCGTGTTCTGCGCGCCTGCTACGGCGCGCGACCGGGCCTTGATGCGGCTGACCATGAATGCCTGCCTGACGGCGGTGGAAATCGAGCGGCTGATTCAGGTCTGCGCTGAGATCCGTGATGAAGTGGGACTGGCGAACTGGCGTTCGACGCGGTGCTTGCGCAGGGCGCCCCGTGCCAAACCAGCCACGGCCAGGCCGCCCGTAGTGCGCCATGACAGCCTGGAAGCCGCGCACGGTACCGTCTGACCGGT
>NZ_JARJLM010000690.1 GCF_029335485.1 Cupriavidus basilensis
TGGACGAGATCGGTTGGCCTCTGGAGCACGCCGGCGAGCGGTGGCCGAACGGTCCTGGAATGGTGGTCGCGAGACTGACGCAAGCTTGAGAAGCGCGGGCGTCGCCCAGCCTCCGGCTATGAACCGCATTGGAAGACTGCCTTGTGATGGGCGCGTCCAACGCAGCCCGGATCTCGCGCCGCTCAGAGTCCCGCCTTTCCTGCAGTTCGGCACGGGAGGTACGCGCCTCGCGGGGAGGGCCTTCTTGAGTGCCAGAAATGGAACGGGCCGGTATGAGCCGGCCCGTTGTGCGCCCGCGCCCCGGCGGCAGCCGGGGTGGGCGGCCAGGCTCAGCGTCGGTTCGTTGGCTTGTCGCTGCCAAGGGTGACGAAGGCCTGGCTCGACGCAGCGATGCTATTCCACGGCAGCGGTGCCAGGCGCGAGGGGGCACCGCGCCACTGTCGGGCACGGTCGTATTGAAGATCCATGACATGCGCCGCTGTCAGCACGTGCCGGAAATGGGGCAATCTCTCACAGGGGTTGGCTGCCGCTGATGTTGGCAGTGCCGATCAAGCTGTGTACTGGCATGAATGAGCCGCTGCCATCGCGTTGGAATCTCTCCGTTGCAAGCAGATCTTCGCCCATTATTTCGCCGCCTGTGTTGACGGTAACAAGATATCGAAGCACCTCCCGGGCTCCTTCGCCAAGAAGTTGGCATTGTGGTATTCCAAACTGACGGTACCAAGAATCGAGGTACTCACAGGCCTCCTCACGGGACGCCAATGACAGAAACTCATAGATGACTGGTGAGGAATCAGCGACCGACAAAAGATAGAGTCCTGGCAAAAAAGTGCCCTTGGCCTGTAGGTCTGCCTCAATTTCACGCTTAAGTTGGACGGGGATTCTGGAATGAGTCATGTGCCTCACCTGATATGGAGGGAAACAACGGGCGTCACGGATTTGACGCCATCAGAACCGCGCGCTATGGAGCGCGCGCGGGTGCAAGGAATGTAACTCACCCAGTGCGTATAATTTCACGCTTACGTGGCGCGGTGACGTATTGACCGGCCAAGCTAAGCGCGATCGAGCTGCCAGTTTGAATTGCCCGCTTGCAACTGATCGCCGCCCTGCGCCGCTCGACGGGCATGGATACGGTTCGGCTCGGCAATGTTCGGGACGGCTTCTCACTTGCCACATCACATTGCCTCGTGATCGGCTCCGATGGCACGACTCTTGGCGAATACGGTCAGTGGTTGAACGTGGAGCTCAGCGAAGCCGGCGGTGATCCAACGGCTGTTTGGAGAAAGCATAGGGACGGCCCCTTGCGTTTTGCCGATGCGGAGATCGAGCGAATTTGCCTGGTTGCACCCTATGGCACGGGTACCGCCGAGTTCTTCCAGATCATCATCAGCCGGTACCAGTATTGGATTGAGCGCAAGCTGTTCGCCCCAGCCGTCTACGCGGCACCAAGGTCGCCAGAAAGCCTGATGGAGCAGAGCGGCTGCAGGGGCGTGTCGCTCGACCAGTGCATGGCTTTTGGACCGCCGTCGTATCGCCTGGAGAGCATCGAGGATCTGGCGGAGGTGCTGCGCCTTGAGGTGCAATTGGACGACGCAGAAAAGGCCGAGCACGAGCGAATCGTCATCCGCACACGAGATATGCGGACCGGTGAGGCGCGTTCAACTCGCCACTTCGATGAGTATCCGCAGTTGCGCACGCTCAAGCTGAGGCTGGCGCGTTTCTTCGCTGACTGGGAGCGCTCCAGCGCGGGCCGGAACGGCGCGACGCTCACTGGTCATTTCTGGGCGATGCCATCGACCGTCAATTCGTACTCCGCCATCAGATATGACAAGAGACGTTGCAGGCTGCCGGATGTGAGCAAAGTAGCTTTTCCTACGTCGATTGCATCCATCGACGGCTAGTGGCGTGGCAAGAAACGAACTGAGCGGGGCTTGAACTGCAAGAGCTCAACGTTATTGCGCCCATCTTCAGGTTGAGATGCATCCGGCCCGGCTTGCAGCGTGCAACGCGTTATGGATGGCGAAAAGCGTCGATTCGGATTGGGGGCCAACGCCGGACAACAAAAGCAACTTCTCTCGATATCGATCGAATTCAGCCCGCGCGTCCAGTCTCGCGACAAGCCGCTCGATGTGAGGCGGTGGGATGACGTGAGGGAGGGCAGCTGCGAAACCCACGTATGCGGCGCGTCCCAGGACAGCCGCAATCACAACAAAAGCGACAGCGCTGACAAATTGGAATAGGAGCCGAGTTCGGTTCGGCGTTTCGCGAGCACCGGCTTGATGCCGCGCTCGCGTAGCTTCTGCCGATGCAGTTCGGAATCGTAGCCGCGATCGGCGTAGATGATTTTGGGCTTCTGAAGTGGTCGGCCACGCACGCCGCGAATGGGTGGAATCGCGTCGACGAGCGGCAGCAGTTGGGTGACGTCGTTTCGGTTCGCGCCGGTCAGGATCGCGCTGACGGTGATTCCGTTGGCGTCGACGAGGATGTGGTGCTTGGAGCTTGGTCGCGCGCGATCCGTGGGGTTCGGACCCGTTTGTCGCCCGCCCCAACAGCTCGCATCGACGACGAATCGACGGCTGCTCGTGAGAAATCGAGTTGGCTTTGGCGCGGTTTCTTATATGGAAAACGCGCTGCAGTTGGTGCGCCGTGCCTGCCGCCGACGCGCGCTCTCCAGCGCGCCAGCAGGCGTGCCCATGGGGTCGGGAACAAAGTTCTGCAAGAACTGTGAACAAATTTATGAGCGCCGTTTTCGTCGTCCGGGCATGATCATCGGAGTTGCGGGCAACGGTCCACCTGAATAGAAGTCGGAGATCAGACGCTTGCGGTTGATTTCCGCAAATGCAAAGCCGTTTATCGGGATAGCATTTGCGATATGTGGCTGTACGATGAGATATCGTGCCCGTACCGCATCGGCGGTCAGAATGTAAGCCCGAAGATGCCGCATTCCCAGCCCCCGCACGGTCCACCGGGGCTTCAAGTGAGACACTCTCGCATACTCTTCAGCGTGAGCGCGCGAGATGAACAGCGCTCCAAAGATCTCATCCCCTTGTGTAAAGGAATAGGGTTCTTTCGTCTCGAGGTCGTACAACGTCCAGAACGGTTCGCCTTTCACTTCAGGGCCAGGCATCACAACGTTGTCCAAGCGCAAGGCAAGAAGTTGCCCAATGGACGGAAGTTCTTCAACCGACAGCACCTTCAGGCCATTTTCGTTGGCGGAGTCAACAGCCCCACTTTGATAGCCGTTGGCTGATACAACTACGCCGACCACCCCTTGGCAATCGTGCACTTTCATTGCAAACGCTAGAACATCATCCCTTTCCATGGGGCGGCTGGTGTTCTTACATTCAATCGCAACACGGTGTCGCAGACCAGCAATCTCAAATTCGTAGTACACGTCTATCTGGTAAATGCTCCCCTTTGATCCCCGTAAGCGTGACTCCACGCCCGACGACAGCGTTCTCAAGTTCGAGGTCAAGCAAAGTCTGATAGACATTGCGGACATGGTCCTCGAGCCCTGGCCCATCTCCTACTTCGGGTCTCGTGGTGCTTTCATTCAGTAGAGCTATGAGACCTGCCATCGAACGTTGGTTCGTCATACTCGAAAACCCTTTAACTGCCTGCGCAACAGGACGGAAGACCGACCGGCTCTTTACCAGCGCAGTCCAACGGCACGCTCGTGAGCCTCTCGGTTCTGCTGAAGGATGCGATTGCGCTCGTCGTCATCGTCAATTGCGTACCGTAGCAGATACTCGAAGCCGTCGATTCCCTCCGCGGCGGCGGCTTCGCTCATGGCTTTTGCTGTCTCGATGCGTCGCAGTTCTGTCACTTCCTCCCCCAGCGCGTCTGCTACCGCTTGCGTGATAGCGTTCACTCGGTCTACAGCTTGTGGGTGGTCTGCCAGAAATCTGCCGCGTCCTCGCGCAATTTGCTCTTCGGTCAATTTACTCATGTCGGTAGATATTTTGTATCGAGCTTGGAATTCTGCTCGCTTTGCCAAACCGGATTTGCAGTTGAGATGCATGGAAGTATGCCACTAGTATCTCCGGAAAATCGCTCACGCCGCTAAATTTATGCTTGACAACGTCCGATATTTTCGTCGGCGATATACCGGTATCTCGGCTTACCAACGAACGATATGACAGGCAATGAACTGAAACTTCGAGCGGCTATTTACACCTTTATGGATGGAAATGGCAGCATGCCGACGGACGCGGCATCGTTCGATGCGGTCATAGCGGAAGCATAGGCAATGCGCTTGATCACCATGATCAGCGTGTTGATGGCTTCAACCACATTGGTGCCCAAGGGCCAGCGGGCGTGGGCGAGAATGCCTATGCCTAGCAAGTAAGGCCTGAGCCGCCGGGCGAACTGACACAGCGGCCCGATCTTACAGCTCATAGTCGTACCAGTCCTGCTGACGAGGCGGACCTACTGCGCGGCGCCCACGCGGCTCGCAGGGTGGTGGAGGCCTCGCGTTGGCCTGCTACGAAACCGGGAGAACGCACCCTATCCGAGGGTCGGCCGGGATTCGCAAAAAATCCGCCACATCTCCGCTAAGCCGCTGATTTGAATAGGAAATCGATCGATGGATCGAGTGGCGGCACGCGCCGCTGCAAGTTGAGTAGGTAATTGCCGAACCGGTTGACATGCTCGCGGCGGTATGGCGACAGCGCCTTCAGCACTTCGGCATTCACCGGGTGCCCGCGTTCCTGCAAATCCTTCAGCTTGCGTGACATCCACTGAACGTTGTGGAGGATGACCATGTTGGCGACCAGTTGGTTGTACTTGATCACCTTGCGCAGTTCGCACCGTACCCGGATCAGCTCTTCGATCAGCACGTTGACGATGTCGGGCAATTCGACCTTGGTGTGCGCCGCATCGGTTGCGAGCGCCTCCAGCCATTTCAGCGTGTTGGCCTCGGCCGGCCGAATGTGGAGGTACCCGCGTAGCAACTTCTGATGCCGGGAGCGTGTGCCAGAGGCATCGTAGAGCTTGACCGCGCTTGTGAGTCCGTGCATCGATGTGCTCTCCGTGGGGGTGCCGCCGGCACGACGGCGTGTCGCGCGACACTACGGGCAAGCGTAGGGACTAGAGCCTGCCCGCGAAGGATACAGTTCTTGCGGAACCGATAAAGGTCAGTTTGCAGAGCCGGGAGAAGCGCTTGCAAGGCGCCACAAAGCAAATACAGATAGCGCTATTGCGCGGGATCACAGTCATGGATGGATCCCGCTGCATCAACGATCCGGAACCAGCTCCATGGACTGCGCCGGCGGCCGCTTTATTGACGGATCGGGACGCAGCGGACCGCCGGTGCGGGCGCTCAGCTGAACAGCGTCATGGCCTTGCCGAGAGTCGACCAGATGCCCGCGCCCAGCGGGATGAGCACGTAGGCCCAGAACGAGAGCAGCAGCAGGGTTTTGCCGAAAGTGCGGTCGTTTTGCATGGCTGGGGTTCCTGTGTGTTGGGGAATGGCGTTCAGGCGGCGCTGGCCACTTCGCGCAGGTGGTGGCGATCATGCACGGGCCGGATCAGCAGGTTGCAGACGAAACCCGCCACCAGCAGGCCCGCCATGATGTGCAGAGTGTCGACGTAGACCTCCGACCTGGGCACGCCCATTGCCAGCTTGTGCTCGCGGATGTAGTTCACCAGCACCGGCCCGGCGATCCCGGCGGCGGCCCAGGCGGTCAGCAGGCGCCCATGGATGCCACCGACGTAGGCCGTGCCGAACATGTCGGCCAGATAGGCCGGAATGGTGCTGAAGCCGCCGCCGTACATGGTGAGGATCAGGAAGTAGCAGACCACAAATAGGGCCACGTTGCCGGACGCGCCGACGGCCGGCACGGCCATGTATAGCGCGGCGCCGAAGGCGAAGAAGATGGCGTAGGTTACCTTGCGGCCGAAGTAGTCGCTGGCGGAGCTCCACAGGAAGCGCCCCGTCATGTTGCCGATGCTGAGCAGGCCGACAAAGCCGGCCGCGGCGGCGGCAGTGATGGTGCCCTTGAAGGTTTCCTGGATCATCACCGCGGCCTGGCCCAGCACGCCGATGCCGGCCGTGATGTTCAGGAACAGGATCAGCCATAGCAGGTAGAACTGCGGCGTCTTCAGCGCCTGGTCAATATGCACGTTGGCGTGCGTGACCATCTTGCTAGCATTGGCGGTGGGCATGTAGCCCGGGGGCGCCCAGCCCGGGGCAGGGATGCGGATGGCCATCGCGCCGATCGACATCGAGATGAAATAGACCACGCCCATGACGAGGAAGGTCTGCGCCACGCCCGCGCTGGTCGCGCTCTTGAAGTGGTTCATCAAGGCGACCGACAATGGCGCGCCGATCATCGCGCCGCCGCCGA
>NZ_JARJLM010000691.1 GCF_029335485.1 Cupriavidus basilensis
TGGCATGGCCGGGGACGGACTTGCAGGCGCCGCGGCAAGCGCAGGCGCAGGCGCCGTGGTGGAGGCAGCAACGGCCCCGATGCTCGCCCCAGCCGCGACTGCGGCCTCCGCATAGCCCTTCCCGGTCTTCTCTGCGATCAGCCTGGCCATCGCCGCGGCGGCCTTGGCGGCATCGGCAAAGGCCTTGCTCTGGCTCTGCCCGTTGGTGCCGATCTTGCCCCAGCGCAGGTTGAGCTGGGTGTCGTCCTGTTCAACTTCCCAAAACTTGCTGGAACTGTCGCTGCGGAACTCGAAACGCCTCATTGCCTTGCTTTTCCTTTGACTTCACATCGTCGACAAGCATCGCAGACGGCCCGCGGACCTGGTCGTCCGGGCCGCGATATTGCGTGCAAGGCGTCTATGTTAAGAGAAAGGCACTAAACTGCAAAACAAAAAAACAACTCCCGCCCAGGGCAGCAGTGCCGGGCCACCGGTGAAGCGGCGGCCTGCCGGTCTGGTCCCGACGGCTCAGATGGACACCCGGCGGCCGATCTCCACTACCTGGTCGCTGGGCAGGCGAAAGAAATCGGTCACGTGCATGCCGTTGCGCACCATCACGGCGAACAGGCTGCCCTGCCACCGCGACATCCGGGAATCTCCCTCGCGCAACACGACCGTTTCGAGCCCCATATAGTAGGTCACCGAATTCAGCTCGAAATCGCAAGGCAGGAATTCGGGCCGTTGCAGCAGCTTTGGAATGTCGGGCCGCTCCATGAACCCATAGCGCACGGCGGCACGCCAGAAGTCCGGCCCCTGCTGCGTCAGCGTCAGGCGTTCCGCATCCCTGACCCACGGCACCGTCTCCGTCGATACGTTCAAGGCAATGACCTTCCGATGCAGGGCGTGGTTGCGCTTGACATGCCATCGCATCACCGGCGGCGTGCCATCCAGCGTCCGGCTCAGGAACACGGCGCCGCCGGGCACGCGCGGAATCCCCTGCGCTTCGACGTCCGCCAGGAATTGCGCGACCGGCACGATCTCTTCGTCGATGGCCTTGGAGATCGCTATCGTGCCCCGATGCCAGATCAGCATGACGGTATAGACGACCGCCGCCAGCAACAACGGCACGTACCCGCCATCCAGCACCTTGGCCAGGTTAGCCACGAAGAACCCGCCATCGATCACCACGAAAACACCCGCCACCGCCCCGCTGGCCCACACGCTCCAGCCCCAGACATCGCGCATGGCGATGAACAGCAGCATGGACGTCATCAGCATGGTGAGCGATACGGCGATACCGTAGGCGGAAGCCAGCTGGTCCGACGATTTGAAGAACAGCGCCAGCCCGACCGTCACGGCCATCAGCAGCCAGTTCACCACGCCGACGTAGATCTGCCCATAGCCCTCTTCCGAGGTTTGCCTGATCCGCAAGCGCGGCATCCAGCCCAGCTGGATCGCTTGCCGGGTCATGGAGAATGCGCCGGTGATGATCGACTGGCTGGCAATCACCGTGGCCACGGCGGCCAGGATGACCAGGGGCACCAGCAAAGCCGGCGGACACAGGCGAAAGAAGATATTGTCGGCGGTGTCCGCGCCGGACAGCACCAGCGCAGCCTGCCCGGCATAGTTGAGCAGCAGGCTGGGAAACACGATGGCGGACCATGCCAGACGGATCGGACGCGCGCCAAAGTGCCCCATATCCGCGTACAGCGCCTCGGCACCGGTCACGCAAAGAAATACGCCGCCCAGCACCAGGAAGCTGGTATAGCCGTTGGAGAACAGGAATTCCAGGCCATAGGCCGGGTTGATCGCAAGCAGGACCGAGGGGTGCTGCACGATCCCGCGTATCCCCAACACCGCGATGCACAGGAACCACAGTGCCATGACCGGGCCGAACGCCCTGCCGATACGCGAGGTACCCATGGGCTGTATCGCGAACAGCGCCACCAGGATGGCCACCGTTGCCGGCAACACGTAGGATTTTGCCTCCGGGAACACCATATTCAGTCCCTCCAGCGCGGAGAGCACGGAAATCGCTGGTGTGATGGCACCGTCGCCATAAATCAACGCCGCCCCGAATAATCCGGCCGCCACCACCAGCGGGCGCTTTTTCTTCTTGATGCCCAATAATGACATCAGCGCCAGAATACCGCCCTCCCCGTTATTATCGATACGCATGGCGAAGGAAACGTACTTCACCGTGGTCACGATAATCAGGGTCCATAAAAGCAGGCTCAGAAGACCCAGGATCACCGGCGCGGAAGGCTTGCCGCCCGACAGGGCCAGAACGGTCTTCAAGGTGTACAGCGGACTGGTGCCGATATCCCCGAATACCACGCCCAGCGCGGACAGGCCCAGAACAGTCACGCCAGAACGGTGCCTTGCAGGCACCCCCACGATCGATGGTGCTTCCGACATGCGTATCCTCCCGCCGGTCCGTTAGGACAATTTCAGAAAAATCCCAAAATGCGGATGACAAATTCATGAATCCATCAAGCCAGGCGCATCACAGGATTCATGCGAACAACCCTTATATTTTCCCGGACAGATAATTCCTACCGCTCACGCCAGGAAAAATGGCATCAATATAGCAGCATTCCTGGCCTTCCCCGGCAAAGCCACGCCTTGTGCTGCGACCGGACTCAATCCGGGCGTGAAACCGAGAGCTCCCGCGCCCAGCGCTCTGCCCAATCATTGAGCGGCATCATGAGATTCAGCAGGTCGATGCACAGGCCGGTGAGATGGTATCCACCACCGTCGTGGTCAAGCAGGCGCGCGCTCCGCAGTTCCTTGATCCGCGTGTTCAGGACCGCGGGATTGGTATCCGCCGCCTGCTGAAGCGCGCGAAAGTTGAGCGGCCCCATCCGTAACTCCCAGATGATACGCATGGCGCCACGACGGCCAAGCAGGTCGAACGCGGCCATGATCGGGCGGCCGGTCTCGGAGCCGCGCACCGGTGCGCCGGGAATCGGATTGCTCATGCTTTACTTTCCATAGCAGATGGTCTAATTTTGCTATGGAAAGAATAGCA
>NZ_JARJLM010000692.1 GCF_029335485.1 Cupriavidus basilensis
TGGCCACCCAGCGCATCTTGCCGATGCCGCGCTCCAGCGCCGCGCGGTAGCGTACGGTCAGCCACGCCAGCGCGGGGTTGTGGAAGATGCGGCGGGGCTTGCGCATGGCGATCCAGGCCAGCGCGGGCACCAGTGCCAGCGCCACGATCAGCGCGCCGACCAGCGCCGCGCCAACGGCGAAGGCCATGGGCGAGAACAGCTTGTACTCGATGCGTTCGAAGGAGAACAGCGGCAGATAGGCGGCAACGATCACCAGCATGCCGAAGAACATCGGCCGTGCCACCTGCAAGGTCGCCTCGATTGCATCGCGTGGCGTAAGCGCGCGGTCCTTCTCCTGTTCGCGCCGGCGCAGCATGTTCTCGACCAGTACCACCGCGCCGTCCACCAGGATGCCGAAGTCGATCGCGCCCAGGCTCAGCAGGTTGGCCGGAATGCGCAGGTGATACATGAAGATGAAGGCGATCAGCAGCGAAAGCGGAATCGTCAGCGCCACGATCAGCGCCGCGCGCGGGCTGCCGAGGAACAGCAGCAGCACCACGGCCACCAGCAGCATGCCTTCGGTGAGCGTCATGCCGACCGTGCGCATGGTGGCGTCGATCAGCGCGGTGCGGTCCAGGTAGGCCACCACCTTCACATCCTTGGGCAGCAGGTTCTCGTTGAGGTCGCGCACGGCTTCGTGCACGCCGTCCAGCGCCTCGGAGGCGTTGAAATCCTTGAGCAGCAGGGTGATGCCGGAGACCGTGTCGGGGTTGTCGTCCTTGCCTAGGATGCCGCGCCGCTCGACGTTGCCATAGCGCAGCGTACCCAGGTCCTTGACCAGTACCGGCGTGCCGTCCTTGCTGGTGACCACCACATTGCCCATGTCGTCGAGCGAACGCAGCAGGCCCACGCCGCGCACCACGTAGGATTGCTCGCCGCGGTCGATGACGCTGCCGCCGGCGTTGACGTTGTTGGCGTTTAGCGCTTCGGTCACCTGTGCCAGCGTCAGGTTGTACTGGTTCAGCCGCGTGGGATCGAGTTCCAGCATGAACTGCGTGGTGAGCCCGCCGAAGTTGGTCACGTCGACCACGCCGCGCACCTTCTTGAGGCGCGGTATGACGGTCCAGGTCTGCAGCTCCGACAGTTCGCGCAGGTCGCGCGTCGTGGACTCCAGCGTGTAGCGATAGAACTCGCCGATGGGCGAGGTGTATGGGTCCAGGCCCGGCTTGGCCTCATAGGGCAGGTCGACCTCGTTGAGGCGTTCCTGCAGGCGTTGCCGCGCCCAGTAGCCTTCCGTGCCATCCTCGAACACCACGGTGATCAGGGACAGTGCGAACAGGCTGCGGGTGCGCAGCACATGCATGCCGGGCGTGGCCAGCAGCGCGCGCTCGAGCGGGATGGTGATCTGTTGCTCGATTTCCTCCGCGCCCAGGCCGGGCACCTGGGTGACGATCTGCGACGTGACGTCGGCAATGTCCGGGTAGGCTTCGATGGGCAGTTGTTTCCAGCTGTGGGCGCCGTAAAGCGCCACCAGCGCGAACACCAGCCAGACGATCGCGCGCCGCTGGAAGCATAGGGTGACGAGACGGTCAATCATGGAGCAGCACTCCGTTCTTCACGACGATGCGGTCCCCGGCCTTGAGGCCGGCGAGGATCTCGACGCGTCCGTCGGAATGGGTCCCCGTCTTGACGATGCGCGGCTCGTAGCGGAAGGGCGCCATTTCCACCAGCACGCGCGTGTGCAGGCCGCTTTGCAGCAGCGCCGATGGCGGCACCATCAGGGCGGCATGCTTTTCGCCCGAGAAGGTGACCTTGGCGAACAGGCCGGGGCGATAGCGACCTTCCTTGTTGTCCACCGCGACCCGCACCTTCACCGTGCGCGTGTCGGGGTCGAGTATTTCGCCGATGTACCGCACCTTGCCCGTGACCGGCTGATCCGGGTAGGCATTGAGGGCGATGGCGGCGGCCTGGCCGACGAAGATCGAGGCGATGTCCTTCTCTGACACGTTGGCGGCAAGATAGACAACGGAAAGGTCCGCCACGGTCATCACCGGCGCACCGGTGTCGTTCCAGAAGCCGCCCTGGGCGCCTTCCAGTTCGATCACGCGGCCGGCCAGCGGCGAGCGCATGGTGTACTTGCGCTGCGACGGCGAGGCGCTGACGGCGCCAAGCTGCGCGAGGTGGGCGGCGGAGGTCTCGGCGTCGCTGCTGGCCTGGGCGAAAGCCATCTGCGCTTGCTCGTAATCCTTGCGGGCCACGATTTCGGATTCGTACAGGGTGCGCTGGCGGTCCAGGTTCAGGCGGGCCTCGAGCAAGGCGGCGCGCGCCTTGCCGGCTTCGCCCTGCGCCGCGCTCAGTTCGGCGGAGTCCAGCATGAAAAGGGGATCGCCCTTGCGCACGGTGTCGCCGAGCCCGGCGTACAGTTTCTCGATGCGCCCGGCCAGCGGCGGCACGATCTTGACCAGTTTGGCGGGGTCCGGCTCGATCGACCCGGGTACCTCGATGGGCCGCTCCAGCACCTGTTCGACGATCGCTTGCACCTGCAGCTTGGCGCGTAGCGGAGAGGCCTCGGGCACCGTGATGAAGTTGCCTTCGCGGACCAGTTCGGGCGTTTGCGCCGGCGCGGTGGTGGCATGGGCACCCAGCAGGCTGGGGCCGTCGCAGCCGGTGAGCGCGATGCATGCCGCGCAGGCGGCGTATAGCGCGAGCCGCGGCGGCATGCCGTGCAAGGCTCGGGGTTGGCGATGGGGGGGCATACGCATGGCGTTTCTCCTCGGTTCGGCGTTGGCGCACTGTCCCAGTGGGCCAAGACACCGCATATTGGTGGTGTGTCGCCGCCGCGATTCGCAGCGTGGCGGAACGGCAGACGACAGGAGTCGACAGGCGTGACGCATCCCCGGCGCTACGGGGTGGCAAATCCGCGCAGGTAGCCGGTGATGGGCGCAATCGCCCGTGGTGTCATTCAGGTGCAGGCAGCGCGGGAGGAGGTGACGCTCCCGCGTGAGCGCAGGCAGGGGCCTGCGCAAGGTGAAGGGCGCCTGGCGGATTCGTGCGGCCGTCGCCGCGGCTCCGGCAGGACGCTGGAAGCGGGATCAGACCAGCAGGAATGCGCCGCGCCTTCCGCGCTGCGTACTAGAAGGGTCGGGGTCCATGCTCGTACCTCATGGGTTTGGGTTGTTCGACGGGCTCAGGCTGCCGCGAGCGCGCGCTCGGGCTGCGGGACGGTCTCCCAGCGCACCGCGCGTACCAGTGGCTCCAGGCCGAGGCGCTGTACCAGCTTGACCATGCCGGGCCGCCCGCCCGGCTGGCAGTGCACCAGCACCCGCATCTCGACCAGTTCGCGGCGATCGCACTGCCGCGTGCGCAGGCGCTGCAGCGACAGGTCGCGCGCGGCGAGCTCATGGCGCAGTTGCTGCTCCAGGCGCAGGCCATAGTCGTCCTTGCACAGCAGTACCACCTGGAACAGCTGGGCGGCGGCGCCGCGCTTTTCCTGGGCAGTGCCGCGGCTACGATCCTGGGGGAGCATCCAGTTGAGGAAACGCATATTCGGCTCCTTTCTTTCTCCTGAGGGTTATTCGAGTGCGCTGGCCGGAATGGCCCAGCGCACGAGGGAAACACTCTTTTCCATGCTGATGCGGCTGACGATCTGCTCCAGCTTGCTTTCATTGCCGGGGGCGGCGAGCACGTCGGCGCGCACCTCGATCTGGCCGCCGCTGGCGGTGTCCTCGCTATGCAGCGATTGCAGCAGCAGAGCCGGCATCTCGGTGAGCGCATGCAGCAGCAGGCCGCGCACGTGGATTTCCTCATTGGTCGTGCAGACCGTGGTGATGCGGTACACCATTTCCACTTCCGCGGCGACGGCCGGGCCATGGCGGTTGATGCGCTGGCCGAGCTTGCGCAGGCCAAAGTTGACGCACAGGATGCAGGCGGTGCCGATGGCGGCCTCCAGCGCATGGCCGAGTCCGGCGAGGACACCTATCGCGGCAGAACACCACAGCGTGGCGGCGGTATTCAGGCCGCGCACGTTCAGTCCGTCGCGCATGATCACGCCGGCGCCGAGAAAGCCGATGCCGGAGACGACCTGCGCGGCGACGCGCGCATGCCCCTGCGGGTCAAACGAAAAAGCGGAGACCGAGACGAACAGCGCGGCGCCGGCTGCAACCAGCGCGTTGGTGCGCAGTCCCGCCATGCGCTGGCGCAACTGCCGTTCGGTACCGATACACGCGCCCAGCGCTAGCGCTTCCAGCAAGCGCAGGGCGAATTCGTGCCACACCATAAGAACTCCTGTAACGAGCAGGAAGAGCCGGTGAGTCTTGTGCAAGACACAGGCAGGCGCAGGCAGCGGCGTGCTGCAACGCATGCGCGGTCAGAAGAATGAAGCCGTGTTCAGGAAGAGAGGCGGGACAGGACGTCCGGCCTCGAAAGCACCGTGCCGCAAGTCGGGCACGGTCGCTGGGAATACCGTGAGCCCGATCAGGTGGGGGTGCCGATCCTGGATCGACTACTGTCGTCGGAACAAGTACTCACTGGGTAAGCCCTGAAATTAATAACCCGCGTACTGTATCGGCGAGAATGGAATGGGTCAAGCGGAAAACGCTGAATATCATTGCCCAATAGGCTTTTAATAGTAAATCTCAGAGGATCAATCGGAATTGGCCCAAATTGCATTCAGATTTTTCTGATTTTTCGTCTGAGGCGGCCGCCGTTCAGGCCGCGCGCCGCGCCCGCACCGCCAGCACCTGGCTCAAGGCCAGGCCCGCCAGCGCCGTCACGGAAGAGAACAGGAAGACCGAGCTATATCCCGCATGGCTCGCGATCACCCCGGCCAAGGGGCCGGTCAGCCCCAGCGAGAGATCGAGAAACAGCGCATAGGCGCCAAGCGCGGAACCGCGATTGCTTTGCGGCACCAGCTTGACCGCCTCCATGCCCAGCGACGGAAACACCAGGGCAAAGCCAAAGCCGGTGACCGCGGCGCCGGCCAGGGCCTGAGCCGGGCTGTCCGCGAGCCAGATCAGGGCCAGGCCGGCGGCTTCCACGGCAAACGAACACAGCGCCACCGGATACCCGCCAAAGCGGCCGATGCTGTCGGCCAGCAGCAGGCGCGCCAGCACGAAGCTGATACCCAGGCTGGTCAGCGCCAGCGCTGCATGGTCCCAGCCGTGGCTGGCGTAGTACAGCGTGACAAAGGCCGTGATGGTGCCGAAACCCACCGAGCCCAGCGCCAGGCACAGTCCGAACGGCGTCATGTGGCGGAACACGGTGCGGAACGGCATGCGCTCCCCCTTCACCGTGGGCACGGCGGCCTTGCGGCGCGCCAGCGCGAAGGCGGCGGCGGCCAGGGCCAGGGTGACGATGCCCAGCGAGGCGAAGCCCCAGCGCGCGTCGAGCAGCACGCCCAGCGGCGCGCCCAGCGCCAGCGCGCCATAGGTGGTGATGCCGTTCCAGGAGATCACCTTGCCGGTGTGGCGGGCCCCTACGTCGCCAATGCCCCAGGCGATGGTACCGGTGGTAACCAGGCTCTCGCCCGCGCCGAGCACCAGCCGCCCGGCAAACAGCCACGCCAGGCTGAGCCAGCCGGTGTGCACGAGCAGGCTGGACAGCACCGCCAGCAGGCCGCTGCCGGCGCACAGCATGAGCCCGATCGTGACCGACTTTTTCGGTCCCTGCAGGTCGCACAGGTTGCCGGCCCAGGCGCGGCTGAGCAGCGTCGCCAGGTACTGGATGCTGACCGCCAGGCCGGCCACGACGGTGCCGTAGCCCAGGTCGCCATGGACGAAGCCGGGCACCACCGCCAGCGGCAGGCCCACCGTCAGGTAGGCAATGAAGTTGAAGAAGACGATGGCGACAATGCGGCGGCCGATGCCGGCGTGCTGGTGTTCTCCGGAGTCCGGGGTGGCGAGCGTCGTACTGTTAACGGACATGGCAATGCAGGGGCGATTGGTGTTGGCGGTGAAAGCGGGGACCCGCGCTGCCGGCCCCGGCGCGCAAAGGCGGCGCGGGCGGTGCGGTCACGGGCGGGTTGCGGGGCGCAAGCCGCGCCAGGCAGGCGCTGGCCTTACTCGCGGCGCGGAGCCGACAAGGTGGCGCGCGGGCGGTGGCGTTGCATCGTGGGCAGGGACATGGTTAGGGGCGGTTGGCCGGCGCGTGTCCCCAGAAGCTGGCCGGTGATATCGGGGCCGCCCGGTCGTGTGCGATTGCGCCGGCGCTGGCTGGGTGAATTTTAAGCGGCTGTTTAGTTCATGTAAATCGGCCTGCGGGTTTTCATGGCTTGCGCAGATGGAAACTGTTGGCTAGGAGCCACCATTGGCCATGGTTGCCAGTGCCTTCTGGTGCGCTTTTTGCGCATGGCGGGCGGATTGCGCCGGGCCGTGCACGCCAGCCCCGTCAGGCGGACAATAGGCCGGACTGTAGAAGCTGCCGCGGGCAGTTCATCACGGCCTCGTCACCACCGACTCAATGAAAGGACCGATCATGCAACTCGGAATCATCGGGCTTGGGCGCATGGGCGCGAACATCGCAAGGCGGCTGCTGCGCGGGCAGCACGAAGTCGTGGTGTACAACCGCAGTGCCGAAAAGGTAAGGGCGCTGGAAACGGAAGGCGCCGAGGGCGTCGCCAGCATCGAGGCGCTGGTTGGCAAGCTGGCCAGGCCCCGCGCCGTCTGGGTGATGTTGCCGGCGGGCGATGCCACCGGGCGGATGATCGCCGCGCTGGCCGGGCTGCTGGAACCGGGGGACGTCATCATCGACGGCGGCAACACGTTCTACAAGGACGATATCCGGCGCGCGGGGGAACTGGCCGGGCGCGGGCTCCATTATGTCGATGTGGGCACGTCGGGCGGCGTATGGGGGCTGGAACGCGGCTATTGCCTGATGATCGGGGGCGATGCCGGGGTAGTCGGCCGGCTCGATCCGCTGTTCGGCACGCTGGCGCCCGGCCATGGCGACATCCCGCGCACGCCGGGACGCAGTGCGGCGGACGACCGCGCCGAGCGGGGCTATATCCACGCGGGCCCGGCCGGCGCGGGCCATTTCGTGAAGATGGTCCACAACGGCATCGAATATGGCCTGATGCAGGCCTACGCCGAGGGCTTCGACATCCTCAAGTCCAAGGCCTCGGAGAGCCTGCCCGAAGCCGAACGCTTCGAGCTAGACCTGGCCGATATCGCCGAGGTCTGGCGGCGCGGCAGCGTGGTGTCCTCGTGGCTGCTGGATCTCACCGCGCAGGCGCTCGCCGGCGACGTCGGGCTGTCGCGCTTTGCTGGCGAGGTTGCCGACAGCGGCGAGGGGCGCTGGACCATCGACGCCGCGGTCGAGCAGGCCGTTCCCGTGCCGGTACTGGCCAGTGCGCTGTTCGCGCGGTTCCGCTCACGCCAGGAACATACCTATGGCGACCGGCTGCTGTCCGCCATGCGTTATGGCTTTGGCGGGCACGTCGAGGCGCATGGCGGCGGGGAGCCGGCGTAGTGGCTGGCAGCAAGAGCCGCCCCGGCGCAGGAGCTCAATGCGCGAGTGCTGCGCGCCATGCGCGAGGAGCAGGTCCACCGCATCGCACGGACTGAGCTGACCCCGCTTGTCCCCCGCCTGCCGCATCCCGCACTTTAGTGGGGTGAGGTCCGGATTCTTGGCTTCAAGGCCCCTCCAACGCTAAATTTCCCCGCGAACCGGCCGTTAGCCGGAGCAGTGGCCCGTTATTGCAGCGTCGCCGCTCCGGGCAAGCGCCTCAGGAGCCACGCAGCGCAGGCGGACCCGGCGAAACGATCAACACCGCGCGGCGAGCCCGCGCCTTGCGGGACAAAGGAAGCGTATGAGCAGCTCGATGAGAGACATCGACGAACGGACCAACCTGACCAACAACAACCAGTTCGAGTTGCTGTTGTTCCGCCTGGGCGAGTCGGACCATTCCGCGCAGAGCGAACTGTTCGGCATCAACGTCTTCAAGGTCCGGGAGATCCTGGTGATGCCCCAGGTCACCACGGTGGTGGGAGGCGGACCGGCCATGCTGGGCATGGCGGACATCCGCGGACAGGTGATTCCCGTGATCGACTTGCCCAGGATGGTCGGCTGCACGCCGCGCAGCGGACTCAACATCCTGCTGGTGACCGAATACGCGCGCTCCACGCAGGGCTTCGCGGTGGAGGCGGTGGAGGAGATCGTACGCCTGGAGTGGAACCAGGTGGTCTCGGCCGAAACCAGCGTCAAGGGCGACATGGTGACCAGCATCGCCAAGCTCGCGAACGAGTCCGATGCGGCCAACCCGCGCCTGGTGCAGGTGCTCGATGTCGAGCAGATCCTGCGCGACGTGCTGCCGACGCGCCAGCCTGAAGTCGATCCCAAGACCGTCGGCCCGCAGCTGACGCTGCGCCCCGGCACGAAGATCCTGGCGGCCGACGATTCCGCCTTTGCCCGCAGCCTGATCGAGCAGGGCCTCAAGGCCATGGGCGTGCCGGTGCTGATGACCAAGACCGGCCAGGAAGCCTGGCAGCAACTGGGCGAGATCGCCGAGCACGCCGAAGCCAACGGCAAGACCGTGCAGGACGAGATCGCGCTGGTGCTGACCGACCTGGAGATGCCCGAGATGGACGGCTTCACGCTGACGCGCAAGATCAAGGCCGACGCCCGCTTCAAGTCGATCCCGGTGGTGATCCATTCCTCGCTGTCCGGCAGCGCCAGCGAAGACCACGTGCGCAAGGTGGGGGCCGACGCCTATGTGTCGAAGTTCCTCGCCAAGGACCTGGCAGACACCATCCGCGGCGTGCTGGCGCGCTGAGGACAGGGCGGGGGACCGCCGCCGGCCGTCCCCTGCGGTACGCCTGTTGACCAGGCCGAACGCCGCCCCGCCGCTCCGGCAGGCGCACGGTTTGTCGTGACTTCCATCTTCCATCGCCGCCTCCCCGCCGGTTCCCTCGCTGGCACGTCAGGGGATCCGGAAAGCGGCAATCGCCGCCCCAACCCGTACCCGATGCCATTCCGGCTCAGGCGTATCCCTCCCCGATTCCTCCTGCCTTGCTTGCCTTACCTGCCTTGTGACCTGGCGGCTCCCTGCCGCCGCCGTCCAGGCGGGGGGATGCCTCAAGTCGGCGCAGTACTGCACCATATGATTCTTCGGTATGGTGCATGATGAGATTGTTTCATCACATCCAGGTGAAAAAATACGAATGTTTCATGGTTAACTAGGATGGAACATATGTTGCTCAGTGGCTAATATGCAAACGCGATGGTTCATGGTGCGTTTGCCAGACAAGGAGCGATAGATGAAAGCCGTTAGAGTCACCTGCCTGGGACTGGCCATGGCCGGCACCCTGCTTGGCGCAGGCGCAGCCCGTGCCGCCGATGTGGGCGCGAGCCCGACGCTGAGCCGGATCAAGGAAGCGGGAACCATCTCGATAGGACACCGCACCTCGTCGATCCCGTTTTCCTACTACGACAGCAACCAGAAGGTGATCGGCTATTCGCAAGACATCTGCGACAAGATCATCGCGGAGGTCAGGAAGCAGACGGCGGTTGCCAGCCTGCAGGTGCGCATGATTCCCGTGACCGCGCAAAACCGGATCTCGCTGGTGCAGAACGGGACAGTGGACCTGGAGTGCGGCGTCACCACCAACCTGAAGGCGCGCCAGCAGCAGGTGGCCTTCTCCACCACGTTCTTTGTCGCCGGCACCCGCCTGCTGGTCAAGAAGGGCAGTCCGGTCCAGGACTTCCATGACCTTTCCGGCAAGGCCGTGGTGACGAACGCAGGTACGACGTCCGAACGGATCCTGCGCAAGCTCAACGACGAGAAGAAGGCAAACATCACCATCCAGAGCGCCAAGGACTACGGCGAATCGTTCCTGATCCTGCAGTCCGGCCGGGTGGCGGCTTTCATGATGGATGATGTCCTGCTCTCGGGCGCCCGGACCATGGCGCCGAATCCGGGCGAATGGACGGTGGTCGGCACGCCGCAGTCCTTCGAAGCCTACGGCTTCATGATGCGCAAGGACGATCCCGGGTTCAAGAAGCTTGTCGATGGAGTGATCACGGGCCTGATGAACAGCGGCGAGATCAAGGTCATGTACGACAAGTGGTTCAACAAGCCTGTGCCGCCAAAGAACATCAACTTCGAGTTCCCGATAAGCGCCATGGTCAAGAAGGCCTACGAACAGCCGAACGACGAGGCATTCGAGTAAGCGCGGCGATCCGCGGGGGGCGTCGGGACGCTCTCGCTATCTGGTGAGGTGTGAGGAGACCGATATGGGTGTTTTGGAAAGCACGGCTGCCGAGGGGTTGGCGGCAAGGATCCCCCTTGCCGACGCTGCGCTGGCGACATCGGCGTTTGCCAAGGTGACGCGGCGCATCGTCCCGTTCATCGTTCTTTGCTATTTCTTCAGCTACCTGGACAGGGTCAATGTCGGGTTCGCCAAGCTTCAGATGCAGCAGGCGCTGGGTCTGAGCGATGTGGTGTACGGGATCGGGGCCGGCATCTTCTTCTGGGGATACATGCTTTGCCAGGTGCCCAGCAGCCTGCTGATCTACCGCCTGGGCATGCGCAAGAGCATGGCCGCCATCATGATCGTCTGGGGCCTTGTCTCCGCCGCGACCATGTTGGTGAGCACGCCATTCGAGTTCTACGCCGCGCGCTTCCTGCTGGGCGTGACGGAAGCGGGCTTCTTTCCGGCCGCCGTGATGTACCTGAACAAGTGGTATCCGGCCGACCGCCAGTCGAAGATCATGTCGATCCTGTTCCTGTTCCTGGCCATGCCGCTGGGCATGGTCCTGGGCGGGCCGATTTCCGGCGCGTTGATGTCCGGCACGCACGACCTGCATGGGCTGCAGGGCTGGCAATGGATGTTCCTGATCGAAGCGCTGCCGGCCATCGCGCTGGGAATGCTGGTGCTCAGGATGCTGCCGGAGTCGCCGGAGTCCGCACCCTGGCTCACCAAGGCGGAAGCAGCGGCAATCAGCGGCACGTTGTCCACCGAGAATGCCAGGAAGAGCACCAGCTTCGTGGCCGCGTTGAAGTCGCCGGTCCTGTGGACCCTGATGGCGATCTGCCTGCTCTTCAATATCGGCAACTACGGCCTGGTGTTCTGGCTGCCCACCATCATTCAATCCACGGGCATGCAGTCTCCGCTGGAGATCGCGTTCCTGACCGCGATTCCCTACAGCGTTGCCTGCGTCGCGATGAACCGCAATGCTGCCCATGCCGAGCGTACCGGCGAGCGCCGGCTTCACTCCGCCATCCCGCTGTTCGTGGCGGCGGCCGCGATGTGGGCAAGCACGCTCTTTCCTCACAACACGGTCGTAGCCATGCTGTTCCTGACCATCGGCATTTCCGGCCTGATGGCGACGCTGGCCATGTTCTGGGGCTTGCCGGGCCGGGTCCTGGCGGGAACGGCGGCGGCCGGAGGCATTGCCATGATCAACAGCGCGGCAAGTCTCGCGGGGCTGATCGGCCCGGTGCTGATGGGCGGAATCAAGCAGTCCACCGGCAGCATCTCGCTGGGCGTCCTGGCGCTGGCAGGGTTGATGTTCGCTGCAGCCGTGCTGATCCTCGCGATTCCGCGCAAGCTGCTGTCAGCCCGTCCGGTGTGAGCGCGCCATGCGGGATCTGACGCAGGCGCAGGCCATGTCCGCGGTCGAGGCTGCCTTGCGCAAAGTCCACCCGCCGGTCAGCGCGGACGATGTCCAGGCCGTCGTTGCGCTGCTGGTGGGCATGGGCACCATGGCCCGGCGGCTGGAAAACGATATGCAGGACTGTGCGGCGGCCGATACGGAGCGTGGCGATGGGGCCTGATCCGCGGTCGGCATCGTGGGTGGCGGAGCGCTTGCGCGCCGGCGCGGCCAGCGCCGAGGAGATCGTGCGCCGCAGCCTGGCCAGGGCGGGGGAGGTCCGCGAACTCAATTGTCTTTCCTTGCTGCTGCAGGAAGAGGCCATTGCCCGCGCGAAGGTACTGGACCGCGAGCGCCTTGCCGGCATGCCCTTGCCGCCGCTGGCCGGCGTCCCGTTTGTGGTGAAGAACCTGCTGGACGTGGCAGGCCACCCGACGCTTGCCGGCGCCGAAGCCCGGCAAGACGAGGCCCCGGCGCGCCGTAGCGCGGCCGTGGTGCGCGCGCTGATCGCGGCGGGGGCGATCCCGGTGGCGCTGACGCAGATGGACGAGTATGCCTGCGGCGCCACGGGTGAGAACGTGATTGGCGGCCCGGTGCGCAATCCGCGGGACCCGACGCGCATCACGGGCGGATCGTCCGCCGGCACGGCGGCCGCAATCGCGGCCGGCATTGCGCCGCTGGGACTCGGCTCCGACACCAACGGCTCCATCCGTGCTCCGGCGGCATTCTGTGGCGTCTGGGGATTGCGCCCCACCACGGGCGGCGTTTCGACCCAGGGGTGCTTTCCCTACGCGCAGAGCCTGGATGCCGTCGGCCCGATGGCGTCGGACGCCGAAGGCCTTGCGTTGGCGTACCAGGCGATGCAGGCTGCCGGCCCGGCCGGCTTCGGTGGGACGCTCCTGCGCGGGAATGCCGCGCGCGGCCTGCGTGTCGGGGTTCTGGGGGCCGGCTTTGGCGACTTCGCCGAGGACGAAGCCCGCGATGCCGTGCTGAGCGTTGCCTCGGGGTTTCGCTCGGCCAGGACGATCGACCTGCCGGATGCGGATCTGGCCCGCGACGCCGCCTCGATCATCTCGGCGTTCGAGGTGGGTTACAACCATCTGCAGCGCGGTTTTGCGGTGAACCACCCGGCATATAGTGCCTTTGTGCGCCAGCGCATGCTCGCGGGGCTGGCCATTCCCGAGTCCTGGTACCAGACCGCGAAGCGTTATCAGGCCGCCTGGCGCAAGCGGATCGAGTCCCTCTTCGACGGTGTCGATCTGCTCCTGGCGTGCACCACCCCCTACGTAGCGCCGCCGATCGGCGTGGACCGGTTCGCGGGGACCGCTCGAATCTACCGGCCACGGGCGGACGCGGGGCACATGACGCGTCCCATCTCCCTGGCCGGACTGCCTGTGGTGACGGCGCCTTGCCGCAGGGACGGCATGCCCCTGGGCGTGCAGCTGATCGGCCCGCCCGGGCAGGAGGCGCGCTGCCTGGAGGCGGCCTTGTTCCTGGAGGCCGAAGGGCTGTGCGGCCGGTCGCAAACGGCGCCCCCGGTCCAGGGTCGTGGCAGATCGGGCATACCGGGCATACCGCCTAGCCATGCCTCGCCTGGACGTAAGCGCCAGTCTGGTGCAACTGGCCCTCGGCGAGTTCGAGGGCCTTGATGGCGCCCTTGCCCTTCTTTGCCAGAAGCTGCTCGACCAGTGCTTCGACCACTGCCACGCCCGCCGTGATGGAAGGGAAGAACGACGGGCTGTCGACCGAGAAGAGCAGGGTGCAGTCCGCCTCCAGCGCGATCGGCGCTACCGTGCTGTCGGTCAGGGCGACAATGCGGCAACCGGCCTGCTTCGCGGCGCTGGCTACGCGGATGATCTCCTGCGAATAGGGCGCGAAGCTCACCACCACGACGGCATCCTTGGGCGCCAGGGCCCGCAGTTCCATCTCCAGCGTTCCCGCATCGCCCCGGATCAGGTGCGCGGACGAGCGGAACAGCCGGTAGATGTATTGGAACGTGAAGGCGATCGGATAGCAGGAGCGAAAGCCTGCTATGTAGACATTGGGCGCGGCACTGAGCAGGTCTGCCGCTCGCGGCATCGATTCCGCGTTGTTGGCCCCCGTCAGGTCGAGGTTGCGGTGCTGCGTATCGAGCATTTCCGCGAGCAGCCGGCTCGAGCCGCTGTCCCGTACCAGCTTCTTCGCCCGCTTCGCATAGGGCTGGGGGCCACCGCGAAACGCCTCCACGAAGAGCTCGCGCAGCCCTTGCCAACCCTCGAAGCCGAGAAACTGCGCGAGGCGGACGAGCGTCGCAGGCTGTACCCCGGCGTCCACGGCGATCTTGCGCATGGAGAGGATGGGGATCTCCTGGGGGTGGTCGAGCAGGTAGCGCGCGCCTCCCTGGAACTGGGGGCTGAGCGCCGCGAAGTTTTCCCGCAGCAGGGCAAGGAGCTCGTCCAGGTGCTGCGGCGGCGCGGAGGATTCAATTGGCATGGCTGGTCCCGATCGGGGTGTTTGTAACGATTGTTGCATAGGTGGTCTCCGGATGCACGGGTGACGCCGCCATGGACGGTACCTCGCTTTACTGAATCAATCGTATCTCTATATAAAAATAGGAAACGTATGTTGCAAAGTGCGTTGTCCTTTCCTATACTTCTGGCTAATTGGCCAGGGTGATCCGAACGGGGAGGGCGGCACCAGGCCAGTCCTCGGCATATCGAGCCACACCAAAGGGAGCCCCGATCTTGGAAACGCCCGTGCATTCCATCCAGGCCGTCGATACGCTCTTCCGGCGGGCCACGCTGGTCGACGGTAGCGGCGCGCAGCGGCGTATCGCCGACGTTGCCGTGCTTGGAGACCGCATCGTCGCCATTGGCGATCTTGCCGGCCTGCCCGCGAAGGAGGCGATCGACGCGAACGGCCGCGTTCTCGCACCGGGCTTCATCGACGCTCACACGCACGACGACGGCTACCTGCTGGTGCATCCCGAGATGGAGCCCAAGGTGTCGCAAGGCATCACGACCGTGGTGACGGGCAATTGCGGGATCAGCGTGGCGCCGCTGGTGACGGAGGATCCGCCCCAGCCTCTCGATCTGATGGGGCCGGCGGAACTATTCCGTTTCGCTGCATTCGCCGACTGGCTCGACGCCCTGCGCGCGGCGCCGGCCAACGTCAACGTCGTACCGTTGCTGGGCCATTCGACGCTGCGCGTCAAGGTCATGCGGGACCTGGGCCGCGAAGCCACCCCCGAAGAGGTGGCCTCGATGCGCCTGGAGGTAGACCAGGCCATGCAGGCAGGCGCGTTCGGCGTGTCCACCGGCACCTTCTACCCGCCGGCGGCCGCCGCGACGGAGGCGGAGATCACCGCGGTCTGCGAGCCGGTCAGCCGGTATGGCGGCGTCTATTCCACCCATCTTCGCGATGAGACCGACGACATCGTGCCGTCGATGGAGGAGGCCCTGCGGATCGGCCAGGCACTCGGTTGCCGCATCGTCTTCTCGCATCACAAGGTGGCCGGCAAGCGCAATCACGGGCGTTCCATCGAGACGCTGGGCATCCTGGAGCGTGCCTCGAGGCTGCAGCCGCTTTGCCTGGACTGCCACCCCTATCCGGCCACCTCCACGATGCTCAGGCTGGACCGCGTGCGGCAATCCTCGCGCACCATGATTACGTGGTCCAAGGGATACCCGGAGGCAGGCGGCAGGGACTTCGACGAACTGATGCGCACCCTGGGCCTGGATGAAGACGCACTGCTGGCAAGGCTGCGCCCGGCTGCCGCGATCTATTTCATCATGGATGAAGCGGATGTGGAGCGCATCGCCAGTTTCCCGCTGACCATCTTCGGGTCGGATGGCCTGCCGTTCGACCCCAGGCCGCATCCCCGCCAATGGGGAACCTTTCCCCGCATCCTCGGGCGCCTGGTCAGGGAGGCCGGGCTGATGACGCTTGAGCAAGCCATCCACAAGATGTCCGGACTGGCTGCCGCGCAGTATGGCCTGGAAGCCCGGGGACTTGTCGCCACGGGGTATTTTGCGGACCTGGTCCTGTTCGATGCGCAGCGCGTGCGGGACACCGCGACGTTCGAGGATCCCATCCGCCTGAGCGAAGGCATCGACGGCGTCTGGGTCAACGGCAGGCGCGTGTGGGACGAGACACGCGTCCTTCCCGCCTTCCCGGGGCAGGTGCTGGAGCGCCAGGCCAAACCACCGACACATCGTTTTCAACACAGCACATCATGACCAACGTATTCCACCGCAACCCTCGCCAGACCCTCGCCGTAGCCGTCGCGGGCAAGGGCATCGAGCTGATCGACAGCAACGGCAAGCATTACATCGATGCTTCCGGCGGCGCCGCCGTGTCTTGCCTCGGCCATGGCCACCCCCGCGTGATCGAGGCGATCAAGGCGCAGCTGGATACGATCGCCTACGCGCATACGTCGTTCTTCACCACCGAGGTGTCCGAGACGCTGGCCGATACCCTGGTGCAGGCCGCGCCGGGCGACCTTGACCACGTCTACTTCGTGTCGGGCGGTTCCGAAGCGGTCGAGGCCGCGCTGAAGCTGGCGCGCCAATACTTCGTGGAGCTCGGGCAGACCGGGCGCCGGCATTTCATCGCCCGCCGCCAGAGCTACCACGGCAATACGCTCGGGGCGCTGGCCATCGGCGGCAACGCCTGGCGGCGCGAGCCGTTCCTGCCGCTGCTGGTGCCGGCGCATCACGTGTCGCCTTGCTATGCCTATCGCGACCAGGCTGCCGGCGAGACCGACGTCCAGTATGCGCAGCGCCTTGCCGACGAACTGGAGGCAAAGATACTGGAACTGGGCCCGGAAAGCGTCGCGGCCTTCGTGGCCGAGACCGTGGTTGGCGCCACCGCCGGCGCGGTGCCGCCCGTTGCGGACTATCTTAAGCGCATCCGCGCGGTCTGCGACAAGTACGGCGTATTGCTGATCCTCGACGAGGTCATGTCCGGCATGGGCCGCACCGGTTATCTCTTCGCTTGCGAGGAAGATGGCGTCGTACCGGATATCGTGACCATTGCCAAGGGCCTGGGCGCGGGCTATCAGCCGATCGGCGCGATGCTCTCCACCCGCCGCATCTACGACACCATCGTGGGCGGCAGCGGCTTTTTCCAGCATGGCCATACCTATATCGGGCATGCCACGGCCTGTGCCGCGGCGCTGGCCGTGCAGCGCACGATTGCCGAAGAGGGGCTGCTGGCCAATGTGCAGGCGCGCGGCGAACAACTACGCGCCAGGCTGCGCGAAGTGCTGGGCGAGCATCCCAACGTTGGCGACATCCGCGGGCGCGGGCTGTTTGTCGGCGTCGAGTTCGTGGCCGACCGCGCCACCAAGGCGACCCTGGACCCTGCGCTGAAGGTCCACGCCAAACTGAAATCGACCGCGATGCAGAACGGTCTTCTGGTCTACCCGATGGGTGGCACCGTCGATGGCGTGCACGGCGACCACGTGCTGTTTGCACCGCCCTTCATCTGCACGGAGCAGGATATCGACCGCATCGCCGGGCTGTTCGCCCAAACGGTGGGCACGGTGTTGCCGTCCTCCCGCAACGCCTTTGCCTGAGACAAGGCGCAAGCGCCCGCGCTGGGGATGGAAGCCAGCACGCCGGCAGTCCGGTTTCCCGCGCTGCCGGCGTGCTTCCAGCCGGGCAGCCTCAGGCCGCCATCCCCAGGAACTGCTGCAATTCAGGCGTGGCCGGGTTGGCGAAGATTTCCTCCGGCCGCCCGATCTCATGCACCCGCCCCTGGTGCATGAACACCACGCGGTTGCAGACCTCGCGCGCGAAGCGCATTTCATGCGTCACCATCAGCAGCGTCATGCCCTCGCTCGCCAGCTGGCGCACCACGCTCAGCACTTCCATCACCAGCTCCGGGTCCAGCGCCGAGGTGATCTCGTCGCACAGCAGCGCCCGCGGCTGCATGGCGAGCGCCCGCGCAATCGCCACGCGCTGCTGCTGGCCGCCGGATAGCTGGTCCGGGTAGCTGTCGAACTTCTCCGCCAGCGCCACCTTGGCCAGGCATGCCCGCGCACGCGTCAGGGCTTCGGACTCGCTGACGCCGCCGGCGACGGTCGGCGCCAGCATCACGTTGCGCCCGGCGCTCAGGTGCGGGAAGAGGTTGAACTGCTGGAAGATCATGCCGACCTTGCGCCGCAGCGCGCGCAGCTCCAGTTCGCTGGCGCCGAGCTTGGCGCCGGCCACCGTGATGTTGCCTTCATCGATGCTTTCCAGCCCGTTGATACAGCGCAGCAGCGTGCTCTTGCCCGAGCCGCTCTTGCCGATGATGGCGATCACCTCGCCGGCCTCCACCTTCAGGTCGATGCCCTTGAGCACCTGGTTGGCGCCGAAGCGCTTCTTCACGTTTTCAATGGCGATGAGCGACATTGAGTTTCCTTTCCAGATGACGGCTGTAACGGGAGAGCGGCCAGCACAGCGCGAAGTAGAGCAGCGCGACCAGCGCATAGACGGTAAAGGGGCTGAAGGTGGCGTTGGTGATCACCGTACCGGCCTTGGACAGCTCGACAAAACCGATGATCGACGCCAGCGCCGTGCCCTTGATGATCTGCACCACGAAGCCCACCGTGGGCGCAATCGCGATGCGCAGCGCTTGCGGCAGGATCACGTAGCGCATCTGCTGCAGGTGGCCCAGCGACAGGCAGCCGGCGGCTTCCCACTGCCCCTTGGGAATGGCTTGCACGCAGCCGCGCCAGATTTCCGCCAGGTAGGCGCCGGACCAGAGCGACAGCGCCAGGCCCGCGGCCAGCCAGGCCGGGATCTCCACGCCGAACAGCGCCAGCCCGAAGAAAGCAAGGAAGAGCTGCATCAGCAGCGGCGTGCCCTGGAAGACTTCGATAAAGGCCCACGCGGCACGGCGCAGCGGCGCGCGCCGGCTGATGCGCATCAGCAGCACCAGCAGCCCGGTCGCGGCGCCCCCGGCGAAGGCCACCAGCGACAGCACCACGGTCCAGCGTGCCGCCAGCAGCAGGTTGCGCAGGATGTCCCACGTTGAAAAATCGGTCATGACGCCCTCCGGAAGAGCATGCCGCCGAGACCGCGCAGCACCTGGCGCAGGCCGATGGCGAGCAGCAGGTAGATGAGCGTGGTCAGCAGGTAGACCTCGAAGGCCCGGAAATTCCGGCCCTGGACGAAGTTGGCGGCAAAGGTCAGGTCTTCGGCGGCGATCTGCGAGCAGACCGCCGACCCCAGCATGACGATCACCACCTGGCTGGACAGCGCCGGCCAGATCTTCTGCAAGGCCGGGCGCAGCACGACGTGGCGGAACACCTGGAAGGGGGCCATCGCCAGGCTTGCGCCGGCCTCCAGCTGTCCACGCGGCACGGCTGCGATGCCGGCGCGGACGATCTCGGCGCTGTAGGCGCCCAGGTTGATGACCATGGCGAGGATGGCCGCCTGCATCTCGCCAAGGTGCACCCCGGCGCTGGGCAGGCCGAAGAAGATAAAGAACAGCTGGATCAGGAAGGGGGTATTGCGGATCAGCTCCACATAGCCGCCGGCGCTGGCGGCCAGCCAGGCAGGACCCTGGGTGCGGGCCCAGGCGCAGGCAATGCCGAGGGTCACCCCCAGCACGCCGCCGATGGCGGTGAGTTCGGCCGTGACGGCGATGCCGTGGGCGAACACCCCGGCATAGTCGAAGGCCGAAAGGAAATCGAATTGATAGGACATGCGAACTCGTTGGGTGGCGGCGCCCGGGTGGGCGCGCAGGGGCGCGGGGCCGGCGCCACGGGGCGTCAATGGCTTGCCGGCTTCATGGCTTCAGTGCATGAGCGGCGCGATCCCGGGCGGCATCAAAGCGTGGCCGGTAGCGGCATGCCCAGCCATTTCACCGTGAGGGCATTGAGTTCGCCGTCCTTCTTCACTTGCGCCAGGATCGCGTTGACCCTGGCCTGCAGCTTGGGCTCGCCCTTGTTCATGCCGATAAAGCAGGGCGAGTTCTTGATCAGGAACTTGGGCTCCGGCTTCTTGGGCGGGTTCTTGGCGAGGATGGCTGCGGCTACCACATTGCCGGTCGCCACCAGTTGCACCTGGCCGGACAGGAAGGCGCTGATGGTGCCGTTGTTGTCTTCGTAGCGCTTGATGGTGGCGGTGGGCGGGGCGACCTTGCTCAGTTCCAGGTCTTCGACCGCGCCGCGCGTTACGCCCACGGTCTTGCCGGCCAGGTCGGCGGCGCTGGCCACTTTCTGGTCGGCCGGGCCGAACACGCCATTGTAGAAGGGCGCGTAGGCTTCGCTGAAGTCGATGGCTTTCTCGCGCTCGGGGTTCTTGCCCATGCTGGAGATCACCAGGTCGACCTTCTTCGTTTGCAGGTAAGGCACGCGGTTGGTGCTGGTCACCGGCACCAGTTCCAGCTTTACGCCCATTTTCCTGGCGATCAGCGCGGCGACATCGATGTCCAGCCCCTGCGGCTTCATCTCGGCGTTGACCGAGCCGAAGGGCGGGAAATCCTGCGGCACCGCGACCTTGAGCACGCCGGCCTTGACCACGTCGTCCAGCGCTTCGGCGCCGGCGGTCTGCATCGAGAAGGCGAGGGCGGCGGCGCCCAGGCCGAGGAGGAGCTTCGAGAGTGTCATGAGGAATCCTTGCAGTCTTGCCGTTGAGGTTGAGGAAGATCGGTGGGTATGCGGCCGGCTCCGGTGCCCGGTGCCCGGTGCACGGTATGGTTCAGGCGCCGCCCCCGAAGGGGCGCAGCGCCTGGCGCAGCGGGTCCGGCGGCGGCTCCGGCGCGGCGGCGCTCAGGCCGGCCTCGACATGGCGCAGATGCGCGTCCATCAGCGCGATCGCGCGCTCGGTATCGCCCTCGGCCAGCGCCGCCACGATCTGCACGTGCTCGGCGCACGATTCGTTGGCCTGGTGGCTGGACTGGTAGCGCATGGCGATCAGCGTGGTGCGCGCGGTCAGGTCGCGCAGCGTGTCGGCCAGCAGCACATTGCCCACGCATGCGCCCAGGCACACATGGAAATCGCCCAGCAGGTAGCTGCGCAGTGCCTTGTCGTCGGCGCGCAGCGCCTGCTGTTCCCGCGCCACATGTTCCTGCAGCCGGCCGATGGCCGCCGCCGAGGCCGGCGCCGCATAGCGCAGCAGGCCAAGCTCGATCGCGCGCCGCGCGGCGAACGCCTGTTGCGCCTCTTGCCGCGACGGCTCGATCACGAACCAGCCGCGCCGGGCCGAAACCGTGACGATGCCGCGCGCGGCCAGCCGGGTCAGCGCCTCGCGCACCAGCGTCCGGCTCACGCCGAACAGGCCAGCCAGCGCTTGCTCGCCCAGTCGCGTGCCGGGGGCAAGCCGCTGGGCCAGGATGGATTGCGTGACGCGCTCGGCGATCTCGGCCGAGGAGCAACCGGGCGCGGGATCGGCTGTGGCGATGGCGGCGGGGTTGCCGCGGGCGGGAAAGGTTGGCATGGCGAGTGTCATGCCAGGCTAAGACGCAAGAGGTATGCCAGCCTGATGTACAAGGCTGATGCACATAGTTTGTACGCAAATTTGGCATGCGCGGCGCCGATGCCGTGCCCCGGCGCACCAGTTTGCGCTCCGGGCCGGCCTGTGCACGGGAACGGTGCGTCGATTGGGGGCGGCGCAGCCTGGCGTGGCAGCGATGAGCAGCCTGCGGGGAGCTGGTCCCCGTGTCTCGGCCAGCCCGGGCCCGGGCGGGGCTGATTACCAGCCGCCTCCCAGTGCGCGGAACGTTGCCACCGCCGCCCGTGCATTGTCCGCATGCACACGCGCCTGCTGGTCGCGGGCGGCCAGCAGCTGGCGTTCCTCGTCGAGCACTTCGAACAGGCTGACGGCGCCGCCTTTGTAGGCATCCTCGGAGGCGCTGCGTGCCCGCACGTGCGCGTCGATCTCGGTGGCCAGTTCCCGCCCTTGGGATTCCAGTTCGGTGAGCGTGACGATGGCGTTTTCCACGTCTTCCGTGGCGCGCAGCATGGCCTTGCGGTAATTGACCAGCGCTTCGGCGTTGGCGCCCTTCGCCTGCGCCACCTCGGCGTCCACCCGGCCAAAATCGAACAGGCGCCAGCGCAGCCCGGCCACGGCCATTGGCTGGAAGGCCGCGGCGGAGAACAGCTTGCCGCTGCTCAGGCTCTCGAAACCCAGCAGGGCCGACAAGGATAGCTTGGGGTAGTACTCCGCGGTGGCCACGCCAATGCGGGCATTGCTGGCCGCCAGCCTGCGCTCCGCGGCGATCACGTCCGGGCGGCGGCGCAGCAGGTCCGCCGGCCCTTGCGCCACCGAGATGGCGGGCACGGCCAGGTGGCCCGGGGCCGGGCCAAGTTCCGCGGCATAGGTGCCCGGCTGCGCGCCCATCAAGACATCCAGACGGTTCAACTGGGTTTGCAGCTCGATCCGCAAGGGCGGAATGGTTACGCGTGCCTGGGCCACCAGGGCTTCCGCCTGCGCCACCTCGCGGCTGGACGACAGGCCGTCGTGCAGCCGCAGCCGCACCAATTCCAGCAGCCTGCCGTTGTTCGCTACCTCGTCCTGCGCGATGGCGATGCGCTGCTGCGCCCCGCGCACCCGGAAATAGGCGTCCGCCGCCTCCGCCGCCACCGAAATGCGCGTCCCCAGGTGATCGGCCCGGGCCGCCTGCGCCTCGGCGTCCGCTGCCTCGGCCCCACGCCGCAAGCCGCCGGACAAATCGATCTCCCAGCTCGCGCCGGCGCCCACGTCATAGAGCTCGGGATTGCGGTTGTAGCCCGGGAACCGGCTGGCGATCCTGCCCAGCGGGCTTTCCAGGGACTGCCGCTCCTTGACCGCCTGTGCCGAGAGGCTTGCCTGGGGCAGCAGCTGCGCGCCGGCTTCCGCTGCGGCGGCGCGGGCTTGCTGCACCCGGGCGAAGGCGGCGGCGAGGTCCAGGTTCTGGTCCAGCGCGCGCTGGACGATGCGCGTCAGCACGGGATCGTCGAACCCTGTCCACCAGGTATCCAGCGGCGGCGCAGGCGTTTGCGCCTGGCGCGCCGCCAGGGCGCCGGCATGTGGGTAGCCGGCGGGCGCGTCGGCTGCCGGGGCATGGTAGTCGGGGC
>NZ_JARJLM010000693.1 GCF_029335485.1 Cupriavidus basilensis
TGGCCGACCAGTACGGCACGCAAGCCAGCCGTTGGCCCATCTGCTCCATCAGCAGCGCCAGCTCGACCGCGCCCAGCCCGGTGCCGCCAGCCGTTTCCGGCAGGGCGATGCCGCACCAGCCCAGCTCGCCGGCGATTTCCCGCCAGAGCGCGGTGTCGTGGCCTTCATGCGCCGTGCCCGCAACCGCGTCCACCACGCGCCGGACCGCCGCCGAATCGCTGCGCACGGCCAGGAGGTCGCGTGCGGTGTCGCGGATCATCTGTTGTTCCAGGGAGAGCGTGAAGCGCATCGTCCGTCCCCGCCTCAGGTGCCATAGACACGTTGCGCCGGCTCGGCGCGGGCGAGCAGCGCGTCGATCGCGCCGCTCAACTCCGCAGGCTGCCAACGCGTGCCCTTGTCCGTACTCGCGCCGGTGCGCCAGCCGTCCGCCACCGCGACCATGCCGCCCGCCGCCTCGAACATGCGGCCAGTGACGTGGCGTGAAGCCGGGCTGCCGAGCCAGACCACCAGCGGCGCGATATTGGCCGGATCGTAGTAGTCGAAGCCTTCCGCCGGTGCCTTCATCATCTCGGCGAACACGCCTTCGGTCATGCCGGTGCGGGCCGCTGGCGCGAGCGCGTTGGCGGTAACGCCATAGCGCTCCAGTTCCGCCGCCTGCACCAGCGTCAGCGCGGCAATGCCGGCCTTGGCGGCGGCATAGTTGGACTGGCCCACCGAGCCTCGCAGCCCCGCGCCGGAGCTGGTGTTGACGATGCGCGCATCGACGGGCCGCCCGGCTTTGGCCGCGTCGCGCCAGTGCCGGGCCAGCAGGTTGGCCAGGCAGAAGTGGCCGCGCAGGTGCACGCGCATCACCTCGTCCCAGTCCGCCTCGCTCAGGCCGACGAACATGCGGTCGCGGCAGACGCCGGCATTGTTGACCAGCACGTGCACCTCGCCGAACGCCGCCAGCGCGGCATCGACGATGCGCTGGGCCGTGGCCAGTTGCGTGATATCGTCGCCGCTGGCGAGCGCCTGCCCGCCCTGCGCGCGGATCTGCGCGCATACCGCTTCGGCCGCCTCGCGGCGAATATCGTTGACCACCACGCTGGCGCCTTCGGCGCCGAAGGCCAGCGCATAGGCGCGCCCCAGGCCGCCGCCGGCGCCGGTGATGATGACGGTCCGTCCGTCGCAGATTCCCATGTCGCTACTCCCCTGTCTTGTTGCTTGCACCGACGCGCCGGGAACCCGGCTCACAGGCGCTCGATGATGGTGACGTTGGCCAGGCCGCCGCCCTCGCACATGGTCTGCAGGCCGTAGCGGCCGCCGGTGCGCTCCAGTTCGTGCAGCAGCGTGGTCATCAGCCGCGCGCCGGTGGCGCCGAGCGGATGCCCCAGCGCGATGGCGCCACCGTTCGGGTTGGTGCGCTCGGCCGGGTAGCCGGTCTCGGCCAGCCAGGCCATCGCCACCGAGGCGAACGCCTCGTTGATCTCCACCACGTCGATGTCTTCCCAGCGCAGGCCGCTGCGCGCCAGCGCACGCTTGGTGGCGGGAATGGGCGCGGTCAGCATCCACAGCGGGTCGTCACCCATCACGCTCATATGGGCGATGCGGGCGCGCGGCGTGAGGCCGTAGCGCTTGAGCGCGTCTTCGGACACCACCAGCAGTGCCGCCGCCGCGTCCGCGGTCTGGCTGGAGACCGCGGCGGTCAGCGCGCTGCCGGGCATCAGCGGTTCGAGCGAGGCCATCTTGGCGAGCGTGGTGTCGGGCCGCGGCGTCTCGTCGTGGACCACGCCTTCCAAAGGCACGATCTCGCGCTGGAAGCGGCCGCTCTCGATGGCCGCGGCGGCGCGCTGGTGGCTCTGCAGCGCATAGGCTTCCATTGCCTCGCGCGATAGGTTCCAATGCTCGGCGATACGCTGGGCCGCATGAAACTGCGACACCGGCTGGCCGCCGAAACGCGCCTGCCAGCCCTTGCTGCCGGAGAACGGATCGGAAAAACCGAGCGCCTGCCCGGCCAGCATGGCCGACGAGATCGGGATCTGCGTCATGGTCTGCACGCCGCCGGCGACCACCACGTCCTGGTTGCCGCTCATCACCGCCTGCGCGGCAAAGTGCACGGCCTGCTGGGACGAGCCGCACTGGCGATCCACCGTCACGCCGGGCACGGCGAGCGGCAGGCCAGCGGCCAGCCAGGCGCTGCGGGCGATATTGCCGGCCAGCGGCCCGATGGTGTCGACGCAGCCGAACACCACGTCGTCGTACTCCTCGGCCGGGATGGCATTGCGGCCGACCAGCTCGGCCAGCACGAAGCCGCCCAGGTCGGCGCCGTGCAGGTGTGCCAGGCCGCCCTTGCGGCGTCCGGTCGGGGTGCGCAGCGCGTCGACGATATATGCGTCTCTCATGGTCATTCCGCCTGTCAAAGGGTTGATGCGAGGTTGGCTGTGGTGGCAAAGGTGGTGCCCGCGCCGATCGGCACGGCTGCCCCGAGGATGTGCGCGTCCACGCGCGCCTTGTGGAAGGCACGGTCGCCCCAGCTATCCGCCAGGGCCCAGGCGCGCTTCATGAATATCTGCAGGTCCAGCTCCCAGGTGTAGCCCATCGCGCCGTGCACCTGCATGGTGTGGCGTGCCGTCAGCAGCGCGGCGCGCGTGGCGGCCAACAGCGCGTGCGACACATGCAGCCCGGCGGTTTGATGGCCGTGCGCCAGCGCGCAGGCGGCGCGATACACCACCGGCTTGGCGAACTCGAGCTGGATGGCGACATCCGCCAGCAGGTGCTTGAGCGCCTGGTTGGCGCCGATGGCCTTGCCGAACTGCTTGCGCTGGACGCTGTAGTCGATGGCGATATCCAGCATGCGCTGCGTCAGGCCGAGCATCTGCGCGGCGACGCCGAGCGCCCCACGGTTGAGCGCGGCTTCCCACACGGGCTTCGCGGCCGTGGCAGGCAGCAGCAGGCTGCCCTCGTCCGGCGCCCAGCCGAGCGCGTATAGCCGGCGCGACGGATCGAGGCTGGCATGCGCGGCGAGCCTGGCCTGCACCGGCAGCACCAGGTGCAGCGCGCCGCGGTGCTCGCACAGGATGGCGGCGGCGACATGGGCGTCGGCCACCAGGGCCTGGCCCGGATGCGCCACGGCCAAGCGCGCGCTGCCGTCGGCGATGCGGCTCAGACAGCCTGCGCAGCGTTCGCGGATGGTGACGTCCCGCGTGGCGGCGTGGCAGTCCGACAGCATGCCGGCTGCCACCAGCGCGGTGTCCAGCAGCGGCTCGGCCAGGGCGAAGTAGCCGCACTCCTGCGCCAGCGGCGCCCATTCGGTTTCGGACAGGCCCAGGCCGCCGCAAGCCTCCGGCACCAGCACGGCGGTCAGGCCCTGCCCGGCCAGCCCCTGCCATAGGGCGTCGGAGCGGCCGCTGGCGCTGCTCCATTGTTCCCGCGTCAGCTCCGGCGTCGCTTCGGTCATCAGGAAGCGCCTGATCGAATCGACGAACTGCTGCTGCTCTTCGTTAAATGCGAATTCCATCGTGGTTCACGGTTGGGTCGGGGACGGTGCCGGACTGTCTGCCGCCGCGCTCAGGCGCGCGGCATTCCCAGCATGCGTTCGGCGACGATGTTGCGCTGGATCTCGTTGGTGCCCGCATAGATCGGCCCGGCCTGCGCGAACAGGAAGCCGTCCAGCCAGGCACCGAGCGTGCCTTGTGTGGCGTCCGCCGCGGACACCAGCTCGCCCCGCTGGCCGAGAATCGCCAGCGCGGTCTCGTGCATGCGGATGTCCAGCTCCGACCAGAACACCTTGTTGGTGCTGGACTCCGCGCCGATATGCCCACCCTTGAGCAGGCGGCTGGCGGTAGCGTAGGTGGACAGCGCATAGGCCTCGGCGTCCATCCAGGCCCGCGTGACCGCGTCGCGCAATGCAGGGTCGCGGTCGGCCTGTTCCCGGTGTTCGAGATAGAGCTCGACCAGCGCCTTCGCGGTCTCCTGGAAGCGCGCCGGAGAGCGCAGCATCAGCCCGCGCTCGAAGCCGGCGGTGGCCATCGCCACCTGCCAGCCGGCACCCTCCGCCGCCAGGCGGTTCTCCACCGGCACCCGCACCTCGTCGAAAAAGATCTCGGCGAAGCCGGTCAGGCCGTTCAGCTGGCGGATGGGACGCACCGTGATGCCGGGCGTATCCAGCGGCATCAGCAGGAAGGTCAGGCCATGGTGGCGCGACGAGCCGGGATCGGTGCGGAACAGGCCGAACAGCCAGTCGGCCCAGACCGCGCGGGTCGACCAGATCTTCTGCCCATTGAGCACGTACTCGTCGCCCTGCCGGATGGCGGTGCAGCGGATAGCGGCCATGTCGGAGCCCGCGTTCGGCTCCGACCAGCCCTGTGCCCACACGTGCTCGCCGGCGGCCATGCGCGGCAGGAAACGCGCCTGCTGCTCCGGCGTGCCGAACTCCATCAAGGTCGGCCCGAGCAGGAAGATGCCGTTCTGGTTGACGCGCATCGGCGCGCCGGCCCGCCAGTACTCCTCCTCGAAGATCAGCCATTCGATCAGGTCGCAGCCGCGTCCGCCCAGCTCCTTGGGCCAGGTGACCATGCTCCAGCGGCCTTCGTACAGGGTGCGCTCCCAGGCGCGATGCTGCGCGAAGCCTGCGGCGGTGTCGAAGCTGGCCAACGGCGCGCGCGGCACGCGTTCGGCCAGCCAGGCGCGGATCTCGGCGCGGAAGGCCTGCTGGCGTTCGGTGTATTCGAGATGCATCTGGCAACCTCAGGCGTTGACGGTGGGAGCCTGCGCCGCGAAGCGCGCCTCGCGCCCTTCCACGAAAGCGGCACGCGCCTCGTCGGAATCCGCGCTCATATAGGCTTGCAGCGTGAAGCCCTGCTCCCAGCGGTACTTGTCCTCGAGGTTGCCGTCCTCGACGCCGTTGAGCGCCTCCTTGGCCAAGCGCACCATGGCCGGGCTTTTCTGCGCGATGCGCTGCGCCATCGCCAGCGCGGTATCGCGCAGTGCCGCGCGCGGCACCACCCGCTCAACCGCGCCCAGGCGATAGGCTTCGGCGGCGTCGATCATGTCGCCGGTGAAATACATCGCCCGCACTTTCTGCACGCCGAACATGCGCTGCAGGTGGGCACCGCCGCCCATGGCGCCACGGTCGATCTCCGGCACCCCGAAGCGCGCGCACTCGGCGGCGATCAGGATATCGGCCGCGCCGCAGATGCCGATACCCCCGCCGAGCACGAAGCCGTGCACCGCCGCGATAACGGGCTTGGGATTGCGGTGGACCGCGCGGAAGGTGGCGTGGTTGCCGGCGTTGACCTCCACGATGCGCTGCGGGTGAGCCGCCAGCTCCTTGATGTCGACCCCGGCGCAGAAGCCGCGCCCCTCGCCGCGCAGCACGATCACGCGCACGGCGTCATCCTGCCCGAGCTGCTCGATGGCCGCTGCCAGCGCATGCCAGCCCGCGCTGTCCAGCGCGTTGACCGGGGGGTGGGTGATAACCAGCTCCGCCACGCCGTCCCGCACTTCGATGTGGAAGGGCCCGGCACCGTCCTGTGCTACGGGCTCGCTTGATCTCGTCGTTGTCATGAACGTCTGCCTTCAATGGATGGCTTGGATGGGATTACGGCGGTCCGGCCTTGCGCTGGCCGGACCCGCCAGGTTGCCTTCCGGCGCCTGCCCGGCCAGGGTGGCCAGGCGTGCCTGCGCCTGCGCAACCATGCGGGCCACGATCTGTTCGCAGGATTCGATGGCGCCAATGGCCGCTGCGGCCTGTCCGCTCGGCAGCACGCCTTCGTCGGGATGGCCTTCGACCATGGCGCGCTGGATCAGCACGGGCGCGTTGGCCGCCATCAGCGTCTGCGCCGCGGTGTAGTCGTGCTGGCGCAGCGCCTGCCAGGCGGTCCCCAGCATCTGCGCGAGGCCCATGCCGCTGTGCCGGCGCCACTGGCGGGCGGTGGCCAGCGCCATCAGCGTGCGGCGCAGTGGCCCGGCCTGCTCCAGCGCCAGCAGCAAGCGGTTGTCGATCATGCGCTGGGGCAAGCCGTCGATGGCGAGCGAGACGCGGACCTGCGCCGCGTCCCTGACCGCCAGGTAGCGCGCCAGCGTCTGCGCCGGCACCGGCGACTCGCTGGACATCAGGAAGCGCGTGCCCATGGCGATCCCCGCCGCGCCGTAGGCGAGCGCCGCCGCCAGCCCGCGGCCATCGAAGAAGCCGCCTGCGGCCACCACCGGTACCGCCACCTCGTCCAGCACCTGCGGCAGCAGCAGCGTGGTGGGCGTGCCTCCCGTATGCCCGCCGCCCTCGCCGCCCTGCACGGTCACCACGTCGGCGCCCAGCTCGACGGCCTTGGCGGCGTGCCTGGCCGCGCCCACGGTGGGCATGCACACCACGCCCGCGGCCTTGAGCCGGCCGATCATGGCGGCGTCCGGCCCGCGCCCGTAGCTGACCGCGCGCAGCCGGTGGCGGATGGCCATCTCGACCACCTCGTCGGCGTTGGGCTGGAACATATGGAAGTTGATGCCGAACGGCTGGGCGGTGAGCGCCTTGACCCGCAGGATCTCTTGCTCGACAGCGCCCGGCTCGATGGTGGCGCCGGCCAGGAAGCCGAAGGCCCCGGCATTGCCGGTGGCGGCCACCAGCCGGGCATCGGCCACCCAGCCCATGGCGGTCTGCACGATCGGGTAACGGCAGCCCAGCAAGTCGCACAGCGCGGTGTGCAGGGGCGCCGCGCTCATGCCGCCTTCTCCTCGCCGGTGCGTTGCGACGCCGCCATGGCGCGCGCGTCGAAGCCGCCCAGCTTGTCGCCGCTGACCAGTTCGTTGTGGGCGTGGGCGAAGTGATGCCAGGCAAAGGCGGCATCCATGGCCGCGCGCTTGCCCTGCAGCTCTTCCACGTGGTTGATGGCCTGCTTGGTGAGGGTCAGGCCCAGCCGCGGCATCTGCGCGATCTTGGCCGCCATGCCCTGCGCGGTGGCATCCAGCGCCGCGCGCGGCACCACGCGGTTGACCATGCCCATCTGGTACGCGCGCTGGGCCTCCATGCGCTCGCCCATGAAGAGGAATTCCTTGGCGATGCGCGGGTTGAGTTCATAGGCATGCGCGAAGTACTCGACGCCCGGAATCCCCATGCGCACCACCGGATCGGCGAAAAACGCATCGTCCGACGCCACGATCAGGTCGCACACCCAGGCCAGCATCAGGCCGCCGGCAATGCAGGCACCGTGCACCATGGCAATGGTTGGCTTGGGCAGGTCGCGCCAGCGGCGGCACATGCCAAGGTAGACCTCCTGCTCGCGGGCGTAGAGCATCTCGCCGCCCGGCTTGCCCACATGATCGTACCAGAGCGAGGCGCGCTCGAACGACTCGCCGATATCGCGCCCCGGGGTGCCGATATCGTGCCCGGCCGAGAAGTGCTTGCCGGCGCCGCGCAGGATCACGACCTTGACCGCGTCGTCCCCCGCCGCGCGCCGAAACGCCTCGTCCAGCGCGTAGGTCATCCTGGAATTCTGCGCGTTGTGGTACTGCGGCCGGTTCATGGTGACGGTGGCCACGCCGTCGGCCGCCTCGAAGAGCACCTCGGCGTTGGGGCCCAGCCCAAGGGGTGCGGTGGCTTGCGATGACATGGTGTTCCTCACGCGACGCGGACGGCCGGGTTGTCGCGCACGATGGTGGCACGCAGGTTGTGCGGATCGAGCCGGACGATGACGGCCAGTTCCTCCGCGGTGGGCGCGGCGGTCTCCGGCAGTGTTTCCCCGGATGCGTTGGCCAGTGCGAAGCCTGTGGCCGCCCGCACCTGTTCCAGGCTCACGCCCGGATGCAGCGAGCGCACGCGGATGGCGTGGTCCGGTCCGGTGAAGTCCATCACGCACAGGTCGGTCACGATCACCCGCAGGTCGACAAAGCTGCGCATGCCTTCGATCTGGCGTGCCGGGTTATAGCCCACGCTGCACACCATGTCGACCTCGCCGGCGACAAAGGCACGCGGGCTATGCGCCGGGACAAAGAAGGAATTGGCGTGGTTGATGCTGTTGCCGGGAAAGCCGCGCGCGCCGAGCAGCTGTTTCTTCGGCTGCGCATGGGTACCGCCGAGCATGGAGATATTGGCCTGGCCGAAGCGGTCGACCTGGGTGGGCATCACCAGTGCATGCCGGCGTCCGCCCCACAGGCAGTCGAACACGCGCGCATAACCCATCCAGCCGCTGGCGCGCACCTTGAAGCCCGGCTCGCGACGCCCGAGCGGCACCGGCTCTTCCACCAGGTAGGCCTCGCCGTCGGTCAGCATCAGGCCGGGGTTGTGCAGCAGCCGGGCCAGCCCGGCCGCGATGCGCGGGCCGGTGCCGATGCCGGTGGCCATGACCTCGCCGTCGTCGCGCCAGGCCCGGGCCGCGGCGGCGATCATCAGTTCGGCGAGAGTGAATTGTCGAGTGGGGCTCACGATGGCTCCTTCTCCTTGTGACGGGTTCAAAGGACCGGCAACGGCAGGTCCAGCACGTGGCCCATGCCGCCGACCTTGTCCAGGTAGCTGGCTTCGGTATCGCCGATCACGTCCTTGCGGTAGGTGGCGAAGCCCGCCTCCTGCTCGGCGCTGGCGCAGTAGGCCTTCAACTGCGGCAGGTCAAAGCCATAGGCAGGCCCGCAGGAAGTGGGATGCGCTCCGCCCGGCACGTGCACCACACCGCTGACCAGCGCACGCTCGAAGGGGTTGTTGCGGGCCCGCGCCAGGTCTTCGTCCTCCAGCCGGTCATGCAGGACCTCGCAGCTCACATAGCAATGGCCCGCCGCGCGCGCGAACCATTCGTCGAAGAAGGGATCCGGGCCGTCGATGCGGGTATTGCCCAGCACATCGCTCTCGTTGACGTGCAGCAGCGCGGCGTCCAGTGGAATAGCCGGCATCGCCAGCAGCACCTCGCCATCGGCGTAGGGCGAGCGCACGGTCTTGAGCTGGGGGCCGTGAGCCAGTACATCGGTCCCGAGCCCGGCCCGCGTCGGCAGGAACGGCAGGCGCGCGGCGGCGGCGCGCAGCCCCAGTTGCAGCATGCCCTCGTCGAGCTCCCACACGTCGATTTCCCCACGCTCGCGAGCCGCGCGGAAATGCGGCTCCAGCGGGATCACGTCGAGCGAGACGAAGCCGAACACCACCTTGCGCACCTTGGCCGCGGCGCACAGCATGCCGACCTCCGGGCCGCCGTAGGCCACCACGGTGAGGTCCTTCAGCGGCGAGCGCAGGATCTCCCGCACCAGCGCCATCGGCTTGCGGCGCGGGCCCCAGCCGCC
>NZ_JARJLM010000694.1 GCF_029335485.1 Cupriavidus basilensis
TGGCGCTCAGCCCGCCTGCCATCTGCGCCAGCACGAAGCCCGGCACATCGATCGCGCGGATGCCGGTAAAGGTCGCCGTGAACGCGCAAGCCAGGGTCAAGGCAGGGTTGGCGAAGGACGTCGACGCGGTGAACCAGTAGCCTGCCACGATATAGGCCGCCACCGCAAACGGAACCAGGCCGGGCCGGCTGCGCCCGGTGCCGATCGCCACGCCGATCAGCCCGAAGGTGGCCACGAACTCGCTCCACCACATCGACGCCCCGGTGCGGCTTTGCGCCGACCACGCCAGCATCGGCTCGCCAAACATCGCATGCGCGCACGCGGTTCCCGCGATGGCGCCGCCGGTCTGAACCAGCGCATAGCGCCAGGCATCGCGCGCTGGCAGCGCCCCGCGCAACATGGCCGAGAGCGTGACCACCGGGTTGAGATGCCCGCCCGAGATCGGCCCCAGCGCGAGCAGCAGCGCGATCAGCCCGCCCCCGGTGGCCAGCGAATTCGCCAGCAATGCCAGCGCGGTATTGCCGCCCGCCAGTTGCTGCGCGCGAATGCCCGAGCCTACCACCACCGCTACCAGCAGCGCTGTGCCCAGCCCCTCGGCGACCAGGCGCCTGGCGAGCGTGATCGCAGGCGCGGGTACGCTTGGGCCATGCGGTTCGGCAGAGCGGACAGGGTCGGTCGTGACAGCGGAGGAAGGCGCGCGCATTGGGTTTGCAGTGGCAGGCGGGAGCGCGCAGTGTTCCGTTTTTCGCCGTCCAGCGTCAATGCACGCGTGGCTAGTATTGAATGAACCTGGGGTATCGAATGCGCGGCGTGTTTTGCTGGATCGCTATGTGGATTGCCTGGATACGCGGCTCGGCATGACGAAATCGGAGGTCAGGACCAGATGCGAAAGCCGGATTCGGGGGGTAATTGACGCAATGCCGATAATCGCAGGCGCGATGGCACTGGCGGAGGGGCGGATGGACGATTTTGTGCCTAAACATTAGGCGGTGGGCAGCGACAACGCAAGGGCGTTTTTGGTGTCGTGTGGCGGTCCGGTTTGATGGGTCCCCATGAGGTGGAGAACAACGGAACGGTCATTGAAGCAGCGGTATGGCCGGGCGTGGGAACGTGAAATCAACCAAGGCGGAATGCTGCCCTCGCGGCTTGATTCCAGGGGCCCTCATGCGTGTTACTCACACCGGTTGCTTCTGCTCGCCCGAAGCAATCCGTACGGCTTCTCGCCGCATGCAGGCAGGCATGAGCCGATCGTCGAACTGGTGCCCATCTGGCCAGTGAGCTAGCCCAACTCGATGCTCTCGGCATGGCCATCGGCGCAACCCCATTGGCCCATTGCCCGGGCCTTGGTGCCATACGGGGACTGAGATTGCAGGGGAGGCTTTCACGGACAGCGGATGGCCTGTGCTGCGTGCTGGCATTGCTGATGTGGAAACCGGATGGTGTCGTGGACCATCGGCAGCAGATGTACCGATTGCCCTGGCATGATGCGCCGATGCGTGCGTGAATGGCCTGATATCCGGCCCGGCGCTTTACCGCCCTACGCCAACGCAATGAAAAAAGCCCAAGACCTTTTCAGATCCTGGGCTTTTTCGCAATGCTGGTGGCCTGGGACGGAATCGAACCGCCGACACAAGGATTTTCAATCCTCTGCTCTACCGACTGAGCTACCGGGCCAAAGAAGGGAAATCATAGCAGCGCATTTTGACCGCGTCAAGCGCTTTGTGCGCCGCCGTTTTACTGCTCCGTGGGCTCCGGCTTGTTGCGGCTGAGTTCCACGCCGAGCTGCTTGAGCTTGCGGTACAGATGGGTGCGTTCGAGGCCGGTTTTCTCGGCGACGCGGGTCATGCTGCCGTGCTCGCGCAGCAGGTGGTATTCGAAGTAGGCGCGCTCGAACAGGTCGCGTGCTTCGCGCAGCGGCATGTCGAAGGAGAAATGCATCTCGGCTTCGGGCAGCCGTTGCGGGTTGCCGTTGGCCGCTTCGGCCGCGGTTTCCGCGGCCGCCGCCGCCGTGCCCTCGCTATTGCCGCCAGCGGGCAGCGCCGCGCCGGCCGCCGCCCCTGCGCGCGGGCGCTCGATGCCGCGCGCCAGGCCCTGTTCGACGGCGGACAGCAGTTTCTGCAGGGCAATCGGCTTCTCGAGGAAATTGAGCGCGCCGATCTTGGTCGCCTCCACCGCGGTATCGATGGTGGCGTGCCCCGACATCATGATGACGGGCATGGAGAGCAGGCCCTGGGCCGACCACTCCTTGAGCAGCGTGACGCCATCGGTATCGGGCATCCAGATGTCAAGCAGCACCAGGTCCGGCGTATTGCCGGCACGATACTCGCGCGCCTTCTGCGCGTTTTCTGCCACTTCGACCACATGGCCTTCGTCGCTGAGGATTTCCGAGAGCAACTCCCGGATACCCATTTCGTCGTCGACTACGAGGATGGTTGCCATACTTCCCCTCTTGACCCCACCGCGGCTGACCGGGTTCGGGGCCGCAACAATGACTATGCCAGTTTAACGAACAGGATGGAGATCTGCGCCCCGATGATTTCGGTGCCCTCCATGCGATTGCGCAACTCGATGCGTGCGCCGTGTTCGTCAATGATCTTCTTCACCATCGCGAGACCGAGGCCGGTTCCCTTGGCCTTGGTGGTCACATAGGGTTCGAACGCGCGACTGAGGATGCGCGGGGCGAAACCGGGACCGTTATCCGCAATGGTGAGCTTGACAGCCTGCCGGTCTTCGCCGGCAGAATCTTTGTATTCTACAGTCTCGGTGTGCAGAGCGATATGGGGCGCCGCCCTAGCGGCCGTCACGTTGTCCGCCACCGCATCCTGCGCGTTCTGCAGCAGGTTGTGAATCACCTGGCGCAGCTGGGTCGGATCACCCTTGATCTCGGGCAGGGTGGCGGCCAGCGACGGATGGATCACGGCATGCTCGTGGGGCCCGGTGTCGTCGATCCCGTAGAGGTGCAGCACTTCCGCCACCAGGGCGTTGATCTGCAGTGACTGCAACATCGCTGGCGGCGTGCGCGCATAGTCGCGGAAGTCGTCGACCATGCGCTTCATGGCCTGCACCTGGTTGACGATGGTGGTGGCGCCGCGCTTGAGCACATCGGCATCCAGTCCTTCCAGTTTTGGCGAGAGCTTCATCTGCAGCCGCTCGGCCGAGAGCTGGATCGGGGTCAGCGGGTTCTTGATCTCGTGCGCAAGGCGCCGCGCCACTTCCCCCCAGGCCACCGAGCGTTGAGCGGAAATCACATCCGAGATATCGTCGAACACGATCACATAGCCGGGTTCGCCTTGTTCGTCGCCGCGCCCGCCCGGCAGGCGCGCGCCTCGCACCAGCAGCGTGAGCGCTTGTTCCTCGTCGCCCTGAGGCAGCTCGATCTGCTTTTGCCAGTGCTGCGCGCCGCCCAGCATTTCACTGGTGCTCTGCTCCGAGAAGGCCTGCCGCACGATATCGCCGAAGGTGCCGAGCACCGGGATGTTGTCGATGGGCTCCCCCAGCTCGCTGGCGAAGGGCTGGCGGAAAATGCGCTCGGCGCCCGGGTTGGCGGTGATCAGCACGAAGCGGCGGTCGAACACGAAGACGCCGGCAGTGAGATTCTGCAGCACGCTCTCGAGGTAAGCCGTCGATTTCTCCAGCGCGCTGCGGTTCTGCTCCACCGCGATGCGTGCCTCGGACAACTGCCGCGTCATCATGTTGAACTGCTGGGTCAGCATGCCGAGCTCGTCGCGGCTCTTGAGCTCGCGCTTGGGCGAGAGATCGCCCTCGGCCACTTCCTTGGTTCCCTGCAACAGCATCAGCAGCGGCCGCGCCAGCTGCCCGCCGAGCAGCAGCGCCAGCATCACGGCGATAAACACCGCGAGGAACAGCGTCAGCGTCAGCGTGCCGATATACATCTTGCGCAGGCCGGTGCGGCCCAGCGCCTTCTCCTGGTATTCCTGGTAGGCGCGCTGCACTTCGTCGGCATTGCGCGCCAGCGCCGCGGGCACCGGGTGCACGACCTGCAGATAGCGTTCTTCGCGCACCGTCTCGCCCATCAGCCCGAAGCCGGACGACGCCGCGTCCTCCGGGCGGCGTTCCACCGACAGACCCGAGCCAGCCCAGCGGCTGGCCGCGTTGAGCGGTGCCTTCGAGGCTGGCTTGCCGACGCTTTCGGCGGGCGATTGCGCTTCGCTCTGCGCGGCGGGCGCGGGGCCAAGCGGCACGATGACGCGCAGCCGGTACAGGTGGCTGCCGTCGGCGCTTTCGGGCTGGCGGTGGCCGTCGACGGCGGGATCGGTGCCGCCCTCCACTGCCGCATAGCCGCCCGCGAGCCGCGCCTGCTCGGCCAGCACGCCGGATGGCAGGTCGGGCACCAGCGAGGCATAGTTGCTCGAGGCGGTGGCGATCACGCGGCCGCTGCCGGTGAAGATCGCGGCTTCCTGCACGCCATATTGCTCGCGCAGCCGGTTGAGCTGCAGCGAGGTGGCCACGTTGGACGCGCTATTGAGCTGGTCGGCCATCAGCCGCGCCTTGCCCTGCAGGTCCGACAGCGCGGTGTCGATGGTCGAGCGGCCAAGATTGAGGCCGGCCTCGAGCGCGGTTTCCACCCGCACGTCGAACCATGACTCGATGCTGCGCGAGACGAACTGCAGCGACACCAGGTAAATCAGGACGCCCGGCAGCACGCCCACCACGCCGAAGAACACGGCGAGCTTGGTCATCAGCCGCGTCCCGAACTTGCCGCGCCGGTAGCGCAGCCACAGGCTCACCGCCAGCGCACTGATGATCAGCACCAGCAGCACGCCGATCACCAGGTTGATCTTGAACAGCAGCGTGAAATAGCGGTCGAAGAATTCCGTGTTGGCCGAGGCGCCGGCGAGCAAGGCCACCAGCACCAGCGCCAGGAACACGATGATGCCTGCCACGACGCGATAGAGCACGCGCCGGAAACGACTGTCCCACAAGTTGCCGGGGGTCATGGCTGGCTCGCGGCCGGCTGCACCAGGGTGGTGGGCGAGAGCACGGTCGACACCGTGTGCGCGAAGGGTA
>NZ_JARJLM010000695.1 GCF_029335485.1 Cupriavidus basilensis
TGGCGGCCGATGCCAGCCAGGCCCGCAACGAGTGGCAGGCCACCCTGAAGCCTTGCATGACGACGGCAAGCGTCGACGCGTATCGCACCGGGCTCGAACTGCTCGCGCAAACACCGGTTCCCGCCGACGCCACCGCCGTCGACGAGGCCCTGGCCGCCGGCCCGGCGCCCTTCCCGGCATGGCAGAACCTGATCGAGCAGAATCCCCGCGTGGCCAGCGCGGCCAACCGCCTGGAAGAGGCCCGCGGCGGCCGCGGCGAGCGCTGGTACGAAACCATCGAGTCCAGCGCCAGCGTCGGCTACTACCTGTCGGATCGCGCCGGCGTGCCTAATCTCGGACACTCCCTGGTCGCCAGCATCAATTTCTCCATGCCCTTCGACGTCGTCGGCGCGTCAGGCAGCCGCCGCGGCGCCAGCGAAGCGCGCTACAACGCCGCCATGGCCCGTTTCGAGGCGGAACGCCGCAATCTGCTGGTCGAACTGACGCAGGCGCTGCGCCTGCATGCCGCTGCCGTGCTGGACGCGCTGCAGAGCGATGCGCGCCTGGCCACCGCTACCGAGCGCCTGCGCGAGCGGCGCGCCCGCCAGGGCCTGGACGGCGACCAGGCCCTGCTGCAACTGCAGGCGGCCGAGCGCGAGCGCTACCAGGCCGCCTTCGCGCGCATCGAGGCGTGGCACGGCTGGTGGACCCAGGATGCCGCACTGCGGCTGTTCAGCGATGGCGGCCCCGAGTCGGAGGCCCTGCTTGGCGAGCGCCTGCTGCGCTGGCAGCAGCAGCCCGACGCCGCAGCGCGGCCCTTGCGCGCGCAGGCGGTGTCCGCATCCCCGCAGGCACCGTCGCGGGCATCGCCCCCCGCGGCGGCGCCTGAGGCAGGCGCCCGCTGGGCGCAGGGCATCTATGTATGGAAGAGCGAGGCGCTGCTGGACAGGTCGCGCCGGCCCGCCGAACTGGCGGCATTGCGCGCGGCCGGCATGCGGCAGGTCTACGTCGGCCTGGACGCGGCGCAGGTGAACAACCTCGCCGCTAGCAAGGACGCGCTGCGCGAACTGCTGGATGCCGCGCAAGGCCAGGGCATGCGCATCTACCTGCTGCTCGGCGATCCCGACTGGCTGAAGCCGGCCGGCCGTGGCCAGCTGCTCGACCTGATCGGGAAGCTGAAGGACATGCGCTTCGCCGGCCTGCACCTGGACCTGGAAGTCGAGCAACTCGGCATGCCGGTGCCGGACAGCCGGCTGAAGGACTGGCTCGCTACCGTGGCCGCAGTAGTGGCCGCCAGCCCCTGGCCCGTCGCCCTGTCGAGCCACCATCGCTGGTTCGCGGCGCCGGCGCAGGCCCGTACCTGCATTCCCTGCGCCTTGCCCAGCCTCGGCGTGCGCGATGTCAGCCTGATGATCTACACGCGCAACCCGCAGCGCAGCGCCGCGCTGGCGAGCGAGATCGCGCGGCGTTGGCCCAAGCTGCGCTTCCGGCTGGCGCAGAGCGTGGAAAGGCAGCTACCGGCCGAGGAAAGCTGGGCCGGCACCCCGCGCAAGCAGATGGACGCACAGGTCACGGACTGGCAAGCCAGGCTGGTCCCTTACGGCATCACGGGAATCGACTGGCAAGACTGGCGCGACTACCCTCGCCAGCCCAACGGAGCCGAACAATGATGAAGATACGCTTCGACAGCAGCAAGGAGCGCAGCCCCACGCAGGAACAAGGGCTGAAGGTGCTGTACGCACCGGGCAAGCGTGTCGCCTTCCGCCTGCGCTGGTACCTGATCCTGTTCCTGGTGGCGAGCCCCTTCGTCTGGTTTTTCGCCAAGTTGATCTACGGCGCATGGGTGATCGAGGCGCCCGCGCAGCTCATCCTGCCCGTGGTCGAGATCCGCGCACGCGACGCCGCGCGGGTCGAGCATCTGGCAGTCAAAGACGGCGACACCGTCAAGGCCGGGCAGTTGCTGCTGCAGATGGACAACCCGGAATGGCGCCAGCGCCTGGGCCAGTTGCAAGCCCTGACGGCCGGCGCAGAGCGCTCGGTGGCGCCCGCCGGCAGCGGGCTGCGCAATGTCCTGGTGCGGCAGCTCGACCGGGCCAGGGAAAAGCTGGCCACGGTGCAACGCCTGCGGCAGGACGGTGCCGCGACACAGGGAGAAGCGCTCGCCGCGGCCAGCGAGCGCGACCAGCGCGAATCCGAGCTACTCGCCTTCGACCAGCGGGAGGAATCCTTGCGCCTGCAGCCGCCCGCCACCCGCGACAATGCGATGCAGAAGGCCGAAGAAGTCTGGCTGAACGGCCGCCTCCAGGCCCTGCGCCTGCAGGCGCAGGAGAATGCAGTGGTCTCCGATGTCGTGGTCAACGAAGGCGAGAACGTCGGCAGCGGCACGGTCCTGATGCGGCTGCAGCGCACCGCCGACCCCATGGTCCTGATCTTCCTCGACCCGGTGGACGCCGCCTACGCCAAACCGGGCCAGCCCCTGAAGCTGCAACTTCCCGACGGCCACTGGCTGCCCGCGAAGGTGGTCAACGCCGCGGACCGCGTGCGCCGCCTGCCGGAAGACCTGCGTATGCCATTCGCCGGCGCGCAGAACGCACTGCTGGTTTCCGCCGCGGTCGACGGCGAGGTTCCGCCCGGCTGGCTGGTGAACCAGTTGCCGCTGAAGGCGCGCTTCCCGCATGATCTTTCGCGACTGTGGCGGTAGCTGGTGGGTACGGGGGCGACATGCGGGTGGCGCTTGGCGTTGGCGGGATCCGTCGCTGTCAGGGAGCGAAGACGAGAAGACTCCCGAGGGCACAACTGACCTATGCTGCCAGTGAATAGAATTGCTCTGCAGCGGACGCTTCCTGAGCAGTGGTCCAACATGCCACTGCCTTGTCTCGCCATCGGCAAGTTGACAACGCCCGGCCGATCTGTAGCCTCTTTTAAAACGTCTCTACGCTTGTCGCGGCCTCGGGGTAGAGGTTGGGAAAAAGAAAGCTCAGCGAGTCCAGAGGGAACCCGATTCCCACGGCGCCTCGATGCGAACGGTCTTCTGAGATCAGAAGACCGTCTTTTAGGAGTTGAGACAGCAGCTTTCTGCCTGTCCGCTCTCCTAGGCCGGTCATCTGAACGAAGTCCCCCCGCGGCACGGGGCCTGCGACCACAAGATGGTGAAGCGGCAGCACGGCCTCCTGGCGATATTCCGGGTAAGCGGCTAGCTGGCTGCGGAAGACCACAAGGGCCTGAATGCGCTCGCGTGGTCCGTTGATATCAAGCAGTGACGTCATAAACGAAACCTGGTCATCGCATTGTTCAATGAAGAATCGGCACCACTCCCACAACATACGCTCGCTGAGGTTTCCGCGTCCGTCGAGATCTCCATGACGAGGCATGTCTGCGTTCTTCAATAGGGCGTAATAGTCGTCGCGCTTGCGAGCGAGCCCGCGATTCACCGACCAAAGCCCGCCACTCAGGGGGAACAAGGCACAATGCGTCTGGAGACGTGCAACACGGCCATTGCCGTCCCGAAACGGGTGAGTCCATACCGCACGGTGGTGCGCAGCGGCGATCGAGTAAAGCAGCGCATCCAGTCCATTCAGCCGCCCGTAGACTTGAGTCATCCTTTCCATGAAGCGCGGCAGCGATGAGTACGTGGGAGCGTGATGCTGTTGAATAGTCACGTCGACAACGCGCAATTGGCCCGGATCCATGACCCCCCCCTCGTGCGTCGACCGGTCCTCGGGTGTCAGCCGACCGTAGAGCGCTTTATGGGCAAGTAGCAGGAAATCCGCCTTTAAGGTGTTGGCCTCATCTACAACCAGACCTTCGAGTTCGCGCTCCGCCTCGATATGAGCCACTGCAAGACGTTGCAATTTCGCCGTCTCTGGCTTGGCAGAGAAGTCCTTTCGCAACGCTCGGTCGATGTTCACGGGATGCGTGCTCTCACCCTCGATTCGATTCGAGTAGTAGGAGTTCATTGAGCGCACCAACTCGCGCAGCCGCGTACGTGCCGAGTGACTTAGCGTGCCCTGCAACTTGTGAGCCTTTTCAATCACTACACGTGTGGCGGACACAAGTTCCTCCACACGTTTCTGCGGCAAGAGAGGTTCGAAGTGACGTGGGTTATCGTACAGTTCGATCGTATCGGATCGCATAGTCAAGTTGCCAGTTCCGGTTCCGGTTCCGGTTCCGGTAACTTATTTCATAAAATTCCATATTATACATAGACTTAGCTTTCATCTTGCTCGCAAGAACCAGCCTAATGTTGCCGGTTCAGTTGCCGGTTCGCCTATTGACTCCCTTACGGTTCGCACAGCCGGCAGACCGCATTCATCGATCCTATGGACGGTCACATCACTTGTCAGCACGAAAATGCCGCATGAGGCGCCTCCGCACGCCATGGTGCTGGGATGACGCTTTTGGTCGTACCAGCAAAGCACGTTCGCAAAGTAGGCATACTGGTCCGGCATTTGGATCGGCATCACCGACCAAGCGCTTCATGACCTCCGCACGCGTAGTACCTGCGAAACCGCGCGGCGTCGCCACGGGCGCGGCTGGAGTCGCGTACGTGCGCATCGAACTCGATGACGGCAGGGTCGTCAGCCGCCCATGACCGACTAGCCCCCGACTACGGTCGTTCACGCGTTTCCAGTGAGTGCCCTCGGTTGGCCGGCAAGCGACCTCCACCAGTCGTGAGCCGGTCGGCTCTTACCGACCGACCCTATGCAGCCGTTTGAGAGCCTGTGTGCCTATTCCGGAGCGGATCCAAATGCGCCGTGCCCGGCCACTACCTCGCTAACAAAATCCATCACCGCGCGCACAGCGGCCGAGCGCCGCAAGTCCCTGTGCACCACCAGCCAGATGTCGCGTGAGAATGCAGCGCCCTCATGCTCCAGCCGTACCAGGCCTGCATCGGCATCCCCCAGGAAACAAGGCAGGCCTGCCACGCCCGCTCCTGCACGGGCAGCGGCCAGATGGCTGCTGATGTCGCTGAGTTCGCAGCCCACGGGCCGTGGACCCGCCAGCTCCAGCAGCCAGCGCTGCTGCGGCATGTCAGCGAACTGCGCATCGTAGGCAATAAAGGTCCAGTCGCGAGGATTGCGCAATGGCAGATAGTCGAGGCTTGCGTACAAGGCGAATGGCATCTGCCCCAGCTTGCGCACCACACTGCTCGACTCGCTGGGCCGAACCAGGCGTAGCGCTACGTCTGCCTCACGGCGCGTCAGCGACACCGCGCGCGCCTGCGCCGACACGGAGAGCTGGATACCGGGATAAGCCGCGCGGAAGTCCGCCAGCCGGCCGGCCAGCAGATGCGTGGTCAGCACCGGTGGCGCACTGAGCGTCACCTTGCCGCTCGCGGGCTCGTGGCTGGCACGCGTCTGCCGCTCGATAGCGAATGCGGCAGCCTCCATCGTCCTGGCTTGCTCGAAGACCGACACCCCAAGCGGCGTCAGGCGGCACGAGCGCGGCAAGCGTTCAACCAGAAGCGCTTGCAGCCCGGCTTCCAGCGCGGCCAGCCGGCGGCTCACCGTGGCGTGATCCACCTGCAAATCGCGCGCTGCGCCGGACAACGTGCCGGTGCGGGCGACTGCCAGGAAGTGGCGAAGATTTTCCCAATCGAGCATCTGTGCGTTTTCTCCAGGTTTGGTGGAGATTTTATAGAATTTACGCAGACATGGCTGCAGCCTAGCATCCGTAGATCCTATCGTTGGAATCAATGCCATGCCTACCACCAATGCGCAGCGGGCCACCCTGCTGGCTGCTGCGCTCGGCTTCGTCGTCGTCCTGCTGGACGTCAGCGTCGTCAACGTCGCCTTGGATACCTTGCGGCAAGGATTCGCCACCGATGTAGCCGGGCTGCAATGGGTGATCAACGCCTACACGCTGGTGTTCGCGGCGTTGCTGCTGACCAGCGGAGCGATCGGAGATCGCTTGGGTGCCAGGCGGGTGTTCCTGATGGGGCTCGCGCTGTTCACGCTGACGTCGGTGGCGTGCGGGGCGGCGGGCAGCCTGCCGATGCTGGTGGCGGCCCGGCTGGGCCAGGGCATTGGCGCGGCGCTGCTGGTGCCGAACTCGCTGTCGATGCTCCAGAGGGCCTTTCCCGAGCGCGAACAACGCAGCCGCGCAGTCGGCTGGTGGGGTGCGATCGGCGGTATCTCGCTGGCGGCCGGGCCGGTGCTGGGCGGCCTGCTGGTGACCCACTTCGGCTGGCGCAGCATCTTCCTGATCAACCTGCCGCTGGGCCTGATTGGCCTGTATCTGACGTTGCGCCATGTCGCCGCCGATGGCGGCGGACATCACCGCGGCCTGGATTGGCCCCGGCAAGGCGCGGCCATACTGGCACTGGCCGCACTCACCGCATCGGTCACCGAAGCCGGCCGTCTCGGCTGGGGACACGCCTGGGTGCAGGCGGGGCTGTGGCTGGCCTTGGCGTCGGTGGCCGCCTTCATCCGCATCGAATCACGCAGTGCTGCGCCGATGCTGCCGCTGGCGTTATTGCGCATCCCCGCGTTCAGGGTGGCGTCGCTCGCCGGTGTGATCGTGAATTTTGCCTACTATGGCCAGATCTTTGTCTTCAGCCTGTTCTTCCAGCTTCAGCAAGGACTATCGCCACAGCAGACCGGGCTGGCGTTCCTCCCGATGACGGTGGTGCTGATGGCAGTCAACGTGCTCGCCGGCCGGCTGATCACGCGGATGGGCGCGAGGTACTTGATGGTGCTGGGATTGCTCCTGGCCGCCCTGGGTTACCTGATGCTGTTGCCGGTGCGCATCGACGGCCCCTACTGGCTGCTCGCCCCGCCGATGCTGCTGGCCGCCAGCGGCATCGCGCTGATGGTGCCGACCATGACCAATGTCACGCTTTCAGCCGTGGATGGCTCCCGCGCCGGCATCGCCTCCGGCGTCCTCAACTCGGCGCGGCAGGTAGGCGGCATGCTCGGCGTGGCGGGGTTCGGTTACCTGGTGCACGACACTGCCCCGCAAGCCTTCATGCGCGGCATGCATCTATCGCTCTGCTTCGCTGCCGCACTGCTGCTGGTGGGAGCCGTGATGTGCTGGTTTGGCATTCGTGCGGAACGTCCCGCCACGAGTGAGGACGGGCAGCAAGGCGCCACTGGAACCAACGCTCTTTGATTTGGGGTAATCGTCCTTTTGCTGCAGATTGATACGATCAGGCTTAAAAAGACCCACCAGTTACGCTCGATCAGATGATTCGTCTGGTGGCCTCTTTGGGCAGATTCCTTGGGCGCAAGAGTGATGGCGAACCCGGCGCCAAAACGATCTGGATCGGCATGCAGTTAACAATGGATGCCGCCGTTGATCCGACTGATTGGGGGCCGGCAACGGCCCGGTTTCATCGCATCAACGCTCGCCCACCACTCACTCGCGCATCCACGTCTGCGTCCGCCCGAGCAGGCTGATGCCGAGAAAGCCGCGCACGTTCAGCTTCCTGCCGTCGTCCGACAGGGACATCTTCGCGCTGTAGACCTTGCCGTTCTCCGGATCGAGGATCGCCATGCCATCCGGCGGTGCAGATCGCCACCGCCGCCCTCCGTCCGGACACGCATGCCGGCGAGCCAGCGGACCGGTCTGCATCTCGACCTGAATGAGGCGGAGCTGCTCGACGACCACGGCAAAGGGATCGGCGGCGTTAACCGGTGCGCCTCCTGACATGGCGTATTCAACCGCCGCCGGCGGGGGCGGCGCGAAGGCGCTGCCTCAAGCTTGACATCGGCGATAATCGCAGCGCACCGGCATGACGGAGTATCGAACGGTCGTGCCTGTATCCCATATTTGAATCTGGAGGACGCCATGCGTGACATCATCGACGGCTTTCTGCGCTTTCAGCGCGACGTCTATCCTCAACGAGTCGAGCTTTTCAAGCAACTCGCAACGACACAAAATCCGAAGGCACTGTTCGTCACCTGCTCGGACAGCCGGGTCGTGCCCGAGCTCCTCACCCAGCGTGAGCCGGGAGAACTGTTCGTCATTCGCAATGCCGGAAACATTGTGCCGTCCTACGGTCCGGAACCCGGTGGCGTTTCGGCCACCGTCGAGTATGCGGTCGCGGTCCTGGGCGTGCAGGACATCGTGATCTGCGGGCACTCCGACTGTGGCGCGATGGGCGCGATTTCGCGTTGCGCTTGTCTTGATCACCTGCCGGCGGTCGCGAACTGGTTGCATCATGCAGATGCTGCAAAAGCGATCAACGCCGCGCATCAGTTCGATACCCCTCACGCTAAGCTCGACGGTCTCGTCAGAGAGAACGTGATCGCGCAGCTGGCCAATCTACGCACCCATCCGTCCGTGGCACTTGCACTCGAACAGGGGCGCATGAATCTGCACGGATGGGTTTACGACATCGAGAAGGGCAGCATCGATGCCCTCGACGGCCCGACACGACGATTCGTACCGCTCGCCGAGTCGCCGACCACCGTTGCTGTGGCTTCGCGCAATCGCGGACAGGTGTGAGAGAAGTTGGCGGCGACTCGATATAACAGGGATCCGCTTGACCAGGTGCCTGCGCCTGCAACGGCAGGACGGGCGATCACCGCAGTGCCGCTCTTCTGGCTGCAGCCGGGCACCAGCGCCGCCTGCAGGTCGGCCAGGCTCAGCCCAGTTGGGCCGAAAAAGGCCCGCCGGTCGACGGCGGGCATCTCGTTGTCTTGGTGCTCTGCTTACGCAGCTCGACTGAAGGTTGCCCCGGTTGTCAGGGCGTTGGCGAAGCCGTGGTTGACATCACGGTGACCGACCTCGTCGGCGCGCACTGCCACCACCACCTCACGCAGGCGGGCATTGGTCGGCAGATTCCAGTATTCGATCGCGAAGGCTGGGGCGGAAACGTTCTCGACGCGACCAGCGTCGATTTCGGCTAGGTAGAGGGTGTAGCTGATCACGGCTTGTTCTTCGAAATATCCAACCAGCCGGTGCGCGGTCCGGGCGGACACCAGATACAGAAGGAAGTAGGTCACGAAGAAGACGGCCTGCACGAGCAAGATCACGACTCGCTCAAACCAGCTCGGCCGGGCGATCTGGATGAACGTCATCAGGTGCATCCGTTCGTTCTCTGCTTCCTCGAGCAAAGTGCGAATCCACCCTTCATCGGCCACCATCCAGCGCAGGCAACGCAGGTGGACCAGCATGCCACCAACCATTCCAGGCACCGCCGCCACGGTTTCGAGCACGATGGCGCGGTTCCCATAGCGCTTGGCAAAAAATGTATCGGCGAAAAAGCGCAACGTCATCGTGATGGCCAAGGCGACGCGGTCGGAAAGGCCGGCGACATTGTGATGAGTATCGAGGTCTGTCGACGGGTTGATGGGGGCTTGCATGATGGGCTCCAAGTGTTGAGCGTTGCGATTGCGATCGTTCAGGAGAGGTGGGTGGCCGGTCCGCATCCCTTAAACATGCATTTACAATACTCTTTTAAAAGAGCGGCAACAAGGTGATTTGCTGCTTCGCAACATGCTATGGGCGATTATCGGACTTTGAGTGGGTTGGCTCGGATTCATGATATGCGTCACAGTGCACTATCGCGAACCTTGGTCAACCCTCATTTTTCCCCTGGGATTGGATACCGCGCCAAACCGGGGGCTGACCAAGCGGCAAGGCGGTGGTCTGATGTCCCAGTTTTGGCGTGTTCTTCCGCAAGGCGGCATCGACGGGCTTGTTGGTGCGGCCGTAGCGGGCCTGGCGGCCATGTTTGGGCGCGCGCTCCGCGGCGAACTCTGCACTATCTCTTCGGTGTGTCCATCCTCACCTCCGCCGGGCCGATCTCCGCGACATCCGCCCACGCCTTTGCGTCGAAGCAGAACGCCGCGACGGTGCATGTGGGCATGTCGATGATCGTGCTCGATAGCCGGTGCGCGAGGTCGGTGAACTCGGGATTGTGGCCGAAGAGCATCACGCGGTCTAGCCTGTCGTCGAGTGCGCAGATGACGGCGAGCAAGTTGTCCGGGCTGCTGGCGTAGAGGCGTTCATCGACGACGATGTCCTTGCGCTGGTAGCCGATCTCGTCGGCGATGAGCTGTGCCGTGGTCAGCGCACGCAGCGCCGGGCTCGACACGAGCAGATCGGGTTCCACCCCGCGATCAGTCAGGCGCTTGCCCATCTTGGACGCGTCATGGCGGCCGCGATCGTCCAACGGACGCTGCCGATCGGGCAAGGACGGGTCGTCGCGACTCGATTTGGCATGCCGCACAAGAAACAGGATTTTCATGATCAAGCTGAGGGATGGCCTGAATCGTCATTATTGCCCTCTTCGGCCGCCGCGGCGACTACTAGGGATGCTAGCCCTTCATGTTTTAGAGTGCTGTCGTTTTCAACCTCGCATCGCTGCTGGGCTTGCGAACCGTCGTAAATCTCGCCGAAATCAAGGCTCCCCCCAAAGGCCTACCGAAGCGGCACGTCCAGATTCGTGCCGCCGACGTGGAGTTGCTCCGATCCGTACACCACGGCTTTAGGCGGCGCGAACGCAAGGTGGTTCTCTCCCATCCACGCAGCGACCGCGGTTTGCAGCCGATTCATGAGATCCAGTTGAAGCTTCCATGGCGCTGGGGACTCGCGGTCGGGAAAGCCATCACCGATCGTTGCCGCGAGAATGGGGGCGAGCACATCCTGGGCTTGATCGCTGCCAATCAATTTGCCCTCCTGCTCGCCCAAGGCCATGCCAGCGAGCATCCGCTCGAGAATCCTCGTCGCCTCGAACCGCGCGAAGTAGGACGGAGGCTCAGGGCTAAAGCCCGCGGTAACCGCCTGCGTCATGCCCATCTGCGCTGCTGCCGAGATGGCATCGCGACGGGAGCCGAACCCCGCGACCCATCGACCGGCCGCATCCTTGTACCCGAACTCTTCCTGCATGCTGCCTCCGGCGCCCGGCGCCTGGGCGATACCAGGCGGCGCGTCGCGGTGGCTTCCGCATCGGCTCGCTCGGCGCGCCGGGCTGCCATCTCCAGTTCCGCCCGCAGCCTGCCCTGCACCGCCTGCCCCTCCGTCTGCGCCTGCTGCGCCTGCGCCTGTTGCAGGCTGAGCGTGTCGCGCTCGGCCAGCTGCCTTGCCCGTTCCTCGGCACTGGCCACGGCGGCGTCCGGCACCCTCGCCTGGACCGCCGCCAGCTCAGTGCGCAGGTCCGCGAGCGCCAGCTCGGCTTTCTGGCGCAGCGTGCGCTCCTGGTCGATCTCGCGCAGCGCGCGGCGCTCGGTGTCGCTGACCCGCTCTTGTGCCACCGCGACCTGCTCGCGGGTGCGCTCCTGGTCCGTCGAGAACCGCGTATGCATCTCGCCCAGTTGCCGCTCGAGCGCCTCGCTCTGGCGCCGGCCTTCTGAACCGCATTCCGCGTATGATGGTGAGTCCCAGCCACCGTGCCGTCGCCGTGCATGCCAATAGCGATTCTCGTGCGCATCGCCTGACGGTCGCCGCCATCCACCGGGAGCGCGATGAACCCGACCACCCTCAATCCGCAGGAAATCGTCACGAGCATCATTGTCCACGAGGTCGAGCCCGAGTCCGTCGAGCAGTACGAAGCGTGGCTCGCGGACATTCGCCTCGCATGCTCTGGATTTCCCGGTTACCTGAGCACTGATGTAATCCGTCCGGTCGGCATGAGCCGCGAATATGCGACCATCGTTCGCTTCGCCGACTTCAGGAGCCTCAACGCATGGATGGAATCCGAAGTACGCCGCCAACATATCGAAAGAATGCGGCCGTCGCTGCGGCAGGGCGACCGCTACGAGATCAGGACTGGCCTCGATTTCTGGTTCACGCAGAAGAACTCGCCGGTCAAGGTGCCGACCGCGTGGAAGCAGTGGCTCGTCACGTGGAGCGCCATCCTGCCCCTCAGCATCGTCGTACCATGGGTCGTCGTGCCGATGCTCGCGCACCTCGGCTTCGCCCATGACTCATTCATGGACAAGGCGGCCGTAACGGCGGCAATCGTGTTCCTGATGGTCTATGTGGTGATGCCGCGCTACACGCGGCTCGTTGCGCGCTGGCTTTTCAAATGACAATGGCGTGCCCGGCGCGCTGCAGTGGCGCTCAAGCCAAGCATGGCACCGAGCTGCGCGCCCATCGCCGGCCGGCCGTCCGCACACACCGGGGCCGGCTAGCGATCACGGGTACCTGGAGCCTTCCAGCCGCTGGCAGGCCGGAAGCCAGTCGCGCTGCTGAAGATGACGTGCGCGGCAAACAGCACCGACAGCGCGATGAAGCCGACCACGTCCATATGCCCCGCGACGAAGGCAAACCGGCTGCCAAGCAGGATGTCGAGGCGATGCGCGCCCGCCAGCGCATCCGCCACCGGCCCCACCTTGGCGCCGGGGTCTGGCGCTGACTCTCCCACGGCATGTCCTTCCCCTCCGATTCTTATGATTCGGTCGGCTAGAAGTTGTGCCGCATGCCAAGCGCGAATACCTGCGGATCGGCCCCCGCCTTCACGCCGGCAGGGTTGATGGCGAAATCGTAGATCGCGTTGCCGTGGTTGTTGATACGGCTGTAGTAGGCATAGAGCCCGGTGCGCTTGGACAGTGGATAGTCGTAGCCGACCGTGAACTGCAGCGCGCCGGTGCCGGGTCCGCTGCGGAAGTAGCCGACCGTCTCGGTCGC
>NZ_JARJLM010000696.1 GCF_029335485.1 Cupriavidus basilensis
TGGCGGGCGGAATTGCGGAATCAGTTCTTGGCGCTGGCAAGCTGGCGGTTGCGGTCCTGCAGCGTCTTGATCACGCCATCCACGCCCTGCTGGCCGACGATGGTGTTGAAGCTGCCCTTGTAGGCCTCGGTCAACCAGGCGCCCAGCACGTTGATGTCATAGACCTTCCAGCCTTGCGGGGTCTTCTCGAGGCGGTAGTCGAGCTGGATCGGCTCGCCCTTGTTGATGACCTGGGTCCGGATGGTGGCGTCGGTATCGTCCGGGCTGCCGCGGTACGGGCGGAACTGCACGGTCTGGTCGCGGATCTGCGAGATGGCGCCGGAATAGGTGCGGATCAGCAGGGTCTTGAACTCATCGGTGATCTGCTTTTGCTGCTCGGGCGTGGCCTTGGACCAGTTGCGGCCCATCGCGATCTGGGTGGTCTTCTGGAAATTCGCGTTGGGCAGGATCTTCTGCTCCACCAGCGCCGAGATCTTGTTGATGTTCCCGGCCTGCATGTCCTTGTCCGACTTGACGGAGGCCATCACTTCGCCGACCACGGCCTTGACCAGCCCGTCAGGCGTGCTGGCATCCTGCGATTGGGCATGGGCGGCGCCAGCAAAGGCAACCACGGTAAGAAAAGGCAGCAACAGTCGCTTCAGCATCATTTTGTCCTTGTCGATCAAAACGCAGTGGACGCCGCGGTACGGCGGCCCTTGCGCATCCCGGCATCAAGGCCGGTAGTGGTCATTCCCCACGTTGGATACCGGACGAGCCCGGGGAGTTCTCGGCACCGGGGCATCCGGCGCCACATCTACATAATTTGTTGCACTGCTCACAGCCCGGACACGGACCTGGGCAGACGTCGTTCAGCGCAGGCGGATACCGCCGGGCATCTGCATGGGCGACGTAGGCAACGCCTGTTTTTCCTGCGTGGCGTCCGGCGGCGTCTTGGCTGGCCCGCCATCTTCATCGTGCTCGGGCGGGTTGCCATCATAGATCTGGTACTCGCGGCGCTGCAGATAGGCATCGCGCATGAAGGAGTACTTGTCGAGCGCGGCCTGCTCGATCAGGTTGGTGGCGCCCAGCAGCGAGGCCCGGGTACTGACGAAGCGCACGCCGGTCAGCGTATTGCGTGCCCAGACGGGGTCGAGATAGGCTGATGGATCCATCTGGCGGTCGACCAGCATGCCGGCGGTATCGCGCACCGTGCTGGGCCCGAACAGGGGCAGCACCAGGTACGGACCGGCCGGCGCGCCCCACACGCCCAGGGTCTGGCCGAAGTCTTCCTTGTACTTGGGCAGCCCGGCCGGCGTGGCGATGTCGATCAGGCCGCCAATGCCCAGCACGCTGTTGATGGCCACGCGCATGGAGTCCTCGGCAGCGCGGGTCGGCTTGCCCTGCAGCAGGTTGTTGACGGCGGAATAGACGTCGCTCACGTTGGAGAAGGCATTGTCGATCGCGGTACGGACCGGCGACGGGATGTAATCCGTGTACAACTGGGCAACCGGGCGCATCACGCCCTTATCGAAATCTTCGTTGATGCGGAAGACTTCCCGGTTGAACGGCTCGATCGGATCCTTGGGGTTGGCGGTGGGGCCAGTCGCGCAGCCCGCCACCAACGAGGCGGCCGACGCCGCCAGCAACCACTTCCGGCCCGCGCGCCAGCGCGCGGGAAGACCCTTGCCGTTCATTTCACCCCCCCTGCGGCACCGCTGGCAGCGCTGCCGCTCGCATTGTTGCTGTTGTTGCTATTGCCGCCGGCACCTGCGTCCGCGGCCTTGTTATACAGGAACTGCCCGATCAGGTTTTCCAGCACCACGGCCGATTGCGTCATGGTGATTCGGGAGCCCTCCGCCAGCATGGCCGGATCTCCGCCCGCCTCGAGGCCGATATATTGCTCGCCGAGCAGGCCGGAGGTCAGGATCTTGGCCGAGGTGTCCTTGGGAAACTGGTACTGCTTGTCCAGCTTCATCGACACGGTGGCCTGGTAGGTCTTGTCGTCGAAGCGGATATCGGCCACCCGGCCCACCACCACCCCGGCGCTTTTCACCGGCGCGCGCGGCTTCAGTCCGCCGATGTTATCGAAGCGCGCCTGTACCGTGTAGGTATCCTGGAACGACAGGGAGCTCATATTGCCGGCCTTCAGCGCCAGGAACAGCAGCGCGACGAAACCCGCCACGACAAACAGGCCAACCCAGAAATCGAGTGTATTTCTTTTCATCTGCGTCTCTTCTTCAAGTACTCCGGCTCCGGCGACCGCACCGGCTGGTCAGCTGAACATCAGCGCAGTCAGCAGGAAATCCAGCGCCAGCACGGCCAGCGAGGCAATCACTACGGTACGCGTGGTGGCGCGCGATACGCCTTCCGGCGTGGGCTTGGCCTGATAACCCTGGTACAGGGCGATAAACGTCACCGCAATGCCAAAAATAAAGCTCTTGGTCACACCGTTCAGCACATCGGCGCGTACGTCCACGCCACCCTGCATCTGCGACCAGAAGGCGCCCGCATCGACGCCAATCATCTGCACGCCAACCACGTAGCCGCCGAGCACCCCGACGGCGCTGAAAATGGCCGCCAGCACGGGCATGGCGACCACGCCAGCCCAGAATCGGGGCGCAATCACGCGCTGCAGCGGATTGACCGCCATCATTTCCATGGCCGTCAGCTGCTCGCCGGCCTTCATCAGGCCGATCTCGGCCGTCAGCGAAGTGCCGGCGCGCCCGGCGAACAGCAGCGCGGTCACCACCGGCCCCAGCTCCCGCACCAGGGACAGCGCCACCAGCAGGCCCAGCGCCTGCTCGGAGCCGTACCGGTTGAGCGTGTAGTAGCCCTGCAAGCCCAGCACGAAGCCAACGAACAGGCCCGATACGGCGATGATCACCAGCGACAGGTTGCCGACGAAGAAAATCTGGTCGCTTACCAGGCGGAAGCGGCGCAGCAGCGCCGGCGACATGGCCAGCACCGTGAAGAACATGCGGGTGGCATGGCCCAGGCCGCTGACCGACTGCCGCACGGCGGAGCCGATGCTCGTGAAGAATCCCATCATCGCCACGCTCCGCTCGAGAAGTCCTCGGCCAGCGACGGCCCCGGATAGTGGAACGGCACCGGGCCGTCGGGCTCGGCATGGACGAACTGATGCACGAAGGGATCGGTCGAGGCACGCAGGGCCTCGGGCTCGCCTTCGGCGGCAATGCGGCCGTTGGCGATGAAATAGACGTAATCGGCGATCAGGAAGGTCTCGTTGACGTCGTGCGACACGATGATGGTGGTGGCCCCCAGCGCATCGTTCAGGCTGCGGATCAGTCGCGCGGTCAGGCCCAGCGAGATCGGGTCGAGCCCGGCGAAGGGCTCGTCATACATCAGCAAGGCGGGATCGAGCGCAATCGCGCGGGCCAGCGCCACGCGCCGCGCCATGCCGCCGGAGATCTCCGAGGGCATCAGGTCGCGCGCGCCGCGCAGGCCGACCGCGTTGAGCTTCATCAGCACCAGGTCGCGGATCATGCTCTCGGGCAGGTCGGTATGTTCGCGCAGCGGGAAGGCCACGTTGTCGAACACCGAGAGATCGGTGAACAGTGCGCCGAACTGGAACAGCATGCCCATCTGGCGCCGCACGGCGTACAGATCGCCGCGGTCCAGCGCCGGGATATTGGCGCCATTGAAGAGCACTTCGCCCTTCTGCGGCCGGACCTGGCCGCCGATCAGGCGCATCACGGTGGTCTTGCCGCAGCCGGAGCCGCCCATGACAGCCACCACCTTGCCGCGCGGGAAGCGCATGCTAAGGCCCGACAGGATAGGCTTGCCGTTCGCCGCGTAGGCGAAATCGACAGCTTTGAGCTCGACGAGGTTTGAGGCGGATTCGGTCACGTTGGCACCGTGTTGGGCAGTCCGCCATTATAAGGGCTACTACCTAGCGCTGCCCGTGCCAGTGGGCCGCAATTCACATCCAGGAATCGCAAATAATTGTTTCATCACAATTGCGCGGGGTGACTGGCGGCTTCCGGGGCGCGCCTGGATTGCCTGGAAGCCCCTATGGCTCGGTCTGGCCGCTGGCCTGCCGCAGGATCACCTGCCACTGGATCGATTCGGCGCGGATCGCGGTGGCGAACGCCTCCGGCGAATCCCGCAACGGCGTCAGTCCTGCCGCCAGCAGGCGATCCCGCACTTCACGCTCGCCCATCACGCTGTCGAGTTCGCTGGCCAGCCGCGCCACTATGGCATGCGGTGTCCTGGCTGGAGCGATGACGCCGAACCAGGCCGTGGCGCCATAGCCGTCCAGCCCCGATTCCTGCAGGGTGGGCACGGTCGGCGCCAGTTGCGAGCGCGCCACACCCGTCACGCCCAGCAGCCGCAGGTTGCCGCTCCTGACATGTGCCTGCACCGCCGCGAACGAGCAAAAACAGGCGCTGACGCGGCCGGCCAGCATCTCCTGCACCACCGCCCCCTCCCCTTTGGCCGTCACCAGCGGCACCCCGTTGGGCACATCGTGCACGGCATACTCGGCATACAGGTGGGCAGGGCTGCCGGCCTGGCCTGAGCCGTAGCTATAGGATGCCGGACTGGACTTGACCGCGGTAAGCCATTGCTGCGGCGTACGCATCGGCAGGCGCGCATCGATCACCAGGAACAGCGGCATGGTCGCCACCCGCGCCACCGGCGTGAAATCGCGCACCACGTCGTAAGGCACCGGCTCCAGCCCAGGCTGGATCAGCATGTTGGCCTGGTGGAACAGCAGGGTATGGCCGTCGGAATTCGCCTTGGCCACGACATCGCCGGCGGTGGTGCCGCCCGCGCCGGGCCGGTTGTCGACATCCACCGGCACGCCAAGGCGTACCGCCAGACGCTCGGCCAGCAGGCGCGCCACGGCATCCGGCACGCCGCCGGCCGGGAACGGCACGACCAGCCGGATCGGCCTGACCGGAAACGAGATGGGCCGGTTGAATGCAGCCTGGGCCGCTACTGCCTGCAGCACTGCCGGCCGGGCCAGGCCAGGCCCGCTGGCGGCTGACAGCAGGCTGGCGATGCAGAACGCCAGCCCCCTCGGCCCAATCGCAAGACGGCATGACGCGCGCTGCCGGAGCGTGCAAAAAACGGGCGCAATGGCCATGAAGAGCCGAAGCCAGACGTGCAAGGCAAACCGCGAACGAACCGGCATTGCGGCGGGGTGAAGCAACGTCGCCTTACCTCGCCAAAGCCGCAAGAAAATGCGCACTTCGGACATCAATTCCTCCGAGCCGCGGGCACTGCCCGCGACACCTGGGTCGGCTGAAAAGGGGGGTTAGCGAGGCAGTCTTTGTTCTTAATGTCCGGGTCATTCTACGAAGATTGCCCTGGACCGCACAGACCACGTTAACCATAGCCGGGACAACCCTGTGGAAAGGCCGGGGCGCCCTTGCCCAGCCTCCGCCGGCGGGCTTCGGCACGGCCGCTTTCCTATGTTTGCCGGGGGCGCTTGAATGCGCCCTTGCACGGGCAGCCGATCGCGGCCGCCTTGCCGGACCGCCACGGCTGCGGCAGGCAGCGCTGTCTATAATCGCCAACCATGAGCGAATACATCCTCCGGCCCATGCGGCCCACCGACCTGCCCGCCGTGCTGGAGATCCAGGCCCGGTGCTACCGCGACATCCTGCTCGAATCCGGCGCCGCGCTGGCCAGCCGGCTGGCGCTGTCGCCGGCCACCTGCTGGGTGGCCGCGCACGCGGACCGGGACGAAGCGCTGGCCGCCTATTTGTTCACCCATATGTGGCCGCAGGACAGCCTGCCGCCCCTCGACGGCGTGCTGGAGCGGCACTGGGACAGGGATGGCGAACCCGCGGCGCTCACCTGGTTCGTGCACGACATGGCGGTGGCGCCGGACGGCCAGGGCAAGGGCCTGGCACAGTCGCTCTACCAGGCGGCGCGGCTGGCCGCGCTGGCAACCGGGCTGGACTCGTCGCGCCTGATCGCCGTGCAATCGGCAGCGGCCTGGTGGCGCAGGCTCGGGTACGAGAATCTGGTCCCCGTCGGCGCCGCCCTGTCGGCCAAACTGTCGGCCTACGGCGACGACGCAGTGCTGATGTGCCGCACGCTGCAGCCAGCCTGAGCGCGCTATAAAAAAACCCGCCCGGCTTGCGCGGGGCGGGTCTTGCGACGAAGGGAATTCGTCAGCGCATCAACGCATCAGCGCGGCAGTTCGGAATGCCCCATCAGGAAGGCATCGACCGAGCGCGCGGCCTGGCGGCCTTCGCGGATCGCCCACACCACCAGCGACTGGCCGCGGCGCACGTCGCCAGCGGCGAACACCTTGGGCACGTTGGTGTGATAGGCGCGCTCGCCTTCGGTGCTGGCACGGGCGTTCTTGCGGGCGTCGGTGTCGACGCCGAAGGCGGACAGCAGCGAGCCCACCGGGTTGGTGAAGCCCATTGCCAGCAGGACCAGGTCAGCCTTGAGGATGAACTCGCTGCCTTCCACTTCCTGCATCTTGCCGTCCTTCCACTCGACGCGGCAGGCCTTCAGCGCGGTGATCTTGCCGTTCTCGCCGATGAATTCCTTGGTGGCAACCGACCAGTCGCGGTCGCAGCCTTCGTCGTGCGACGAAGAGGTGCGCAGCTTGATCGGCCAGTACGGCCACACCAGCGGCTTGTTCTCTTCTTCCGGCGGCTGCGGCAGCAGTTCGAACTGGACGACCGATTCGGCGCCATGGCGGTTCGAAGTGCCCACGCAATCCGAACCGGTATCGCCGCCGCCGATCACGATGACGTGCTTGCCATCGGCGCGGATCTGGTTGGGCGCATCGCCAGCCACTTCCTTGTTCTGCGGGATCAGGAACTCAAGCGCGTAGTGGATGCCGGCCAGGTCGCGGCCAGGCACGGGCAGGTCGCGCGGCACTTCGGAGCCGCCGGCCAGCACGACAGCATCGAACTGGTCTTGCAGGGCCTGGGCCGAGATGGTCTCGCGCGCATAGCTCTTGATGCCGGCCGGCAGTTCGCCGTCGGTCACCATCACGCCGGCACGGAAGGTCACGCCTTCGGCCTGCATCTGTTCCATGCGGCGGTCGATCAGCCACTTTTCCAGCTTGAAATCGGGGATGCCGTAGCGCAGCAGGCCGCCGATGCGATCGTTCTTCTCGAACACCGTCACGTCATGGCCAGCGCGCGCCAACTGCTGGGCAGCGGCCATGCCGGCGGGGCCGGAGCCGACCACGGCGACGGTCTTGCCGGTCTTGTGCTTGGGCGGCTGCGGGGCAACCCAGCCTTCTTCCCAGGCCTTGTCGATGATGGCGTGCTCGATCGACTTGATGCCGACCGGGGCTTCGTTGATGCCCAGCGTGCAGGCAGCCTCGCACGGTGCCGGGCAGATGCGGCCGGTGAACTCGGGGAAGTTGTTGGTCTGGTGCAGCACCTCGATCGCCGACTTCCAGTCCTGGCGGTAAACCAGATCGTTGAAGTCGGGGATGATGTTGTTGACCGGGCAGCCGTTGTTGCAGAACGGAATGCCGCAGTCCATGCAGCGTGCGCCCTGGATCTTCGCTTCGCTGTCGGACAGCGCGAAAACGAATTCCTTGTAGTGCTTCACGCGCTTGGTTACGGGCTCGTAACCTTCGTTCTGGCGCGGAAATTCGAGAAAGCCAGTCGCCTTACCCATGTTGCGTCCTTGGTCTTGCTAGGCGAGGCTGGCGCATGCGCCGGCCTC
>NZ_JARJLM010000697.1 GCF_029335485.1 Cupriavidus basilensis
TGGCTGAAACACCGCCGCCAGCCGATGGCAATGGCGCCGAGGCACCTGTCAGCGAGGAATTCGCGCTGGTCTCGCAACTGCCGGCCGACGATCCCGCCGGCGATCAGGTCTGGCGGCTCAGCTACAGCGGGCGCGCCGCCTATGAGGACCGCACCACCACCATGCGCGCCTGCGCTGGCGGCGGTACGCTGTCCACCGGCATCGGCGGCGGGCTGGCCTGCCGCAGCTCCGGCGAGGTCAAGCTCAATGAATCGCTGTTCGCGCTCGACGGCGGTGGCCAGGTGCAACTGGTGGCGCAGGCCAAGGGCACCGATGCCACATCGGTCAACGGCCGTCCCGCCGCAGTCGATCCCTATGCCCTGCTGCCCCAGATCTATACCGCGGTCAGCGGCCTGTCGGTGCTGGACGGGGCCACCATGTGGGCCGGCCGGCGCGAGAACTCGTCCTTCCTGATGTCGTCGGGATTGTTGCCGCCCACCTCGCCGGCGATGCGCTTCGGCGTGGACAATGCGCGCTTTGGCGACATCGCGCTCAACTACCAGTACACCGCGCGCAATGACCTCGATGGCGCCAACCTGCCCAGCTACCACTCGCTGCGCACCGCGCCCATCTCCACCAACGACAAGGGTTCGGTGCAGCTCGGCTATACACGGGTGGAAGCGCAGCCGCTGGTCCAGCAGACCGGCAGCGCGTGGTGGGTATCGGCCATGCACGAGCAGAAGGACGTGCTCGCCGGCATCAACCGCTTCGGCATGCAGTATGGCGAAGGCAGCCGCAATGCCCTGACCGGCTACACCGGCATGGGGCCCGCCCTGTCACGCATCCGCGTGGCCGAGTCGATGGAATGGAAGAAGCCTTCGGGCCTGGGGCTGGCAGGCGCGGTCGAGTCCAGCATGCAGTTCGACCGCTCGTCGGTGGGCACGTTGCAATGGGTGGCCACGCGCGTGCGTCCGGCCTATATCGCCAGCGACCAGTTCAAGCTGAGCTTCGAGGTGGCGCACGACCAGATTTCCTCCGGCTTCGGCGCCAGCGGCCAACGCACCGCGTTCACCATCGCGCCTACCATCACGCTTGGCAAGGCGGCCGGCAATGCCAACCTGCGGGCCTTCTACACCTACAGCCGGGCCAACGACGTGGATGGCATCGCCTTTGCCACGCCTGTCGATACCTGGGCTTCCCAGACCTCCGGCTCCATCTTCGGCGTGCAGCTCAATCGGCGCTGGTAGGCGCCGCCGCCGGCCACGCCGGTTTG
>NZ_JARJLM010000698.1 GCF_029335485.1 Cupriavidus basilensis
TGGGATGATCCTGCGACTGGTGCGACAGCCCGCCCGCCTGCAGATGCGCCAGCTCGCGCGTCTCCAGGCAATGCCGCACGAGTACGTCGTTCACGTCGAATGCGAACGCCGGGCCGACCTGCGCCGACGCTTCGGCGGACACCTTGTCGCCGTCGACCGCATATAGCGCGGCGGCTTCGAGCTGGCATGCCTGCGCCACCACCTGCAACATCGGACGCGCACCGACCAGCGCGCCGCTGCCGGGCGCGGCGTCTTCGAGCGTCACTGCCCGCATCTGCGACAGCGTGTCGCGCAAGGTGGTGGGCTTGGCCAGCAGGTCGTTCTCCAGCCGCGCATGCGAAACGCGCAGCAGATAGTGGTTCTTGGTCAGCGCGGCAAGCCGCTCTTCCAGGTAGCGGTTGACGGCGCGCGCGCGCGCCAGCCGCGTGCCCCAGACATCGCCGAACTGCCCGGCAACCAGCACCATCAGCAAGCCGCCCAGGAAGAACGGGCGCGGGAATTCTCCCGCTTGCGCGCCCATCTGGTGGAAGAAGAACCAGCCGCCCAGCATCATCAGCACGCTGCCCACGCCGATCAGCGTGCCGTAGCGCAACGCCAGGATGACCGGCAGCAGCCATGCCCAAGGGAAGCCCAGCCCGAGCATCAGGGGGTTCTGGGGCAGGACCAGGTACCCCAGTCCCATCGCCAGGGTCATCGCCGCCACCAGCTCGGCCAGCGAGACCGGTCCGCTCGTGGCGGGCGCCAGCAACCGCAGATAGCGGCCGCCCGCGCCAATGCCCTGTCCTTCCCGTATCTTGTCGGCTGTCTTGGCCACGATCACGCTCTCCCGCACCTCAACCCTGGCGCAGCGGCGCCAGCAGGCGGCGCAGCAGCTTTTGCGCGGTGCCGGACAGCGACTCGCGGCTCCAGCCGCTGTTGCTGCCGGTGGCGGTCCACACCACTTCGCCGGTGCTCACGTCCAGCAGCTGCAGCGAGATGCCCACGGCCGGCTCGCCATCCACGCCGACCTTGTAGCGCCACTCCTGCACCGCGCCGGTAAGGGCGTAGCGCACCTTCTGGCTGCGCGCCCATTCGAGCGCCTTGCCCACCGACTCGCGCTCGGCCGGCTCGAACAGCGTTTCCGGGTTCAGGCTGGCCGGATAGCGCTTGACGCTGGCGATGCCGCCGGTCTTCAGCAGACTCTCGGCGATCGCCTCGGCACGCAGGCCAGCCTGCGGCGTCTCGGTGTAGTTGACGATCGGCAGGACTGCCAGCGACTCGCCCGCCGGCAGCGCGGGGGCGCGGCCGACATCGGTCACCGCGCATCCGGCCAGCCACAGGGCCGCGCCCAGCGCACCGCACCAGCCCAGCAGCCGTGCGGCGCGGTTGCGCTTCGTGCTAGTTGTTTCCATGACTATCTCCCCTTCTCTATTGCATACAGTGAACCGGCACAACCGCGTGCCCGCCCGGATTAGTAAAGCCATTTGTAGCGCAGGCCGACCGCGGTCAGCGGCGTGCCGCCGTTGCGCGCTGCGGTTTCGTGCTGCACATACATGGACAGGTGATCGCTGCCGAAGAGCTTGCCGGCCACGCCCAGCTGCGCGCGGAAGTTCTGCCCGGCGCGGGTATCGTGCAGCAGGCCGATCTCGGCAAACGGGCGCCACTTGCCCGTGTAGTCGTCGAGCAGCTGGGTGCCGAAACCAAAGGTCGCACCCACCTGCGTGAAACCCTGGGGCATGTAGAAGCCGGGCGTGGCGCCGTCGCCTGCGGGCACCAGCGATGCCAGCTTGCTGCTGAGCGTGCCGCCGCGCGCATCGTAGGAGGCGTGCGTGCCGACCAGTCGCACCGTGTAGTCCGGGTAGGCGGTACGGATGCGATAGCCCGCCTCCAGGTCGTACACCAGGCCGTGACCCAGCGCGGAACCGTCCTGGCCACGGAAGCGGCTGTACTCGATGCGGCCGCCGGCAAATTCGCGCAGGCTCAGGTTGTAGTTCGCGCCCAGTCCGAGCACGTCCTTGGCGCCGCCGACCCGCAGCGGCGCCGATTCGTCGGCTTGCTGGTTGATGCCGGCCAGCGTGGTGAAACTCAGCCGGTTACCCGCCAGCCACTCGCCGGTGAAGCGCGCGGTGGTCATGCTCGCCAGGCCATCGCGGCGGCCGACGCCGAGACGCCAGCGCACGTGCTGGCCGCGGTAGCCAAGCGACAGCTCGCCGCGCTGGTCGGCCGCGGGCACGCCGCTCAGCTGGGCCTGGTCGAGGCTGCGCTGGGTGCGCCAGGCGCCGCGCAGGTTGAGGTCGTAGCCATCCCACAGGCGCACGCCGCCGCCCAGGCTGTAATCGAAATAGCTCAGCGGATTCTGGCGCTGGTAGGTCACGCGCGGCTCGATGGCTTGCGCATTGAAGAGCAGCGCGTCCTGCAGGGTCTCCTGCAGGTTGTCGTCCGTGCGGGCCGCATCCTGCGTCTCGAAGGCCAGCGTCTGCGCGGCGCCGAGCCGGCCGAGCTGGACATTGGCCTCGATCTGGCTGTCCACCGGAACACGGCCGGCCTGGCGCTCCAGCACGCGGTCGAGCGTGGCCAGGTCCTGGTTGGCCAGCGCCAGCGTGACTTCGGCATAGGCCGGGCGCAGCAGCTGGCGCGCATATTGGCGGGCCAGCCAGGCACGCGCCAGTTCGTTGGATTCGCTGGACAGCGCCCAGGCCAGCGCCACTTCCTTGGCGGCGACCGACACCACGGCCTGCTGGCGTGCCTCGCGCTGCGCCATCCCCTGCGGCAGCCTGGACGCCAGCGGCGGCAGGCCGGGAATCTCGCCGAGCCGCGAAGCCGGCTTGGCGGGCCCGGTCCAGTCAGCAGCGTCGCCGCCCGCCATCACGGTGCGGTCGCCGCGCAGCAATTCCGTCACCAGGCGCCGCGATACATCGCCCGACGCGAAGATCCGGCCGAGCGCCACGGTCTGGCGCTGCAGCTCCGCGGGGGCGGGGGCGCCCTGCGCATCCTCTTCCTCGGCGGCCGGATCCGCGCCGCGGGGATCCGAGGCACGGCGCGCGCCCACGGCGCGGCCGCCGTGCAGGTCGATCCAGGCCTGGCGGCGCAGGCGCCACCCGGTGCCGGTCTGCCCGATGGCATCGTAGGCATCCGCGGCCAGTCCCAGCCAGAGCGGGTCCGCGCTCTTGCCGTCGGCCATCTTGCGCAGGTAGTGCAGCGAGGCGCGGCCATCCTGGAAGCGCATATTGCCGGCAGCGAAGGCGCCCCACAGGTCCGGGTTGTCCTCGGCCTCGCTCTTCAGGCGCCGCATCATGGCCCGCACTTCGGTGTCCGAGCCGAGATCGACCAGCGACCACATCAGCGCGGCCAGCGTCTCGCTGTCGGCATCGGGGAGGCTGGCGGCGCGGCGCAGGTCCGCCAGGGCCTGCTCGCGTTCGCCGCGGGCACGCAGGTACTCGGCGCGTGTCGCCAGGAAGCGGCCGGACTGTTCCGCCTGCTTCACCTGCTCTGCGCTCATGCCCTGCAGCAGGGCGGCGATGCGGCCATAGGCGCGCGCCCGGGTGTAGTAATTGATGGCGAGCTCAAGCGAGGCGAGCTTGCCGTTCTTGCGCCAGCCGGCCTCCGCGATGCGCCCGGCATCGATGGGCGAACTGTCGTAGAAATCGATCAGGTTCGAGAAATCCGACTCCTCGGTATCGCGCACTTCGGCCAGGCAATCGTTGCGGCCGGCGCCCGCGGGCATGGCCATGCAATGATCGTCATGCGTCTCGGCCATGGCCAGCATCAGCTGGCGGTAGCCCTGCTCGAGCAGGTCGCCGCGCTGGTTCAGCCGCGCCAGTTGGGTGAAGGTGCGCCAGAAATCGATGTCGGCGGAGCGCGCGGTGCGCATCGACGGCACCATGGCCTGCAGTGCTTCGTCCAGCTTGCCGTGCACATAGAGCAGGTTGGCCTGCTTGAGCGCGTACTGCGGGCGCGGGCCAAAGCGTTGCTGCAAGGCAGTGTACAGATCGAAGGCGCGGGCGTCCTTGCCGGCGCGCTCGGCCAGCTCGGCATGCCGCTCCATGATCTGGCGCGCGTTCGGGCCGTGGCTCAGGCTTTGCAGGAAAGCCATGCCCTCTTCGGGCTCGCCCAGCCGCTCGTAGGCGGCGACCACCTGGTCGACCGTGGGGAGATCGCCGGTGCCGGCGCGATGGCGCAGCGCGGCCAGGTAGGCGCGATCGTCGTTCAGGCTGGGAGCCAGGCGCAGCACGGCTTTCCAGGCCGAGTCGTCGTTGCTGGCCTGCGCGTATTCGAGCCAGCTCTTGAGCGCTACCGCGGGCTGGCGGTTCCATTCTGCGACCTGCGCCAGGCGCTCGCGCCAGCGGGCCGCGCCGGGCATGCGCTGCACCGCGCTCTGGGCGACGCGCTGGGCGTCGTCCAGCTTGCCGGCAGCCAGGAACACCTGGAAAGCGAGTTCGTAGTCGTCGGCATTGACGGCGCGGTCAGCCGAAGCGGGGTTGCCGGCTGCCGACGCGGGCGTGCCGGCGCCCGCCGTGCTCGCCACGCGCTGCAAGCGCGGCATCGCGGCATCGCCCATCGCGCGGCGCAGGGCCAGCCCGCGCGGGCCGTCGAGAAAGACCACGCCTTGCGCGGCCCAGGGCTGGGCGGCGGCGATACGGCGCGCCTCGGCATGCTGCGCTGCCGCGCTGTCCGGCAAGCCCTGCACGCTCGGCGGCAGGCGCAGCAGCCGCTGCACGTAGCGCGCAGCCTGTTCGGGACGGTTGGCGGCCATGGCCAGCCTGGTCAGGTAGCGCAGGACCTCCGGATTGTCGAGCAGCTTGCCGCCGCGCTGTTCGGCCTGGGCCAGCGCCTGGTCGAGCTCGTTGCCGGACTGCAGGGTCTTGAGCGCGGCAAGAAAGAGGCGGCGCTGCTCGGCCGGCTCGGTGGCGCGAGCCTGCGCGGCGAACAGCGCCTCGGCCGCCTGCCGGTAATCGCCGCCGGCCAGGGCCGCCGAAGCGGCCTGTGCATTCCATAGCCCGGCGCGGGCGGGATCGCTCTTGGCCAGCGCGCGGTAGAACTGCTGCGCCGGCTTGAGCGCATTGATCGAGCGCGCGGTGGTGGCGAGCTCCTCCAGGTCGCCGCGCCCCCATTGCATCGGCACGGCCTGGTCGAGCAGGCCGCTCAGCAGGTCGATGTAGTGCTTGCGTTCCGGGGTCTCCGGCTGCGCGGCGAACGCACGCTGCTGGGCGATCTCGATACGGGTGAGCAGGATCTGGCCGGGCAGGTCGGCATCGGCCGACTTGCGCGCCGGTCCACTGCGGCTGGCCGCATAGCGCGCCTCGAGCTGGCCCAGCAAGGCCTCGGCCTCTTCCAGGCGGCCGGTCCGGGCGTATTGCTCCGCCAGCACCGCCATGAAGCCGCTGTCTTCGGGCGTGGCGCGCAGCCACGCTTCCAGGTAGGCCACGCTGAGACCGTCAACGGCGCGGCCTTCGCCCAGCAGTCGCTCGCGCAAGGTTTCGCGCGGGAACATCAGCGCCAGGCCGATCCCCACCATGGCGGTGAAGGTCAGCACGAACGCCGGCGGCAGCAGCCGCTCGCGCTCAGGCGGCGCAGGTGATTTCGACGCTTTGCTTGGCATTGTCGGGATTGGGAACGGGAGTGGTATCGAAACGCAGCGCGCCGCGATCCCGCACGCCCTGTACCGCTTTGCCACCGATGGCAACCCGGCAGTGGTCCGCACCGGAGAGGCGGAAGAAGGGCTTGGTGTAGCCACTGAAATCAAAACGGATATGCTGCGCGCTGCCCTGGCCGGTACGCTGCCAGTCCCGCACGAAGCCGTTGGCCTCGGCGATCCCGGGGGCCGCGGGCGCCGCGGCATTGGCGGCACGCATCGCGATGCGCGAGGCGCCATCGGCGAGATGCACGTAGACGCCGCCGCCGGGCGCCGGCGAAGTGCCGCTCACGCCTTGCGAGTCCGCCACGTCGGGCACGTCCGCGCCGGTCCAGCGCACATTGCGCAGGTTGCCGTCGCCGCGCACGATCCAGGCAGCCGGCTCGTTGCCGTCGCCGCCCAGCTCGCGCGCCACCGCCATGCCTTGCCAGTCGATCACCTTGCGCACGTAGTCGGAGGCATGCACCGGGAACAACGGCTGACTCTGCACATAGTCATAGACCTTGCGCAGCGCCTTGAGCGAAGCGACCTTGGTACCCGAGTAGCTGTGGTAGTAAATGTTGACCGGCTTGAAACGCAGCGGACTGTCGGTCAGCTCATAGGTCTCGATCACGCGCTCGAAGCCGTAGAAGGGTCCGTGCCAGAGATTGGTGTAGACGTTCTCGTTCTGGTTGGGCGCGAAGACCTGGAAGGTGCCGTCGGGCTTGTTGATGCCGAGCGGCGAGATCGCCGTCCAGGTCGGGTTGCTGCGCGTGATCAGCGTATCGCCACCGTTCATATTGAGCACGCCCGCCTGATCGGCCAACTTGATGGCCTCGGCGGGCGGCTGGCAGTCGCCCGACCACAGCAGCATGCTGACCGGCTTGCCGGCAGGCGCCAGGGTGCGGTTGATATAGTCAATGGAACCGCCGATCTCGCGGCGCAGATCCAGCTGGTAGCCGGGAATCGCAAGGTGGAAGTCGTCGTCGCCTTCGGTAGCGTTTTCCGAATGCGTGCCGCCGGGCACGGTGCGGCCCCATTCGAAGGGGTGCGAGAAGGTGTGGCTTGCCACTTCGACATAGGGCTGCGCGAAGATCTTGCGCGCGATCGGCTCCAGCTGCGCGGTCAGGTTCGGATACATGCCGTCGCTGGCCACCTCGCCCTCGATGACCGACATCGTCATCGGCAGGCGATAGTGGTCCCAGATCTCGCGGAACAGCACTTCGCCGGAAAAACCGCCGCCGGGAATCTCCGCGCGCGAAGCAAAGCCGTCGCCGTCCACGTGGATGGTCAGCAGGCGCCGCCCGTTCTCGGTGGTGACGTCTGGCACCGGCATGACCGGCAGGCGCAGGGCTTCGCGCAGGAACGACAGCGGCTGCACCACCCAGCGGTCCTGGTCCTTGGCGCTTTGCCGCACCGCGTAGGGACCGAGCACGTAGCCGCCCCAGGGGGTGATCGCGGCGGCATCGTAGTTCAGCGTGCCCGAATGCAAGCGCAGCAACGAGCGGAAGCCCGCCGCGTCGCCGACCTGCACCGGCACGGCCTGGGCGCGGTCCGGCGCCACCGGCATCTCGAAGCCCATCATCGGATCCTTCGACACGACTTGCGCCGTGCGGCCCACCTTGCCCTTGACGGTCTTGAGCTGCAGGGCCGCGGCCAGCGCCCCGTTCATGCGCGCGCCGAAGTCGTTCAGGAACACCACCGGCACACCCTGGTCGATATTGCGCTGCACCCAGCCGAAGAAGCGGCCGGGCTCATTGCGCACATTGCCGCCCATCCAGATCACCACGCCGGCGTAACGGTCCGGGCCGATCTCCGGCAGCGGCTGGCTGGCTTCGGCGAAGTCCACGCGATAGCCGAGATAGTTCAGCGGCATGGCGACGAAACGCACGCCGGCGGAATCGTCGATGGAGACGCCCGCCTCGCGGTCCTGCACGACCAGCACGCGGCGCGGCATCACCTCGATGCTGCCGATGCCGACCGTCTGCAGGCCGGGGTCGGCCACATAGGGGATGATGCCCTGCGCGCGGATCCGCGCCGCGGTATCGCGCGCGCACTGGCGGTCGGCGGGCGGGCAGTAGTCGATCGAGATCACCGGCAGGCGGTATTGCTCGCGGATCGTGCGCACCTGGCCAAGCAGCCAGTTGCGATCCGCCTCGCTCACCTCGGTAAAGCGCTTGCCGGCCTGGTCCCAGCCCCGGTACAGCGACTCGAAGGCCACCGCATAGGCCAGCTGGTTGACCTGCGGCAGGATCTCGAA
>NZ_JARJLM010000699.1 GCF_029335485.1 Cupriavidus basilensis
TGGGCAGCGGCCTGCACCTGGCCGGCGAGCTGTTCCGCCGGCAGGCGGGCATTGCGCTGCTCCATGTTCCTTACAAGGGCACTACCCAGGCGCTCAACGATGTGGTCGGGGGGCAGGTCCCGATCCTGTTCGGCACGCTGCCGACGCTGGCGCCGTTCATCCGCTCCGGCGCATTGCGCGCACTTGCCGTTACCCAGGCCAGGCGCTCGCCCGCGGCGCCCGCGATTCCGTCGCTGGCGGAGCAGGGCGTGCAGGGCATCGAGGTCAGTTCCTGGTATGCCCTGCTGGCGCCGCGCGCCACGCCGCCGGCCCTGGTCGACGCGCTGCATGCCGATGTGCGCGAGGTCTTTGGCGGCAAGGCGGTCCGCCAGGAACTGGCGCGGCAGGGCATGGAGCCGGTTGCCGGCACGCCGGAGGCGCTCGCCGCGCGCATCCGCGAGGAAAGCGCCGGCTGGGCCGAACTGATCCGTTCCCGCGGCATCAAGGCGGAATAACGCGCCGGCCTTGGCCGCCGGCTTTCCGCCGTCACGGCGCCGCGTCCTCCGTCATGGGCGCTTCGGTGTCCAGCGCCTTCATGTTTTCCAGCAGCTTGAGCAGGTAGTGCAGCGTGTGGGTGATGTCGCCCGTCGAGAAGTCGGTCAGCGCCCGCTCGTAGTAATCCCGGATCTTGGGCTGGGCCAGGCGCAGCCAGACATCGCGGCCGGATTCGGTCATGGTGACCAGCCGCGAGCGCCGGTCGCGCCCGTCGGGCGTCATGCGCAGGTGGCCATCGCGCTCCATGCGGCTCACCAGTCCCGACAGATTCTGCCGGCTCACCATCAGGTAGCGAGCCAGGTCGCCCACGCTCATGCCGCCCTCCGCCTGTGGCCGCGACAACGCGCCCAGGACCGCCCACTGCTGCGTCGTCAGTCCTTCGGCCTCCACGGCTCTTGATCCCGTTTTATGCAACATGTTTGCGCATTGGTATAGGCGGAAGAACAACCTGTTTGCCATCTCCATGCGCGCTGTCGGGGCGAGATCGTCATCTAATTCGGGGTTAACCATAGCGAATTCCTGATTGGTAGCGCTTGCATTGCGTTAGCTGTCGACCTAGTATACGTCAATATATTTACATATATAGCTGCTGGCGCGAGACGCTTCAGCCGCACGATAGCACCCCTGACCATCAAGGAGAACACCATGCAAAGACTCGAAGGCAAGACGGTCATCGTGACCGGTGGCGGTGGCGGCATCGGCGGGGCGACCTGCCGGCGCTTTGCGCGCGAAGGCGCGGCCGTGGCCGTGCTGGATCTGAACCCCGCAGCGGCGGAGCAGGTGGCCGCCCTGATCCGTGAGCAAGGCGGCCGGGCCGAGGCGTTCCAGTGCGATATCACGGACCGTGCCAGCGTGGATGCGGCTGTCGCCGCCACCGCGAGCAGGATCGGTGCCGTCGACGTGCTGGTCAACAACGCCGGCTGGGACGTGTTCAAGCCGTTCACCAAGACCGAACCCGTGCAATGGGAGCGCCTGATCGCCATCAACCTGACCGGCGCGCTGCATATGCATCATGCCGTGCTGCCCGGCATGGTCGAGCGCCGGCAAGGGCGCATCGTCAATATCGCGTCCGACGCGGCGCGGGTGGGCTCGTCCGGAGAGGCGGTCTACGCCGCGTGCAAGGGCGGCCTGGTGTCGTTCTCCAAGACCATTGCCCGCGAGCACGCCCGCCATGGCATCACCGTCAACGTGGTGTGCCCGGGGCCGACCGACACGGCGCTGTTCGCGGACTACAAGCAAGGCGCCGGCAACCCGGAAAAGCTGATGGAAGCCTTCACCCGCTCGATCCCCCTGGGCCGCATCGGCCAGCCGGACGACCTGCCCGGGGCGATCGCGTTTTTCGCCAGCGATGACGCTGCCTTCATCACCGGCCAGGTGCTGAGCGTGTCGGGTGGCCTGACCATGAACGGCTGACGGTACGCGACACGCAACACGCAACACGCAACACGCAGATCACGACAACGGAGACCACCGCCATGAACTACGAAGACATCCTCTACGACGTGCGCAACGGCGCCGCATGGATCACCATCAATCGCCCGGAGAAGATGAACGCCTTCCGCGGGCGCACCTGCGACGAACTGATCCACGCGATCAATCGCGCCGGCTACGACCGGGAGATCGGCGCCATCGTGCTCGCCGGCGCGGGCGAGAAGGCCTTCTGCACCGGTGGCGACCAGTCCGCCCATGAAGGCCAGTACGACGGCCGCGGCACCATCGGCCTGCCGATGGAAGAACTGCACAACGCCATCCGCGACGTGCCCAAGCCCGTGATCGCACGCGTGCAGGGATACGCCATCGGCGGGGGCAACGTGCTGTGCACGATCTGCGATTTCACCATTGCCTCCGACAAGGCGGTGTTCGGGCAGGTCGGCCCCAAGGTCGGCTCGGTCGATCCTGGCTACGGCACGGCGTTCCTGGCGCGCGTGGTCGGCGAAAAAAAGGCGCGCGAGATCTGGTATCTGTGCCGGCGCTATCCGGCCGCGGAAGCGCTCGCCATGGGCCTGGTCAACGCGGTCGTTCCGCACGGGCAACTCGACGCCGAAGTGCAGAAGTGGTGCGACGAGATCATGGAGAAGAGCCCCACGGCGCTGGCCATCGCCAAGCGCTCCTTCAACATGGACACCGCGCACCAGAGCGGCATCGCCGGCATGGGCATGTACGCGCTGAAGCTCTACTACGACACGGAAGAGTCGCGCGAGGGCGTCAAGGCCTTCCAGGAAAAGCGCAAGCCCGAGTTCCGCAAGTACGCGAAGTAATCCGCCGTTGCCGGAACAGGCAACGCGCCCGCATGGCGCATCGCAGCGTCGCGCCATGCGGCAAGACATCCCGGAGACACCATGAACCCCTATCTCGACGAAGACCTGGTCGCGCTGGCCGGCCATGCCCGGCGCTTCGCCGCCGACCGTATCGCGCCCGGCTTCCTGGAGCGCGACCGGACCCGCGTGCTGGATCGCGCGCTGATGCGTGAAATGGGCCAGATGGGCTTCATCGCCCCCGAACTGCCCGAGCAATACGGTGGCCAGGGCATGGGCTGCCTGGCGGCCGGCGTGATCCACGAAGAGGTGGCGCGCGCCGACCTGAGTATTTCCTATATCAACCTGCTGGCTTCGCTGAACGGGCAGATCCTGGCCCATCACGCCGCGCCGGACATCGCCCGGCCCTGGCTGCAGCGGCTGACGCAGGGTGAAGCGCTGTTCGCCATTGCGCTGACCGAGCCGCGCGGCGGCTCCGACGCGGCCAGCCTGCGGCTGCGCATGGAGCGGGACGGCGGCCATTACGTGCTCAATGGCGAGAAGACATCCATTTCCGCCGCCGACCAGGCCGACGCCGCGGTGGTATTCGCGCGCTCCGGCTCCGTCGAGGCGGGCGCGCGCGGCGTGTCGGCGCTGCTGGTGCCGATGGACCTGCCCGGCATCTCCACCAATCGCTTCGATTGCCATGGGCAGCGCGCGATCGGCCGGGGCTCGATCTTCTTCGAGAACGTACGCGTACCCGTCAGCCATCTGCTCGGCAAGGAGGGCGAAGGCTTTGTGCAGGTGATGCAGGGCTTCGATTTCTCCCGCGCGCTGATCGGCCTGCAGGTGCTGGCGGTGGCCAAGGCCAGCCTGGAGGAAACCTGGGAATACGTGGCGCAGCGCCAGGCCTTCGGCAAGCCGTTGTCGGCCTTCCAGGGGGTGTCGCATCCGCTGGCCGACTACGAGACCCAGGTGAACGCCGCCCGCCTGCTGTGCCTGCAGACGCTCTGGATGAAAGACCGCAACCTGCCGCACACGGCCGAAGCGGCGATGTGCAAGTGGTGGGCGCCGAAGCTGGCCTACGACGCGGTGCACCAGTGCCTGTTGTCGTTCGGGCATGGCGGCTATGACCGTGGCCCGATGGAGCAACGCCTGCGCGACGTGCTGGGTTTCCAGATCGGCGATGGCACCGCCCAGATCATGAAGACCATCATCGCCCGTACGCAGGCGGGCCGGGAAGCGGTGCCGGCCTGACGACGCGGCGATGGCACGGCATGCCGTGCTGTCGAACAACGCATCGAACAACCCATCGAACAACCCATCGAACGACGACAAGAACGAGGAGACACGCCCATGGAATTCGACGCCGTACTGCTGCCCCCGCGGCGCGCCGCCAGTATCGCGCGGGGCCTCTGGCCCGAGCGCACCATCAACGACGCGCTCGACGATTGCGTGGCCCGATGCCCGGACCGGATCGCGCTGACCGCCGTGCAGGTCGAAAGTGGCGCCACCACGCGCCTGACGTATCGGGAGCTGGCCGGCCGGGCCGACCGCATCGCCCTCGGGCTGGCCAGGCTTGGCATAGGGGCTGGCGACGTGGTGTCCTGCCAGTTGCCGAACTGGTGGGAGTTCACCGCGCTTTACCTGGCCTGCTCGCGCCTTGGCGCGGTGCTCAACCCGCTGATGCCGATCCTGCGCGAACGCGAGCTATCGTTCATGCTCAGCCATGCGGGCAGCAAGGTGGCGGTGATTCCAGGGCGGTTTCGCGGGTTTGACCATGAGGCGATGTTCGATGGCCTGCGGGGAGGGCTGCCGGACCTGCAACACGTGGTGGTGGTCGGCGGAGATGGGGCCAATGCCTTCGCGTCCCTGCTGAGCGGTCCCGCGTGGGAAGCCGAGGCCGGCGCGCAGGACCGGCTGCTACGGCATCGGCCCGGCCCGGACGACATCACCCAGCTGATCTACACCTCCGGCACCACCGGCGAGCCCAAGGGCGTGCTGCATTCGGCCAATACCCTGATGGCCAACATCGTGGCCTACGCCGAACGCCTGCGGCTGGATGAGCGCGACGTGATCCTGATGGCATCGCCGATGGCGCACCAGACCGGCTTCATGTACGGGCTGATGATGCCGGTCATGCTTGGCGCGAGCGTGGTGCTGCAGGACATTTGGGAGCCACGCCAGGCGCTGCACCTGATCCGGGCGCACGGCGTCAGCTTCACCATGGCTTCCACGCCGTTCCTGACCGACCTGGCCAGGACGGTGGCAGGGACCGGCGAGGCGGTCCCCACCCTGCGCGCCTTCCTGTGCGCCGGCGCGCCGATACCCGGCGCCCTGGTGGAGCAGGCGCGCAGCGCGCTGGGCGCCAAGGTGGTGTCGGCCTGGGGCATGACGGAAATGGGCGCGGTCGCCACGACGCGGCTCGAAGACGACGACGAGCGTGCCGTCAATACCGATGGCTGTCCTCTGCCCGGGGTCGAAGTCCGGGTGGCCGACGCGGCCGGCACGGCGCTGCCCGAAGGGCGCACCGGCAGGCTGCTGGTGCGCTCCTGCTCGAACTTCGGCGGCTACCTGCGGCGGCCGCACCTGAACGACACCGATGCGCAGGGCTGGTTCGACACCGGCGATCTCGCCCGCATCGATGCCCGTGGCTATATCCGCATCGACGGGCGCAGCAAGGACGTCATCATCCGCGGCGGCGAGAACATTCCCGTGGTGGAGGTCGAAACCCTGCTGTATCGCCACCCGTCCATCGCGCAGGTGGCCATCGTGGCCTATCCCGACGAACGCCTTGGGGAGCGGGCCTGCGCTTTCGTCGTCACGCGGCCTGGCCAGGCGTTCGACATGGCGGCGATGGTGGCCTTCCTGAAGGCGCAGAAGCTGACCGCGCAATACATGCCGGAGCGGCTGGTCGTGCAGGAAGCGCTGCCTTCCACGCCGGCGGGCAAGATCCAGAAATTCAGGCTGCGGGAGCAACTCCGCGAAGCACTGCCTGCAAGCCGGCCGCCGGATGGCGAGCCCGGCGCACCTGCATAAGGGAGGTCCCGCGATGGAAGATAAAGAGAAAGAGAAAGAGAAAGAAAATAAGAAAGGAGAAGAAAATCAAAATCCGATCCTTGTCGAGACCGCCGGCCGCGTCGGGCTGATCCGGCTCAACCGGCCCCGGCAGATGAACGCGCTCAACGATGCGCTGATGGATGCGCTCGGCCTGGCGCTGCAAGCCTTTGACGAAGACGACGGCATCGGGGCGATCGTGGTCACGGGCAACGACAAAGCGTTCGCGGCCGGGGCCGATATCGCGGCGATGCGCGGCTGGGACTATATGGACGTCTTCAAGTCCAACTACATCACGCGCAACTGGGAGACGCTGCGCAGCGTGCGCAAGCCGGTCATCGCCGCGGTGGCCGGCTATGCGCTGGGCGGCGGCTGCGAGCTGGCCATGGCTTGCGACATCCTGATCGCGGCGGACAATGCCGTGTTCGGCCTGCCGGAGCTGAAGCTCGCCGTGATGCCCGGGGCAGGAGGCACGCAGCGCCTGCCGCGCGCCATCTCCAAGGCCAAGGCCATGGACATGTGCATGACGGCGCGCAATATGGGCGCCGCCGAGGCGGAGCGCAGCGGGCTGGTCTCGCGCGTGGTGGCCGCGGAGCGGCTGATGGACGAGGCCATGGCGGTGGCGCAGACCATCGCCGGTTTTTCGCTGCCCTCGATGATGGCGGTCAAGGAGGCGGTCAACCGTGCCTGGGAGTCTTCCCTGTCCGAGGGGATCCTGTTCGAGCGCCGGCAGCTGCATGCGCTGTTTGCCACGGCGGATCTGAAGGAGGGGATGAACGCTTTCCTTGAGCGGCGGGAGCCGGTGTTCAGGCATCGTTAGCGGCATCGAGGCCACGGCAGGCAAGCTGGCAACCGCGATCGCCAGCCTGTGCCGTTGGTGCACTGAATCACGACTTCGTTGCGTAAGCCGGCCGACAAGACGCGCGAACCGCCTTCACGCATGCTCGCAAGGCTTCGGCCTTGCTGCGCTTCGCTGCTGGGCTCCCACGCGCGATAGATCATACCGCACAGCGCCATTTTTTCCGATCCACCCGGATACGTCAGCTGGCCTTCGCCATCACAATGCGTTGTCCCTATCCGGGTGCGGATGCATCCGCCATCCTCAGTGGACAACGCGCGGCTGAATCCACCGCGCCCGGTGTTCCTCGTTTCCTTCCCAGCTTGCATCGCATTGACGTAATGGGACGATCCATTTCGCATACAGGCGAATGCGTTGACATTAGGAAGGGGCGCCGCAAGGTTTGGGAAATTTCGCAATCCTGCCGCAATCGGCAAGTGATATCTTTGACGAGATGTCTGCACAATATCCTCTCGCTCTTTCTATCTCAATGAAAGCCATGCGTCGGCGAGATCGAATCCCATGTACCGGATTGCTGGATGACACCAGATAATTCTTGGGTTTTTTCTTCGGAAACGCCGCTATCCTTACCCCGTCGAGCTTCAACACGAAAGACACGGTTCCTTTGCCAATCGGTACATGTCGCAAATCGGTACCCGTAGCAAATGGATGGAGCGCACGGTCCGGCGTACCGGCGGGAGTCGATCGATTCATCTGCGGGGCATCGGACCCATGCGGTGACCACGATGACGCGCGCCCCCTTTGCCGCCGCGCGCTGGCGGCGATGATCAAAGGCCTGCAGCACGCCTGACGGACCAGCATGGCGGTAGAGCGGGCCTTCAGATTTCCGTGCATCTCCTCTACCAGATATCGGCGGCAGGCTTCTGGGAAATCCACTGCTCCGAAGTCGGGAAGGACATACCCATCATCGCTGGTGATCGACCTCCACCCGAGGAAAGACGATTTAAAGCCTCGCCGGGCGGATGCAAAAGACACCGCTACGGCTGGCGATGGGTATGCCGGCGAACGGGTCAACGCTGTTCGCTGCCCTGGTTCCGGAGCAAACGATGGGCGCGCCACACCAATTGCACCCCGTTATCCGCATGTACTGATCGGGTGCCCCCTCCGCAAATTGTTTCGATTAGAGAGCCTGTCCAGCTGCTAGAAATTGAAGATTTCCTTGAACACAGAGAAGTATTTTTCCCGCGCGGGGCCGGAATCTCGCAAGCGTTCCGCGCAAGACACTGCCCCTCACTCCAGCCACCTTCCGGCGTCTTTCGTCCTTGCGCCTCGGTTCCGTCAGCGCTCCTGCCCGGACAACAGACGCCATATCCGCGCAGCGGGAGCGATGTCGCTGTTGTTTTCCCTTGCCGTATCGGCGGCGCCGGCGTCGGTGCCGCCCAATGCCGGCCAGGTGATGCGCGACGTCGAAAGCACCCGCCCCAGCCTGCCCGAACCAGTGGAGCTGGAGCTGGAACTACCCGGGACACGAGACCGCGCCACCGCCGAGGAGGCGGAGCAGGGGCCGCGAGTTCGGGTCAATGGCTTCCACATCGGCGGCAACCTGCTGTTCGACTCGCCCCGCTTGCTGGCACTGCTTGACGACCTGAGGGGACGCGAGCTGAGCCTCGCCGAGCTGAATGACGCCGCCGGACGCATCGGCGCCTTCTACCAGGCGCAAGGCTACGCGCTGGCGCGCGCCTACCTGCCGCGGCAGGAAGTCGAAGACGGCCAGGTGCGCATCGAGGTGCTCGAAGGGCGCTACGGGCAGATCCGGCTGCAGAACGGTTCACGCACGCTCGATGGCGTACTGCGCCAGCCGCTGGCACGGCTGGAAAGCGGCGCCGCGGTGCAAGGCGCGGAACTGGAACGCAGCCTGCTGCTGCTCAGCGACATCCCAGGCGTCGAGGCCAAGGGCACCTTGCGCCCCGGCCAGCAGGCCGGCACCACCGATCTGCTGGTCGAGACGAGCGCCGGCCCGCTTGTCAGCGGCAGCGTGGAGGCCGACAACTACGGCGACTACACCACCGGCGAATACCGCCTGAGCGGCAGTCTCGGCCTCAACAGCCCGCTGCGCCTGGGCGACCAGTTGAACCTGCGGCTGCTGGGCAGCGACCGGCACCAGCGCTACTACCGTGCGGCCTACCAATTGCCGGTCGGCCCCTGGTCCACCCGCATTGGCCTGGCCCGCTCCGAAATGCGCTACCGCCTCGGCAGGGACTTCTCGGAACTGGATGCCCACGGCCGGGCCACCATCGACAGCCTGTTCCTTGCGCAACCCCTGCTGCGTGGCCGCAGCGTCAATATCTCTGCGCTCGTGCAATACGAGAACAAGACGCTGCGCGACAACATCGGCCTCTTCGACTTTCGCGGGCGCAAGGATATCGGCCTGTGGACGGTCGGCATCAGCGGCAACAGCCAGGACCGCCTGTTCGGCGGCGGCCAGAACGGCTTCTCGCTGACCTACGGGCATGGCCGCCTGCGCATCGGCGACCCGATAGACCGATACGTGGACAGTCGCACTGCCGGCAAGGCCGGCAGCTTCGACAAGCTCAATCTCAGTGCGATGCGCCTGCAACAGGTGAGCCAACGCGTCCAGTTTTTCGCCCGGCTGAGCGCCCAGTGGGCCTCCGGCAACCTGGATAGCGCCGAGAAGATCGGCCTGGGCGGCCCCTATGGCGTGCGGGCCTATCCCATGGGCACTGCCAGAGGCAGCGGGGACGAAGGCTGGCAGGCCAGCGTGGAACTGCGCTACAGCCTGGCACCAGGCTGGCAGTTGAGTTCCTTCATCGACCGGGGGGCGGTGAAGTTCAACAAGCGCCCCTGGACCCGGGAACGCAACCACAACCACATGGCGGGCACGGGCGTCGGCGCCACCTGGTACGGCAGCGACCACCAGGTCAGCCTGACCGCCGCCTGGCCGCTCGGCAAGGGCGAAGACAACATCAAACCGGAGCGCACGCCACGCCTCTGGCTCCAGGCGACCCGGTCCTTCTGAGCATTGCCCGTTCTGCTGGGGAGTCAGCAGAGTCTTTCACACAAGAGGATTCATCATGAACAAGAGCTATGCACTAGTCTGGAACCAGGCACTGGGCTGCTGGAACGTCGCCAGCGAACTGACCCGGCGGCGCGGCAAGGCCGGCCGCGGCAAGGTAGTGATCGCCGCGGGCGTATCGCTGCTCGGCCTGCTCGGGCAGGCTCCGGCCTTTGCCCTGCCAAATGGCGCGGCGATAGTCGCCGGCGACGCCACCTTGCAGACCTCCCCCGATGGCAAGCACATGACCATCGACCAGCAGAGCAACAAGCTGATCACCAACTGGAACGAATTCAGCGTGGGCGGCAACGAACGCGTCAGCTTCCGCCAGCCCGGCAGCGCATCCATCGCCCTCAACCGCGTCATCGGCACCAACGGCAGTGACATCCAGGGCCGCATCGACGCCAACGGCAAGGTGTTCCTGGTCAACCCCAACGGCGTGGTGTTCGGCAAGTCCGCCCAGGTCAACGTCGGCGGCCTGGTGGCTTCCACCCAGAACATCACCGACAAGGATTTCCTCGGCGGCAACTACCGCTTCGCCGGCAACTCCGGCGCCGCCATCAGCAACGCCGGCACCCTGACCGCCAGCGAAGGCGGCAGCGTCGCCCTGCTCGGCGCCCAGGTCAGCAACAGCGGCGTGGTCCAGGCACGCATGGGCAGCGTCGCGCTGGGCGCGGGCAAGGACTTCAGCGTCAACTTCGACGGCAATGGCCTGCTCAACCTGCAGGTCAACAGCGGCGCGGTGGATGCCCTGGCACGGAACGGTGGCCTGCTCAAGGCCGACGGGGGCCAGGTGCTGATGACCGCCAGGAGCGCCGACAGCCTGCTCAAGACCGTGGTCAGCAACCAGGGCGTGATCGAGGCCAAGACCCTGCAGAACAAGTCCGGCAGGATCGTGCTGGATGGCGGCGGCAGCGGCATCGTGCGGGTCGCCGGCCGTCTGGACGCCAGCGCCCTCGATGGCCAGGGCAACGGTGGCGTGGTGGAAACCCGGGGCGCCCAGGTAGAAGTGCAACTGGCGACGGTGGTAGATACCCGCGCCGACAAGGGCAACACCGGCACCTGGACAATCCGCTCCAAGGATGTGAGCATCGCCAGCCTTGACGGCAACAACGGCGGCAAGACCCCGACCCTGCGGGCCGATACCCTGTCGCGAAACCTGGACAGCACCAATATCGAGTTGACCAGCAGCAGTGGCGACCTGTCCGTCAAGGCTCCGGTGTCCTGGCGCAGCGGCAACAAACTGAGCCTGACGGCCGAGCACGGCGATGTCCGCGTCGATGGCGAACTGCGCGCCAGCGGCGACAGGGCCAGCCTCGCGCTGACCGCGCAGAACGGTAGCGTCCGCCTGAACGACAACCTCGCCCTTACCGGCGCGGGCGCCGGTCTGGCGCTGAACTACGGCAAAAACGGCTACTCGCTCAAGGACGGCAAAGCGGTGACCCTCTCCGGCACCGGCGCCACCTTCCAGTCCAACGGCGAGTCTTACGCCGTGATCCAGAACCTGGCCCAACTGCGCGGCATCGACAACGGCCTGAGCGGCCGCTACGTACTGGGCAACAGGATTGCCGGCAACGGTGCCCGTTTCCGGTCGCTGGGCGACGCCGGCACCTTCAGCGGGGTGTTCGACGGCCTGGGCAATACCATCGATAACCTGTCCATCCATGGCGACGGCTTCATCGGCCTGTTCAGTGTGAACGCCGGTGACATCCGCAACCTGAATCTCGATCGTATCTCGGCCAGCGCGGCTCGCGCCACCCACTACAACGCCCAGGTCGGCACGCTGGCGGGGGTCAACCTCGGCAGCATCTTCAACGTCAAGGCCACCAATGTCCACGTTACCGGCGGCTCCATGTTGAACAGCCTTGGCGGGCTGGTGGCGATGAATCTGCAAGGGGGCAGCATCGACAAATCCTCTGCCAGCGGCAAGGTGATCGGCGACAGCAATACCTATGCCATGGGCGGGCTGGTGGCCCTTAACATGGGCAACGGCAATGGCGTGGCGAAGATCTCCAATAGCCAGGCCGATGTCGCCCTGGCCGGGCAGATGCAGAACGGCTCCAACTTCTATGGCGCGGGTGGCCTGGTCGGCGTGAACCGTAGTGCACAGATCCTCAACAGCAGCAGCAAGGGCTCGGTCGATCTGGCCGGCAACGGGCTGAACCTGGGTGGCCTGGTGGGCATCAACGACGGCGGCTCGCTGACCAATGTCGAATCCTCCGCCAGCGTTTCGGGAAAGGGTCGGGATGGCGTCCTGGGTGGCCTGGTCGGCCTTAACAACGGCGGCTCGCTGACCAACGCCTCGGCCAGCGGCAAGGTCGCCGGCGCCGGCGCGGAGGCGCTCGGCGGCCTGATCGGCAAGAACCAGCAGGGGTCTGTCACCAACGGCTCCGCCAGCGGCGATGTGAGCGATGGCAGTGGCCGTTATCTGGGCGGTCTGATCGGTCACAACCAGGGTGGGACCCATGCCAATGTCTCCGCCTCCGGCAGCGTGAGCGGTGGCAAGGGTGCCTATATTGGCGGCCTGGTCGGCCTCAACGCCAATGGCTCGTTCACTAACGCCTTGGCCAGCGGCAAGGTCACCGGCGCCGGCGCGGAGGCGATCGGCGGCCTGATCGGCAAGAACCAGCAGGGGTCTATCGCCAACGGCTCCGCCAGCGGCGATGTGCTCGATAGCAAGAGCCGTTACGTGGGCGGCCTGATCGGCCATAACCTGGGCGGGCGTCACACCAATGTCTCCGCCTCCGGCAACGTGAGCGGCGGAGCGGGCGCCCATATCGGCGGCCTGGTCGGCTTCAACGAAAGCGGCTCGCTGAACAACGCCTCGGCCAGCGGCAAGGTCACCGGCGCCGGCGCGGAGGCGATCGGCGGTCTGATCGGCAAGAACCTGGAGGGCACCCTGACCAATCTCACCGCCAAGGGCGATGTGCGCGATGAAAGCAGCGGTAACGTGGGGGGGCTGATCGGCTACAGTGGCTTCGCTACGATCAACAGGGCCGAGGCATACGGCAAGGTTACCGGCGGCACCGGTGCCAGCGTCGGCGGGCTGATCGGCTTCAGCCGCGACGGCTCGATCCATGGCGCCAGGGCTGACGGCGCGGTCACCGGCGGCATGGGCGCCAATGCCGGCGGGCTGATTGGCTACCTCGACGGAGGCAGCGTGACGGCTTCCTCGGCCAGCGGCGATGTCGCAGGAGGGGCCGGTAGCCATGTCGGTGGCCTGGTTGGCATGAACGTTGGCCAGATCAGCAACGCCTCCGCCTCCGGCCAGGTCACCAGCAAGGCTGGCCGGACCCTCGGTGGCCTGGTTGGCTGGAACAGCGGCTCCGTTAGCCAGTCGTCGGCCAGCGGCAAGATCAACCCCTTGGGCTCCGGCTATACCATCCACGGTGGCCTGATCGGCGTGAACTTCGGCAGGCAGTCGTTCAACAAGGTCGAAGGCGAAGCCGCCAAGGTACCGATGATGGGCCTTGAATTCGGCATCTAACCCGCGCCGCGCCGCGCCGGGCAAACCGGCAACCGGCCTGGCATGCCTGTGCATGCCAGGCCGGTGCGCCGTTGTCACTCTCCCGCGCTGTGACCGCTGGTACCTGGACGTCCCGGCGTGTCCGCAGCACGGCAGGTTCGCCCCTTAGACTACAAAATGAGCAACTTCAAGGTGATTTGCAATTTTCGCGGTAAAGGATGTTGCCAAGGTCTCTGGACTAGTCCATAATGCAGTCCATCGATTCGAGGGTGGAAGCAAAAACCTCAATAAAATCAATCACTTGGAGTGCATTGGGGTGCCGTATCCCAAGCCTGCGTTCCAGTGCGGTACAGCATGTCAGTCAACGCCCATGTGGCTCAGTGGTAGAGCACTCCCTTGGTAAGGGAGAGGTCGGCAGTTCGATCCTGCCCATGGGCACCACCTTCTTCAGCCGCGTCCGCGGCAATTTCCGATTATTCCGCCAGCCTGCACGAACAAGCGATTGCAAGTGCCCGGAGCCGGCTGCCTGTGCAAATTCCGGCAAGCGCCAGACCGTGCCATTGGCACCCCAGGTGCCATCCGCGACGTCGTGCACGATTACTGACGTAATCGGCATGCGGTTGTCGGCGTCCGGCAACACCAGCCGGAAAGCATCGTGAGCGAGGCGAACATAGCGGGCGCGCGCAGCCGCGTCCAGCGCCCCGGCCGGTACATGGACCATCGCCATGCAGGGCAAGACCTGCGTGGTCATACCGATCCCTCCGCACGTCCGGCATCGCGGCTCCACTTCGCCGAATCAGCAGGGCACGGTATGGGTGGACGTACGTCTGCCGCGTCCGAAAATCACCGGTGGCTTCTCGTCCGCAAGAGCTTAAAATGCGCATTCCGGCCGTTTCCAGACTGAGCAGCGAGGAGAATGGTCATACCGGCTTTCTCTATCTCGGGCATTCAATATGCGCCTCAAGGGACGATTCAATCCCCTCGCTGGACCTTTCGCCTCCGCCACCATTGCTCTGTTCCTGCTCATCGCCCCGGTGGTTACCTCTCAAGCGCACGACATCACGTTATCCGGCCGGATGGCCGCAAGTGCTCGTCCTTGGCTCGGCGAACCGGAGCGCCAGTGGTTGGCAGAGCGCAGGCCGCTCAAGGTTGGGGTCGTGTTCCCAGACTATCCGCCCTTGTCCATCCTGTATGCCGACCGCTACCAAGGCGTCACCGCGGACTATCTGACCCTGATCTTCGAGCAATCGCCTGAAGTACGGGCTTTCCCATCCCGGGCGGCGGCGCTGGCCGCCTTGCGCTCCGGGGCAATCGACTTGCTGGGTGCAGGCAGCGAAATAGAGAGCAAGGAAAACGGCCTGCTCCGCAGTGAATCCTACCTCCCGGACCGCCCTGTTCTAGTGACGTCCGGCACCAAGCCCTTCGAGCGCGAACGCCCGGGGACCGTGCTGGGTATGACCGTGGGCTATCTGCCTGAATCTGCAGTACACGAGGCCTATCCCTTAAGCAAGGTCCGATTGTTCGACAGCCCTCAACGGGCGCTGGAGGCGCTGACACTGGGGGAGATTGACGCGGTGCTAGGTGACGCGGTGTCGTCGCACTACCTGATACAGACGAACTACCTGCTGAGTCTACGCATCGAGAATTTCGCGCCGATCGAGAGCCAGGGCTTTCGGTTCCTTCTGCGCCCAGGAGATGAGCCGCTGCGGGATATCATTGACCGCGCGATACCCAGGATCTCCATGCGCTATGGGGAAGACATCCTGCGCAGCTGGAGCGCCGGGCGCCGTTTGAGGATCGAAGACGAACGCGTGAAACTGACGCCTGCGGAGCAGCGCTGGCTGGATGCCCACCCGCAGGTGCCTGTGGCGGTCAACTACTCGCTTGGCGCGCTGGGCGAGTTGGGCCCGGATCGCGGCGTGACCGGCATTGGCCACGACTACCTGGAATTGATCAGCCAGCGTAGTGGCCTGAAGTTCTCGTACGTGGGAACGAAGAATACCGTCGAATCGAAAAGGCTGATTGCCGAGGGGCACGCACTTTTGACTCCGGTCATGTCTCAGTCTGACCAGTTGGAGACGCAACTGGACATATTGCCGCCGTATCTGCGCAGTTCGACTGTATTGATGACGGCAACCCGTGGTGGCCGTGACGACGGAAGGCGTTTCGACGGACTTTCCGATCTGAATGGGAGGACCCTCGCGACGGGTGAAGGCTACTTTTTTATCGATACGATAAAACGCGACTATCCGGAGATCCATTTAAAGGTATACCCCACATTCCTTGATGCGATGCGTTCGGTTGATTCAGGACAGAACGAGGCGTACCTGAGCAGCGACTACACCGGCCGGTACTTGTCAGCGCAGTACTTCGGCAATCGTATCCAGGTCGCCGGGATCTTGCAGGACATCTCCACGCCTATTGGCGTCGGCGTCGCGAAAAACCAGCCGGAGTTGCAAAGCATCCTGGAGAAAACGCAGCTGGCGATCACGCCGCAAGAGGTCGCGGACATCGTCCACGCCTGGGAGCCGCGCTTCGCCAGGGGCGGGAGCGACTTCTGGCGCGACCACCGGGCCAGGATCCTCCAGCTAAGCGGCGCCTTCGCTGCCCTTATCTCGATTTCGCTTATCTGGGCCTTCTACCTGAGGCGCCAAGTCCGCAGGACCCGGGAAGCGGAAGAACGGGCCGAGTCCGCCAATCAAGCCAAGAGCGTCTTCCTGTCAACGATGAGCCATGAGATCCGCACGCCGCTGAACGCGATCATCGGTCTGCAGGAGCTCGCACTAATGAAGGCCAAGCAGGGAGAGGTCGATGTCCAGTCGTTGTCCATTGCCCAGGAAGCTGCGCAAGGACTTCTCCTACTGCTGGGCAACGTGCTCGACCTTTCCCGCATCGAATCCGGCAAGATCGATTCGTCCCCCGAGCCAGTGCTGGTCAAAGCTCAGATTGAAAGGATCATTCAAGTCGTTGCGGGCATGGCTCAGCAAAAGGGCCTATCGCTGGATCTCGACATTGAAGACGATCTGGCTGAATGGGTAATGATGGATCCGCTGCATTTCAAGCAGGTACTGTTCAACCTGCTGAGCAACGCAATCAAGTTCACTGCGGCGGGCGGTGTCACGATACGTGCCATGGCCGACCGGGTGCAGGAACGACTGCACCTGAAGCTCGATGTCATCGATACGGGGATCGGCATCTCCGATGACGACAAGGCGAAGTTGTTCAGACCTTTCTCGCAAGTTGGCCAGCAGGCCTCCGCGCAGACGACGGGAAGCGGGCTCGGCCTGAATATCAGCCGGCGTTTGGTCCACAAAATGGGTGGGACCATCGACCTCCGTAGTGAGCTTGGCAAAGGGTCGTGCTTTAGCGTCGAGCTGAATTTGCCTGTCTGCGAGCCCCCGGCCGCTGTCAAGGTTGAGGCGCTGCCACACCGGCAGGGCGCATCCGCTGAAGCACGTCAGCTCTCTGTACTGGTGGCGGAGGACAATCCTTTCAATCGCCAAACACTCGGCACACAGATCGAGACGATGGGTCACAAGGTTGCCATGACCGAAGACGGTCAGCAGGCCTTTGAAACATGGCTTGGCACCCACTTCGATGTCGTGATAACCGACAGGCAGATGCCGCGTCTGAGTGGTTTCGAACTGGCCCAGCGAATACGTTGGGAGGAGACTCGGAGCAAGCGCCGGCGATGCCGGATCATTGGCCTGACGGCCAGCGCCGAGGCGGAAACCGTGGAACAATGTCTGGCGGCAGGGATGGACGAAATTGTGTTCAAACCGGTCACTCTTGAAGAGCTCAAGCGCGCGCTCTCGGTCGAGAAGTCTCAAGACAGTGCCAATGACACCGCCTCGCATTGACGCGACCTGCCAGGTGCGCCGCGATCCTCGCTACCCGTGATCCAGTCTGCGAAGCGTGTGGGCGATGCGCAAGCTCGCCGGCGCCACCCCAAGGCAGTTCCGGCCGCCGCGTGCGACCGGCGGGCCGGCCGCTCGGGCGTGCTTCATTAAATCCATTTAATCATTGCGCGACAGGGCCGACAGGAGGTGTTCGCTAAGCTCGCTTCATTCATGTTGCGAGGACTCCATTCATGTCAGGGCCGTACCGCCCGGCGCTATCGCGCTGCACGCTTCGCCTCCCGGGACCGGGAATCCAGGGAGCGGCCAGGTCACCTTCGCGCCCGCGGCGTCGGCTTCCTGCGCCGATTGCGCGCCTGGCTCCGCTCCTGGTGCCCGTGCTCGCGCTGTTCTTGCTGCCGGGGTGCTCGTTCGTGCCCACCTACCAGCGGCCCGATGTGCCGATGGCCCAGTCCTGGGCTGGCGCCGCGCAAGCGCCGCTGGCCGATACCGTTCCCGTCAGGAGCGGTTGGTGGCGTGCCTACGGCGATCCGAATCTGGATACGCTGGTCGAGCGCAGCCTGAAGCACAATTTCTCGCTGGCGTCGGCGGTGGCGAGCGTGGACCAGGCGCGCGCCAATGCCGAAAGGAGTGGCGCGGCCCTGTATCCGAGCCTGTCGCTCGGCGGCAGCGTCGAGCGCGGCGGCAAGAAGAGCGGCGGTTCGAGCAGCCACGGCCAGAGCCTCTTTGCCGAGGCGAGCTACGAGATCGATTTCTGGGGCCGCAATTCGGCCAATGCGAATGCGGCGAGCCTGCTCGCGCGCGCCTCGGAATTCGATCGGGACACGGTCGCGCTGACCCTGACCGCATCGGTCACGGATACCTACTTCCAGATCCAGGGGCTGCGCCGCCGCCTTGTGCTGGCGCAAGCCATCTCCGACGCCGCCGCGCACATCCTGCAACTGCTCCTGGCCCAACGCGACGCAGGCGTCGCCACCGAACTGCAGGTGCAGCAGCAGCGCAACGCACTCGCCACGTTCCAGGCGGCAGTGCCCGTGCTGCAACAGCAGCTCGAACAAAGCACTCACCTCCTTGCGACGCTGACAGGCACGGCGCCCGAGCAGTTCGCGGCGGGCGAGGCGCCATTGAACAGCATTCCGATTCCGCAGGCGCGCCCTGATATTCCCGCCAGCCTGCTCGAGACAAGGCCCGACATCCGCTCGAAGGAGGCGGCGCTGCAATCGGCAAACTTCAGCGTCGGCGCGGCGCGCGCGGCGTTCTTTCCCAGCATCGTGCTGACGGCCGACGGCGGTTTCAGCAGTACCTCGCTGTCCCGCCTCCTGTCGAGTCCGTTCGGGACCATTGCGTCCACGCTGGCCGCTCCCATCCTCGATGGCGGCGCGTTGCGCGGCCAGTTGCATGCGAATCAGGCGGCAGTGGCAAAGGGCGTCGCCGACTATCGTCAGACGGTCGTCACGGCGTTGCAGGACGTCGAGGATGCGCTCTCGGCCGCCAGGCAGCTCCAACTCGCCGAAACGGCGGATCAGGCCGCGGCCGACGCCGCGCGCAAGGCCGTCACGCTGGCCGAAGCGCAGTACAAGCTCGGCACGGTCGATTTCCTGACCGTGCTCGACACCGAACGCACGCTCTACCAGGCCGAAGACACGCTCGCGCAGGTCCGTCTGCAACGCCTTCAGGCATCAGTCGGGCTGTTCCGCGCGTTTGGCGGAGGCGAGGGCGTGACCGATATGCCAGCCGCGCCCGCATCCCGCGACAACCCAAGCAATCCCACTCTCTCATGAAGCAGGTAGAACATATTCCGCGTGAGCCGGAGGCTCGACGTGGGCACGGATCCAGGCGCGTCGCGGGCGTTGCGCTGCTCATCGCGCTCGCCTTGCCGGTGTGGTGGTTCTGGCCCGCGCATCCCGCGCGCACGGCCGCTGCCGCTGTGCCCGTCAACGCTGGCCAGGCAAAGCGGATCGACTTTCCGATCCGCGTGGACGCGGTCGGGACGGTGCAGCCACTCAACTCGGTCGATGTGAAAGTCCGCGTCGATGGCCAGTTGCAGCGCGTGGCCTTCACCGAAGGGCAGGACGTCAGCCAGGGGCAGGTGCTGGCACAGCTCGACCAGGGGCCGCTCACGGCGCAATTGCATCAGGCCGAAGCCGCGCAGCGCAAGGACCAGGCGAGCCTGGACAATGCGCGTCTCGATCTCGCGCGCTATGCGAAGCTGGTCGGCATCGGCGCCGCCACTTCGCAGAGCGTGGATACGGCGAAGGCGCAGGTGCAAGCGTTGGCCGCCACCGTTGCAGCCGATGCCGCGACGGTGCAGAGCGACCGCCTGCAACTGGGATACACGACCCTGGCTGCGCCGTTCCGGGGACGGGTCGGCGCGCGCGAGGCGGACATCGGGGCCATCGTCCACCCGGCCGATGCGACCGGCATCGTGACCGTTACGCAGATGGAGCCGATCACCGTGCTGTTTTCCGTACCGCAAGAGCAGCTGCCGGATCTGCTGGCGAACCAGGCGAAGGCACCGCTCCCGGTGAGCGTCACCGCCCGTGCCGGCGGGGAAGCGCTCGCAAACGGCGCGCTGGTTTTCATCGACAGCCATGTCGATGCGGCCACCGGCCAGATCAAGCTGAAGGCATCGTTCACAAACCAGGATCGCAAGCTGTGGCCAGGCGAATTGGTGAACACCCATGTCCTGGTACGCACGGACAGCCAGCGCCTAGCCGTGCCGAGCCGCGCGATCGTCAATACGCAAAGCGGGCCGCAACTGTATACGGTCGCGGCGGACGGCAAGGCGCAGATGCGCGCGGTACAGACCGGCGCGAGCGTGGACGGCATGACCGAGATCCGTAGCGGCATCGCCGCCGGCGACCTCGTTGTGTTCGATGGCCAGAGCCGCCTGAATCCCGGTACGCGCGTTGCCGTCAGCATCGTCCCGGCGGCCGCCGAAGCCAGCGCGTCGCCCGCCGGGACCAGCCCTGGTATCCCGTCATGAGCCTGCAAGCGTTTTTCATCCAGAGACGGATCGCGACCAGCTTTCTCGCGATCGCGGTCCTGCTTGCCGGTGCGATGGCGTATTTCCTCCTGCCGGTGGCGCCGCTGCCCCAGGTCGATTTCCCGACCATCCAGGTGGTGGCCAAGCTGCCCGGCGCAAGCGCCGAGACGATGGCGACGTCGGTCGCAACGCCACTCGAGCGCCAGCTCTCGAACATGGCCGGGGTCACGCAGATGACCTCGTCCAGTTCACTGGGCACCACGTCGATCGCCGTCCAGTTCGAGCTCTCGCGCGATATCAACGGCGCGGCGCAGGACGTACAGACGGCGATCAACGCGGCGGGGGGAACCTTGCCGAAGAACCTGCCGAATCCGCCGACCTACCAGAAGGTGAATCCCGCCGACTTCACGCTGCTGTCGCTGGCGCTGACGTCGCCATCGCTGACGCTGACGCAGCTGGACAGCTACGCTGAAGACTACCTGGCACAGCAGATCTCCCAGATGCCCGGCGTCGGACTGGTCGATTTTCACGGGCAGCAGCGGCCCGCGGTACGGATTCGCCTCGATCCCGACAAGCTTGCCGCGCGCGGCCTCACGCTGGAGGACGTGCGTTCGATGGTTGGCGTGCAGACCGTCAACGCACCCAAGGGTGCGCTGAACGGACCGGACCGCTCGGTCGTGTTCAACGCGACGGACCAGATCACGACGGCGGATGGCTATCGCGATCTCGTTATCGCCTACAAGAACGGCGCACCGGTGCGCGTGCAGGATCTCGGCGTGGTGGTGGACGCCGCCGAGGACACCCAGCAGGCCGCATGGTTGCAGCACGAGCGCGCGATCATCCTCGATATCCACAAGCAGCCGGGCTATAACGTCGTCGAGACCATCGCCAGTATCAAGGCGAGGCTGCCGGCACTGGAAGCGACGCTGCCGGCCGCGGCCCACCTGCATGTGGTGGGCGACCGCACCCAGACCATCGACGCATCGGTGCACGACGTGCAGTTCACGCTGTTGCTCACGATCGCCCTCGTGGTGATGGTGATTTTCTCGTTCCTGCGCAATGCGTGGGCCACCTTTATTCCCAGCCTGACCATACCGCTGTCGCTGGTCGCCACCTTCGGCGTGATGTATCTGCTCGGCTACAGTCTCGACAATCTGTCGCTGATGGGGCTGACCATCGCCGTGGGCTTCGTCGTGGACGACGCGATCGTGGTGATCGAGAACGTGATGCGGCACATCGAGGAGGGCGTGCCGCGCATGCGCGCAGCCTTGCTCGGGGCTCGCGAAGTGCGCTTCACCATTATCTCGATGACCATCTCGCTGATCGCGGTGTTCATTCCCATCCTGCTGATGGGCGGCATCGTCGGGCGCCTGTTCCGCGAGTTCGCGGTCACGGTGAGCGCGGCCATCGTGATGTCGGCGCTGGTCTCGCTTACCGTCACGCCGATGCTGTGCGGCTGGCTGATCCGCGCGCCCGGCGAGGGCGGTGCGGGCCCCCGCAGGTTCGAGAAATGGCTGGAGCGGGCCTTCGTCGCCATGGAGAGGCACTATGAGCGCGGGCTTGACTGGGTACTGCGGCACCGGAAGACGATGCTCGCCGTCACGGTCGCGACCGTTCTTGCGACCGGGGCGCTCTTCGTATGGATTCCCAAGGGCTTTTTCCCGCAGGAAGATTCGGGGCTCATCATGGGCATGGCCCAGGCCGCGCCGGATATTTCGCCGCAAGCGATGGCGGCGCGGATGCAGCAGCTCGGGCGCATCGTCGAAGCCGATCCCGCCGTGGACAACGTGTACTTCTGGATCGGCCCCAACCCGACCGTGAGCCAGGGGCGGATGATGATCAACCTGAAGCCGTTTGGCCAGCGCGCCGACAGCGCCGCGCAGGTACTGAACCGTCTCAAGCCGCAGGTCGCGAAGGTCATGGGCATCTCGCTTTCGATGCAGGTCCGCCAGGATATCCAGGTGGGAGGCCGCATCAGTGCCGCGCAGTATCAATACACCTTGCAGGATCCCGATATCCAGGAACTGGATCATTGGGCGCAGGTCCTCACCAAGCGCTTTTCCGGCCTGCCGGAACTGGCCGACGTCAGCTCGGACCAGCAGGCGTCGGCAAGCAGCGCCACGCTCGTGATCGACCGCACCACGGCGTCGCGCTTCGGCATTACGGCGCAGGCGATCGACGACACGCTCTACGATGCGTTCGGCCAGCGGCAGATCGCGACGCTGTTCACGCAGTTGAACCAGTACCACGTGGTCGAGGAGATCGATCCCCGCTTCCAGCTGACCACGGACGCGCTCGCGCACCTGTATGTGCGCTCGCCGCTGACCAGCGAACTGGTCCCGCTCAATACGCTGGCGAGGATAGACAACACCGTGTCGCCGATCGCGGTCAACCATCAGGGACTGTTTCCCTCGGTCACGATCTCGTTCAACCTGGCGCAGGGCCAGTCGCTCGGTACCGCGGTAGCCGCTATCCACAAGGCGGAAGCCGAGGCGGGCAAGCCCGAGTCGCTGTCGGGCACGTTCCAGGGGACGGCGCAGGCCTTCCAGGCCTCGCTGCGCAGCGAGCCGTACCTGATTCTCGCGGCGCTTGTCGTGGTCTATCTGGTGCTCGGCATCCTCTATGAAAGCGCGATACATCCGCTGACGATCATTTCGACCTTGCCGTCGGCGGGCGTCGGCGCGCTCTGCGCGTTGATCCTGTGCGGACAGGATCTCTCGATCATGGGGATGATCGGCATCATCCTGCTGATTGGCATCGTGAAGAAGAATGCCATCATGATGATCGACTTTGCCCTGGTCGCGGAGCGCGAGCAGGGCCTGTCGCCGGTCGAGGCGATCCGGCAGGCCTGCCTGCTGCGCTTCCGGCCGATCATGATGACCACGCTCGCCGCGCTCTTCGGTGCCTTGCCGCTGGCGCTGGGCCATGGTGCCGGCGCGGAGCTGCGGGTGCCGCTGGGCATCGCGATCGTCGGTGGCCTGATCCTGTCGCAGATGCTGACGCTGTTCACCACGCCGGTGGTGCATCTTTTCTTCGACCGGCTGGCCAGGCGCATCGAGGCGAGCCGGCGGCGGCCCGCCAGCCTGGCTGCCGCGAACGACAACGGGCGCGAGGTGCGTGGTGAAAGCGCGAGCGCCTGATGCGGCAGGCTTCCAGGAGAACGGATATCTAGTCGCCCGGGCGCAATATGTAGCCCGCGCCGACGACGGTATGGATCAGGGGTGTGGCGAAGTCGCGATCCACTTTGGCGCGCAGGCGGTGCATATGCATGTCGATGATGTTGCCGCGCGGCTCGAAGTCGTAGCTCCACGCCGCCTCGAGCAGCATGCTGCGGGTGACGACCTGCCCCGCGCGGCGCATCAGGCATTCGAGCAGCAGATACTCGCGGCGTTGCAGGCGCAGGTCCTGCCCGGCCCGGCTGGCGGTGCGTGCGCGGGTATCGAGCGACAGGTCGGCGCATTGCAGCACGTTGTTCATGCGGGTGCGATCGATGCGGCGGGCAAGCGCCTCGACGCGTGCGAGCAGTTCCGTGAAGGCATAGGGCTTGACGAGGTAGTCGTCGCAGCCGGCCTGGATCCCCTCGACACGCTGGGCAAGCCCGCCGATGGCGGAGAGCATCAGTACCGGCGTGGCGTTGCCGCCGGCGCGCAGGCGGCGCACCAGTTCCACGCCGTCGAGCGCGGGCAGCAGGCGGTCGGTGACGACGACGTCGTAGATGCCCTCGCTGGCCATCGCGAGGCCGGTGGCGCCATCCTCGGCCGTATCGACGATATGGCCGCTCTCGCCCAGGCCACGCGAGAGGAAGTGCCGGCCGCGTGCGTCGTCTTCGACTATCAGAATGCGCATGGAGGGCGGTTTTCCATCCGATACCTTAATATTGTTTCATGTTTGCGCGCAACGGCTGCCCGGCGTGGCAAGGCATGCCGCCATGCGCTTTGCATAGTGTAAAGCGAGCGGGCAGGCCGCGCCCGCGCGGGCTGTCCATTTCTGGAAACCTACATGTCGAACGTATTGGTCGTCGAGGACGACTCGCAGACACTCGAGGAAATCGTCGAGGCGCTGACTGATCACGGTTGCTCGGTCGAGACGGCACGGACCGGCCGTGACGGCCTGATGCTGGCGATCGCAAAAAGCTACGACGCGATCGTGCTCGACCGCATGCTGCCAGGCGGACTGGAGGGGCTAGGCATGCTGGCCGCGCTGCGCAGCGCCGGCGTGGTGACGCCCGTGCTGATCCTGAGTGCGCTCTCGGCGGTGGACGAACGCGTGCGTGGCCTTCGCGCCGGCGGCGACGACTATCTGACCAAGCCCTTCGAGTTCATCGAGCTGACCGCGCGCCTCGATGCGCTGATGCGCCGGCGCGAAGCGCCGCAGAGCGTGCAGGCGTATCAGGTCGGGCCGCTCAGGCTCGACCTGCTCACGCGGGAAGTGACGTGCGCGGGGCGCGCCGTGCCCCTGCTGCCGCGCGAGTACAGTCTGCTCGAGTACCTGATGCAGCACGAAGGACAGGTGGTGAGCCGCACGATGCTGTTCGAAGCCGTATGGGATTACCGCCTCGACGAGCGCACCAACGTCATCGATGTGCATATCAGCCGCCTCAGGAAGAAGATCGATCCTGCGGGCTCGATGCCGATGATCCATACCGTACGCGGTTCGGGATACCTGCTCCGTGCGCCTGCCTGATTTCTACCGCACGACCAGCTTTCGCCTCGCGACGCTGTTCCTCGCGATGTTCGGCGTGGTGGCCGCCGTACTGTTCAGCTATCTCTATGTCGAGATCACCGGCTTCGAAACCGAGCGTATCGACGACTGGCTGATGCGCGAACGCGCCTCCATTGCGCGCGTGGCGCCCGACGATCTCGCCGCCCGCTTCGAAAACCAGAATCGATACGATCCGCGCCACCAGCGCCCGTTTGGCCTCTTCGACGCAGACGGCAGGCATGTGGCGGGCGGCTATCCCGGCAATCGTCCCGCGATTCCATTCTTTGACAAGCCGTTCTCCGTGCGCCTCGAGGGGCTGCCCGGCGATCCCCCGGGGCGGTGTATCGCCGCGAGGCTCCAGGATGGCCGCGTTGCCCTGCAATGCCAGGAAACGCATGAACTCGATCACTTCGACGAGGAGTTGCTGCATGTCCTGATCACCGCCGCCGCGCTCACGCTGGTTCTCGGCCTGATCGGGGCCTGGCTGGTCGGCGCGGGATCCGTGCGGCGGCTGGACGCGGTCACCGCGTCCATCCGGGAGATCGTCGGTGGCAACCTGAGCCAGCGCCTGCCCCTGCATGCGAAGGGGGACGACATTGACCGGCTGGTGCGCGTCGTGAACGGCATGCTCGATGAAATCGAGCGGCTGATGCACGAAGTCAAGGGCGTATGCGACGCCATTGCGCACGACCTGCGCACGCCGCTCACACGACTCATGGCGGGGCTGGAGCGTGCGGAACGCCGCGCGAAGTCGGATGCCGACTACCGGCGCGCAATCGAGGACGCGATCCAGGAGGCCGGCGGCATCCTGCGCGCTTTCAACGCGCTCCTGCGCATCTCCGAGGTGGAGAGCGGCATGCGGCGGGATACCTTCGTCAAGGTCGACCTGGCGTCGGTGGTTGCCGATGTGGTCGAATTCTACGATCCGCCGGCGGAAGAGAAGGGCATCGCGCTCGAGCAGCGGCACGCCGCGCCGGGGCCTTACGAGATGCAGGGCGATCCGAGCCTGCTCTTCGAGGCGCTCGCCAACCTGGTCGAGAACGCGATCAAGTTTGCCCCCGAACATGGACATGTCTCGGTCGCGCTGTTCCGCGACGCGAATGGTTTCGGCGTCACGATCAAGGATGACGGTCCCGGCATCGCGCCCGGGGAGCGCCAGGCCGTGCTGCGGCGATTCTACCGGGGGGAGGCGAGCCGGCACACGCCCGGCAGCGGACTCGGCCTGAGCCTCGTGCATGCGGTTGCCGGCATGCATGGCATGTCGATACGGTTCAATGACGTCCCGGCCGGCTGCGAAGTGGTGCTCTACCGGCAAGCGCAGCCGCTTTGACGACATCGCCGCGGCAGGGCGGCGCTTGTGCCCCGGGACCTGCCCATGCCGCAGCGCTGCCGGGGCACTTTGCGCAGGCGGGCCGGCCCCGGCAGTGGCCTTGGCCAGCCGGCTATCGGGCCAGCGCGCGCAACCCGTCCAGCAGCTTTGCGGTCTCCGCCTCGGTGGTCAGGTAGCTGACCGAGGCGCGGGCGACCTGGCTCAGCCCCCGGGCGTTCATGTCGAGCGGCGTGTAGCCGGCGCCGTTGCTGCCGATCGCCACGCCCTGCGCCGCCAGGCTGCGTTGCACGGATACCGCGTCCTGTCCGGCCAGGTTGAACGCCACCAGCCCGGAGCGTTCGCGGCCCTGGTCCAGTACCGTCACGCCTGGGATCTCCGACAGTTGCGCACGCAGCGCCTGCGCGGTCTGGTCGATGCGCGCACGGATGTTCTCCAGGCCGATCTCCAGCGCTTCCTGCAAGGCATTGGCCAGCCCGCAGCGCAGCGCCATCGCCGCTTCCGCCGACTCGAAGCGTGCCGCGCCGGCGCGCAGCACCGGCTCGCCGTACACGTCCAGCGGCGCCGAATAGGTGTCGACGAAGGCGGGCGCCAGCCGCGCCAGGAAATCCTGCCGCACATACAGCAGGCCCGTGCCTCTCGGCCCGCGCAGCGCCTTGCGGCCCGCGCCGGTCAGCACATCGCAGCCCACCTCGGCCACGTCGACGGGCAACTGGCCCACGGCCTGCGCGGCATCGACGAAGTACGCAATGCCGCGGCGCCGCGCTACTTGTCCGATAGCCGCCGCCGGATTGATGAGTCCGCCGTTGGCCGGCAGCCAGGTCAGCGCAATCAGGCGGACGCGTTCATCGAGCATGGCTTCCAGCGCCTGCGGATCCACCGCGCCGCTGCTGTCGCAGGGGATGGCCTCGATCGACGCGCCCGCGCGCTGTGCGATCAGGCGCATGGCGGCCAGGTTGCCGCCCCATTCGTGGCGTCCGGCCAGGATGCGGTCGCCGGCGCGCCAGGCTCCCAAGGCCGCGAACGCGGCGCCCCATCCTGGCGAATTGCCGGTGGTCAGCGCGATCTCATCCGGCTGCGCATTCAGCAGGCGCGCGGCAAGGATGCGCGCGCGCTCCGTTTGTTCGCGCGCCGCCACGCCTGCTTCCATCGGCCCCTGGGTGGCCTCCCGCTGCAGATGCGCGTGGATCGCCGCCAGCGTGTCGATGGACGGCAGTGATGCGCCGGCGTGATTGAAATGTGTGGTGGTTTGCGTGCCCGGCGTGCGGGCGCGCAGCGCATCCACGGCTGCAGGGGTTAGCGGAACAGGCATGGCGGTCTCCCGTAAAGTAGCGTGCGCCGGCTTCAGGGCTGGGTGAGGGGTACCTTCAGCGCGATCACCGCTTCGACTTCCACGGCAACGCCGGTGGGCAGCGACGCCACGCCGACGGCGCTGCGCGCATGGCGGCCGGCATCGCCGAACACCTGCACCATCAGGTCCGACGCGCCGTTGGCGATGGCGCTCTGGCGATGGAATTCCGGCGTGCTGGCCACGAACACGCCCAGGCGTACCACGCGGGCCACGCGGTCCAGCCGGTCGCCCGTGGCGGCGGCAATCTGCGCCAGGACGCCCAGCGCCGCCAGGCGCGCGGCCTGCACGCCGTCATCGTCCGCGATGTTGTCGCCCAGGCGGCCGAGGTAGGCGGACTGGCCATCCTTGCGCGAGATCTGGCCGGAAATATAGAGAAGATTGCCTTCCTGCACGAAGGGCACGTAGTTGGCGGCGGGCGCGGCCGGCGCTTCCAGGGCGAGGCCGAGTTCGGCCACGCGGGCGGAGAGGGTGGTTGCCAGGGTCATGTCGGTTGCGTCTGGTATGGGTCGGGAAAGCCCCATCCTATGGACCTGCCCGCCGGGTGACAAACCAGTTTTTGCCCTGCATGCATGAGCAAGACTAATACGTGCCTTCCGGCGACTCGTGGGCGACCGTCTCGGCGAGCCAGTTCCGGAACGCCAGCGCGGCCTCGCCCGGCGCGCCGCGGGGCATGACGAGCCACCATCCGATGCGCGGATCTTCGAGTACGGCGTCGGGCAACGCCTGCACCAGGGCGCCGCTGGCCAGTTGCGGGGCGATCAGGCGGTGCCGGCCCATGGCCATGCCTTGCCCGGCCAGCGCCGCTTCCACCACGATGTTGTAGTCGTACAGGTGCACGGTTTGCGCCCGGCCCAGGTCCAGCCCGAAGCGGCGGGCCCAGGCGTCCCATTCGAACGGCTGCCTGGCATGCGAGGCCAGGAGCGCATGGCGCAGCAGGTCCTGCGGCTGGCGCGGGCGCTTGCGGCCGGCGATCAGGGCCGGGGCGCACACCACGGAAAGGCGTTCCGGCATCAGCTGTCGCGCGCGCACGCCCGGCCAGGCGCCGCGGCCGTAGCGGATCGCCACGTCCACCTCGCCGCCGGCGACGTCCGCCAGGGCGATATCGGGCCGCAACTGCAGGTCGATGCCGGGATGGGCGGCGGAGAAGGCCGGCAGGCGCGGCGCCAGCCAGCGGGTGGCAAAGGAAGCCAGTATGCCGACCGTCAGCGTCGTGCGCGCGGCGGCGGGTGCGCGAAGCTGCTCGGTGCCCTGGCGCAGCAGCTCGAAGGCCGCATGCACCTGCGTGTAATAGGCTTGCCCGGCTTCGGTCAGCGCCACGGCGCGCGTGCGCCTCTCGAACAAGGCCACGCCCAGATCGCTTTCGAGCCGCTGGATATGGTGGCTGACGGCGCCTTGCGTCACGAACAGCTCTTGCGCCGCCTGGCTGAAACTCAGGCGCCGGGCTGCCGCTTCGAAAGCGCGCAGGGACACGAGGGGCGGCAGGGATCGCGTGGAACGCATGGGGCTTGAGCCTGGGCTTGGGGAGTGCGTAATGCTACGCCTTGTCGTGCCTAGGCCACGCGCCGGCCCGGCAGCAGCCCGGCGTATTCCCGCGCCAGGTATTCCGCCGCGTGTTCCAGCAGGAAGGCGCGGCAGACCTCGCCTGCGGGCATCAGCCGCTTGCTCGCCATGTGCGCGATATGCCAGACGCGTTCGATCGGCGTGCCGACGACATCGAGCAGCGCAATCTCCCGGGTGCGCAGTTCCAGTGACAGAGTGTGCAGTGACAACAGGCTGATGCCCATGCCTGCCATCACGGCCTGCTTGATCGTTTCGTTGCTGCCCAGGGTGATGACCCTGGCCGGCGAGAACAGGTGGTGCTTGAACATTGCCTCGGCCACCGTGCGGGTGCCGGAGCCGGGCTCGCGCAGCAGGAAGGTCTCGTGGCGCAGTTCTTGCAGATCGAAGCGTTCGGCGTTGCGCAGCGGGTGCCGCGGCGAGGCCACTATCACGTGCGGATGCGCGGCGATGGGCTCGGACACGGCGTCCAGCTCGCGCGGCGGACGGCCCATCAGCGCCAGGTCGATCGCGTTGTCCTGCAGCAGGCGCAGCAGCGTTTCGCGATTGCCCTCGGCAATGCGCACGTCCACGCCGGGATAGCGTTCCGAATAGCTGGCCAGCAACTTGGGCGCGAAATACTTCGCCGTGCTGATCAGCCCGATCGAGATCGTGCCCTGGTCGATTCCCTTGACTGCCTGCAGGCCGTCTTCCGCGTCCTTGACTTCGCCGAGGATGCGCGAGGCGTGATGCAGCAGGCGGTCGCCGGCCTCGGTCAGGGTGAGCTGGCGGCTGACGCGCTCGAACAGCGGCAGCCCGACCACGGACTCCAGCTGCTTGATCTGCATCGAGACCGCCGGCTGGGTCAGGTGCAGCGCTTCCGCCGCGCGCACGAAGCTGGCGTGCCGGGCGACGGTGACGAAGATCTGCAGTTGGCGAAGGGTGAGGGAGCGGAGGAAGGACATGGGCTGGAACGCATCACCTTAAGGGATCCCTTATATACGGGCTAAGAATATCTGAATTTACCTTATGGGGATAGCTGGATATCGTTTCCCCCAAGACGAAGCCAAGCAGCGCAGCAGCCACGCAGCCAACCCACGGGAAGGAAACATCATGAACGCACCTGAGACGATCCAAGCCACCGCCAAGCCGCGCAAGCGCTACGACGCTGGCGTCATGAAGTACAAGGAAATGGGCTATTGGGACGCCGGCTACGAGCCCAAGGACACCGACTTGCTGGCGTTGTTCCGTATCACGCCGCAGTCCGGCGTGGATCCGGTCGAGGCCGCGGCCGCGGTGGCCGGCGAATCGTCCACCGCGACCTGGACGGTGGTGTGGACCGACCGGCTGACCGCGTGCGACATGTACCGGGCCAAGGCCTACCGCGTGGACCCGGTGCCCAACAATCCCGAGCAGTTCTTCTGCTATGTGGCCTACGACCTGTCCTTGTTCGAGGAAGGCTCGATCGCCAACCTGACCGCTTCCATCATCGGCAATGTGTTCAGCTTCAAGCCGATCAAGGCGGCCCGCCTGGAAGACATGCGCTTCCCCGTAGCCTATGTGAAGACCTTCGCCGGGCCGTCCACCGGCATCATCGTCGAGCGCGAACGCCTGGACAAGTTCGGCCGCCCGCTGCTGGGGGCCACCACCAAGCCCAAGCTGGGCCTGTCGGGCCGCAACTACGGCCGCGTGGTCTACGAGGGCCTCAAGGGCGGGCTGGATTTCATGAAGGACGACGAGAACATCAACTCGCAGCCCTTCATGCACTGGCGCGACCGCTTCCTGTTCGTGATGGATGCGGTCAACAAGGCGTCCGCGGCCACCGGCGAGGTCAAGGGCAGCTATCTCAACGTGACCGCCGGCACCATGGAGGAGATGTACCGGCGCGCCGAGTTCGCCAGATCGCTTGGCTCGGTGATCATCATGATCGACCTGATCGTGGGCTGGACCTGTATCCAGTCGATGAGCAACTGGTGCCGCCAGAACGACATGGTGCTGCACCTGCACCGGGCCGGCCACGGCACCTATACACGGCAGAAGAACCACGGCGTGTCGTTCCGGGTGATCGCCAAGTGGCTGCGCCTGGCCGGGGTCGACCATATGCATACGGGCACCGCGGTGGGCAAGCTCGAAGGCGATCCGCTCACCGTGCAGGGCTACTACAACGTCTGCCGCGACGCCTATACCAGGACCGACCTGACGCGCGGGCTGTTCTTCGACCAGGACTGGGCCTCGCTGCGCAAGGTGATGCCGGTGGCTTCGGGCGGCATCCATGCCGGCCAGATGCACCAGCTGCTCGACCTCTTCGGCGATGACGTGGTGCTGCAGTTCGGCGGCGGCACCATCGGCCACCCGCAAGGCATCCAGGCCGGCGCCACCGCCAATCGCGTGGCCCTGGAGGCGATGGTGCTGGCCCGCAACGAAGGGCGCGATATCGCCAACGAGGGCCCGGACATCCTGCGCGATGCGGCCAAATGGTGTTCGCCGCTGCGGGCCGCGCTCGATACCTGGGGCGATATCAGCTTCAACTACACGCCGACGGACACCTCGGATTTCGTGCCCACCGCATCGGTGGCCTGAGCGCGCGCCGTACCCGGTCCGACACCCGACATCAACGTACAAGAGAAGAGGACATCATGCGCATTACGCAAGGCACTTTTTCCTTCCTGCCCGACCTCACCGACGCGCAGATCACCAGCCAGGTCGAGTACTGCCTCGCCAAGGGCTGGGCGGTCGGCATCGAATACACCGACGACCCGCATCCGCGCAACACGTACTGGGAAATGTTCGGCCTGCCGATGTTCGACCTGCGCGATGCCGCCGGCATCCTGCAGGAGGTCAACCAGGCGCGCAAGGCCTTCCCCAGCCACTATATCCGCGTGATGGCGTTCGACGCGACGCATACCGTGGAGTCCGTGGTGATGTCCTTCATCGTCAACCGTCCCGCCGACGAACCGGGCTTTCGCCTGGTGCGGCAGGAGGAGCCGGGCCGCACGGTGCGCTACGCGATCGAGAGCTACGCGGTGCAGGCCCGCCCGGAAGGCAGCCGCTACTGAGCCGGCAACGGCTGTTCATTCGCAGTCCATCCGCCAACTTCGGAGCAAGCCATGTCCGCGCCCGAGTCTCCCGCACATCTGCAGCCGCCCGGCACCCTGGCGGCTACGCTCGCCAGTTCGGGCATCAAGGAATTGCTGGCCCAGCTGGATCGCGAGCTGATCGGGCTGGCGCCGGTCAAGTCGCGCATCCGCGATATCGCGGCGCTGCTGCTGGTGGACAAGCTGCGCGCGGCGCGCGGCTTTTCCGCCGGCGCGCCCAGCCTGCACATGTGTTTCAGCGGCAATCCCGGCACCGGCAAGACCACCGTGGCCCTGCGCATGGCGCAGATACTCCACCAGCTCGGCTACGTGCGCCGCGGGCACCTGGTGGCGGTCACGCGCGATGACCTGGTCGGCCAGTACATCGGCCACACCGCGCCCAAGACCAGGGAGATCCTGAAGAAGGCGATGGGCGGCGTGCTGTTCATCGACGAGGCCTACTATCTCTACCGGCCCGAGAACGAGCGCGACTACGGCCAGGAAGCCATCGAGATCCTGCTGCAGGTGATGGAGAACAACCGCGACGACCTGGTGGTGATCCTGGCCGGCTACAAGGATCGCATGGACCGATTCTTCGAATCCAACCCGGGCATGTCCTCGCGCATTGCCCACCATATCGATTTTCCCGATTACAAGGCCGAGGAACTGGGCCGGATCGCCGACCTGATGCTCGACGCGATGCAATACCGCTTCGACGACGAGAGCCGAACGGTCTTTGCCGACTACCTGGCGCGGCGCATGACGCAGCCGCATTTCGCCAATGCCCGCAGCGTGCGCAATGCGCTCGACCGCGCGCGGCTGCGCCACGCGTCGCGCCTGCTCAATGACCCGGGCGCCATTGCCGACGACTTGGCCCTGACCACCATCACCGCCCCCGACCTGCTCGCCAGCCGCGTGTTCGCGCAGCCTCAGGGCCAGGAGTGTGCGCCATGCAAGCCCTGATCTTCGACGTGGACGGCACGCTTGCCGATACGGAGTCAGCCCATCTGCAGGCCTTCAATGCGGCCTTTGCCGAGGTCGGCCTCGACTGGTGCTGGGATGTGGCGCTGTACACGCGCCTGCTGAAGGTGGCCGGCGGCAAGGAGCGCCTGCTGCACTACTGGCGCATGGTCGATCCGGATGAGGCCCGCGGCGCCAGCGTGGCCGAAGCCATCGAGGCGGTGCACGCCGTCAAGACCCGCCACTACACCGAGCGCGTCAGCGGTGGCGGGTTGCCGCTGCGCCCCGGCATCGCCCGGCTGATCGGCGAGGCCGGCCAGGCGGGCACGCCGATCGCGATCGCCACCACCACCACCCCGGCCAACCTTGATGCGCTGCTGCGCTCGCCGCTGGGGCCGGACTGGCGCGCTCGCTTCGCCGCCATCTGCGACGCCGGCACTACCGCGGTGAAAAAGCCCGCGCCCGATGTCTATCTCGAGGTGCTGGCGCGGCTTGGCGTGGATGGCGCTGACTGCCTGGCGTTCGAGGACTCCGGCAACGGCCTGCGCGCCGCGCAGGCGGCCGGCGTTCCCACCGTGATCACGCCGACTGCCTACACCGCCGCGGAGCGCTTCGATGGCGCGCTGCTGGTGCTGCCGCACCTGGGCGATCCGGACCAGCCCATGCCGCAGCACCTGCCGGGCGCGGACCACCGCTGGGCCGATCTGGCCGCGCTGCGCCGCTGGCATCGCGGCACCCGGTCCGAGGCGGCCTGAGATGAACTGCTTTTGGAATGAGACACGCAAAGTGCATCGACACAGCTATCCCGCGAATTCAAAAAGAGGAGACCAGCCATGCCACAACGACCCCAGCCGCATCAGCCGCATCAGCCGCACAGAAAGACCCTGACCCAGTTCCTGATCGAGGAGCGCCGCCGCTACCCGCAGGCCAGCGGCGGCTTCAACGGCCTGATACTCAACGTCGCCATGGCGTGCAAGGAGATCGCGCGCGCGGTCGCGCTCGGCGCGCTGGGCGGCCTGCACGGCAGCGCGGACGGCGCCGTCAACGTACAGGGCGAGACGCAGCAGAAGCTCGATGTGCTCAGCAACGCGGCCTTCCTGCGCGTCAACGAATGGGGCGGCTACCTGGCCGGCATGGCGTCGGAGGAAATGGAGGTCCCCTACCAGATTCCGCCGCAGTATCCGCGCGGCAAATACCTGCTGGTGTTCGACCCGCTCGACGGATCTTCCAATATCGACGTCAACGTCTCGGTGGGCAGCATCTTCTCCGTGCTGCGCGCGCCGGAGGGTGCCGATGCGGTGGCCGAGCAGGATTTCCTGCAGCCCGGCACCGCACAGGTGGCGGCGGGCTACGCCATCTACGGGCCCACCACCATGCTGGTGCTCACGGTTGGCAATGGCGTCAACGGCTTTACGCTGGACCCCAACCTGGGCGAGTTCTTTCTCACGCACGCCAGCCTCGAGGTGCCGGCGGACACGCATGAGTTCGCCATCAACACTTCCAACAGCCGCTTCTGGGAGGCGCCGGTGCGGCAGTACGTCTCCGAATGCGTGGCCGGCCGGAGCGGGCCGCGCGGCAAGGATTTCAACATGCGCTGGATTGCCTCGATGGTGGCCGAAGCGCACCGCATCCTGATGCGCGGCGGCGTCTTCATGTACCCGCGCGACAGCAAGGACCCGGCCAGGGCCGGGCGCCTGCGCCTGCTGTACGAGGCCAATCCGATCGCCTTCCTGATGGAGCAGGCCGGCGGCCGCGCCAGCACCGGCCGGCAGCCCCTGATGTCGGTGCAGCCGGGCGCGCTGCACCAGCGCATCGGTGTCATCTTCGGCTCGCGCAACGAGGTGGAGCGGATCGAGCGCTATCACGCCGATCCGCCCGGTGCCGAACTTCCCAATCCCCTGTTCAACGAACGCAGCCTGTTCCGCGTTCCCGCCTGAGGTGCATGCGCATGTCCGAACGCTATCCCATCATCGCCATCACCGGCTCCTCCGGCGCCGGCACCACCTCCGTCACCCGCACCTTCGAGAGCATCTTTCGCCGCGACGGCGTGAAATCGGTCGTGATCGAGGGCGACAGCTTCCACCGCTACAACCGCGCCGAGATGAAGGTCAGGATGACCGAGGCCGAGCAGAGCGGCAATATGAACTTCAGCCACTTCGGTCCCGGCACCAATCTCTTTGGCGAGCTGGAGAACCTGTTCCGTACCTATGCCGAGTCGGGCACGGGCATGCGCCGGCGCTATCTGCACAGCGTCGAGGAGGCCGCGGCCTTCCAGCAGGAGCCGGGTACCTTCACCGGGTGGGAGCCACTGCCCGAGGACGCCGAACTGCTGTTCTACGAGGGGCTGCACGGCGGCGTGGTGACCGATGAGGTCAATGTGGCGCGGTATCCCGACCTGCTGATCGGCGTGGTGCCGGTGATCAACCTGGAGTGGATCCAGAAGCTGTGGCGCGACCAGAAGCAGCGCGGCTACTCCAGCGAGGCGGTGACCGACACCATCCTGCGGCGCATGCCGGACTACGTCAACTACATCTGCCCGCAGTTCTCGCGCACCCATGTCAATTTCCAGCGCGTGCCCTGCGTGGATACCTCCAACCCGTTTATCGCCCGCGAGATCCCGGCGCCGGACGAAAGCATGGTGGTGATCCGCTTCGCCAACCCCAAGGGCATCGACTTCCAGTACCTGCTGAGCATGGTGCATGACTCCTTCATGTCGCGCGCCAATACCATCGTGGTGCCCGGCGGCAAGATGGAGCTGGCCATGCAGCTGATTTTCACCCCCTTCGTGCAACGCATGATGGAGCGCCGCAAGCGCGCGGCCCTGTGAGGACCCGAGAGATGAATGCACCCGAACGTATCGATCCGGCGGCGCGCTGCGCCAACGCGCTGCGCTTTCTCGCCGCCGACGCGGTGGAGCAGGCCAGGTCCGGCCATCCCGGCGCGCCGATGGGCATGGCGGAGATGGCCGAGGTGGTGTGGCGGCGCCACCTGCGCCACAATCCGGCCAACCCGGCGTGGCCCGACCGCGACCGCTTCGTGCTGTCCAACGGCCACGCTTCCATGCTGCTCTACGCGGTCCTGCACCTGAGCGGCTACGCGTTGCCGGTGGCGCAGCTGCGCCAGTTCCGCCAGCTGCATGCGATGACCCCGGGCCATCCCGAGGTGGGCGTGACCCCGGGCATCGAGACCACCACCGGCCCGCTCGGGCAGGGCCTGGCCAACGCGGTCGGCATGGCGCTGGCGGAAAAACTGCTGGCCGCCACCTTCAACCGCCCCGGCCATGCCATCGTGGATCACCACACCTATGTGTTCCTCGGCGACGGCTGCCTGATGGAGGGGATCAGCCACGAAGCCGGTTCGCTGGCGGGCACGCTCGGGCTCGGCAAGCTGATCTGCCTGTACGACGACAACGGCATCTCCATCGACGGCGAGGTGTCCGGCTGGTTCGCCGACGATACGCCGCGGCGCTTTGCCGCCTATGGCTGGCATGTCATCCCGGACGTGGACGGCCACGACGCGCAGGCCATCGACGCCGCCATCGTCCAGGCCAGGGCGCAAGGGGAGCGGCCCACGCTGATCTGCTGCAAGACGGTGATCGGCAAGGGCGCGCCGGCCAAGGCCGGCGGGCACGATGTACACGGTGCGCCGCTGGGCCCGCAGGAGATCGCCGCCATGCGCGCAGCGCTCGGCTGGGAGGCGGAACCGTTCGCGGTGCCGCCCGACGTGGCCGCCGCCTGGGATGCCCGCGCGCAGGGCGCCGAACGCGAGGCCGGCTGGAACGCGCGCTTCGCCTGCTACAGCGCGGCCTACCCCGAGCTGGCCGCGGAGTTCCTGCGCCGCGTCGAAGGCAGGTTGCCGACGGCATTCGAGGCCGGGCTGACCGCGCTGCTGGAGGCACCCTCGGCCTTGCACGGCAAGATCGCCACGCGCAAGGCGTCGCAGCTCACGCTGGAAGCGCTGACGGCGGCCTTGCCGGAACTGCTGGGCGGCTCGGCCGACCTGACCGGCTCCAACCTGACCGACGTGAAGGCGTCGGTGTGGGTCAACCATGCGGGGCAGGGCAACTACGTGAGCTACGGCGTGCGCGAGTTCGGCATGGCGGCCGCGATGAACGGCATGGCCCTGCATGGGGGGCTCATCCCCTACGGCGGCACCTTCATGACATTCTCCGATTACTCCCGGAACGCCATCCGCATGGCTGCCCTGATGCGGCAACGCGTGATCCATGTGCTGACCCACGATTCGATCGGGCTTGGCGAGGACGGGCCCACCCACCAGCCGGTCGAGCATGCGGCCAGCCTGCGGCTGATCCCGAACAACCAGGTCTGGCGCCCCTGCGATGGCGTGGAGACCGCGCTGGCCTGGCTGGCGGCGGTGCGGCGCGACAACGGGCCGAGCTGCCTGTTGCTGTCGCGCCAGGCGCTGACCCCGTTTGCACGCGATAGCGGGCAGCTCGCCGGCATCCGGCGCGGCGGCTACGTGCTGCAGGATGCGCGGACGCCCCAGGCGGTGTTGATCGCCACGGGTTCCGAGGTGGAGATCGCCATGCGTGCCGCAGCCTTCCTGGCCGAGGAGGGGATCGGCGCGCGCGTGGTGTCGATGCCCTGCGTGGAGCTGTTCCACGCGCAGGACGCGGCCTATCGCGAAGCCGTGCTGCCGGCCGGTGTGCCGCGCGTCAGCGTCGAGGCGGGCGTCACCTGGTTCTGGCGCGCGGTGGTGGGCGAGGGCGGTGCCACCATCGGCATCGACACCTTCGGCGAATCGGCGCCGGCCGACGCGCTTTACCAGCACTTTGGCCTGACCCCGGCCCATGTCGCGGATGCGGTGCGCGCGCTGCTGGGCAAGCCGTGATGGGCATCGCGGCGGACAGGAACAGGGCCGCGGTATTGATCGACCTCGACGGCACCCTGGTCGATACGGCGCATGACATCGTGGAGGCGGCCAACCGCATGCTGGACGAGCTTGGGAGCGCGCCGTTGCCCTTCGACACGGTCAGCGGCTTTATCGGCAAGGGCGTGCCCAACCTGGTGCGGCGCGTGCTCGAGACCGCGGGCATCGGCCAGAGCGGGGCGGAATTCGCGGAGGCGGTGTTCCACCACCACTATGCCGACGTCAATGGGCATCTGGGCCAGGTCTTCCCCGGCGTGCAGGCCGGGCTGGCGGCCTTGCAGCGCCAGGGCTACCGGCTCGCCTGCGTGACCAACAAGCCCAGGGCGCTGGCGGCGCCGCTGCTGGCCAAGACAGGCCTGGCCAGGTACCTGGAGGCCCTGGTCGGCGGCGACACGATCGCGCGGATGAAGCCGGACCCGGAACCCTTGCGGCATGCCTGCCGCCTGCTGGGGGCCGAGGCAGGGCGGAGCGTGCTGATCGGGGATTCGGCGGTCGATGTGGCAGCGGCGCGGGCCGCCCGCATGCCGGTCTACCTGGTGCGCTACGGCTATGCGGGCGCCGGCGGTGCCGCAGCGCTGGACAGCGACGGCGTGATCGACTCGCTGGAGGACTTGCCCGGACTGCTGGCGCTGGCGCGCCGCGGGCCGGAGCGAGGCGATCAACGCGACGCGCGAAGCTGACAGGATGCGCCAACGCCGTCTGATGCGCCCGATGGTGTCATGCGGAAGCGGAAAGCCAATCGGACCACACGCGAGCCACCTCAGAACAACCATACGGAGACAGGCGGGGATGACCATCAAGACGGCCGTCCCCGCCAGGAGAGAATCATGCCAACCACAGGCACAGTCCACACGCTATCGGCCCTGCTGGCCGGGGGCGATGTCGCCGGCCAGCGCGTCTTTATCCGCGCCGACCTCAACGTGCCGCGGGATGCCGCCGGCGAAATCACCGACGATACGCGTATCCGCGCTTCCCTGCCGGCCATCGAAGCCTGCCTGCAGGCGGGCGCGGCGGTCATGGTGACCTCGCACCTGGGACGGCCGGTGGAGGGCGAGCCGGACCCGCGCCATAGCCTGGCGCCGGTGCGCCGCCGCCTCTCGGCGCTGTTGCGGCGCGAAGTCCCTTTGCTGAGCAGTTGGGTCGATGGCGGCTTCCAGGTGCCGCCCGGCCAGGTGGTGCTGCTGGAGAACTGCCGCGTCAACAAGGGCGAGAAGGGCAATTGCGATGAACTGGCGCAGAAGATGGCGAGGCTGTGCGACATCTACGTCAACGACGCCTTCGGCACGGCCCACCGTGCCGAGGCGACCACCCACGGCATCGCCAGGTATGCCCCGATAGCATGCGCCGGCCCGCTGCTGGCCGCCGAGATCGAGGCGCTGGGCCGCGCGCTGGGCCAGCCGGCGCGTCCGCTGGCGGCGATCGTGGGGGGCGCCAAGGTCTCGACCAAGCTCACCATCCTGAAGTCGCTGGCCGGCAAGGTCGATCAGCTCATCGTGGGCGGCGGCATCGCCAATACCTTCATGCTGGCGTCCGGCCTGAAGATCGGCAAGTCCCTGGCCGAGGCGGCGCTGGTGGAGGAAGCCCGCGCCATCATCGACATGATGGCCGCGCGCGGCGCCTCGGTGGCCATTCCGGTGGACGTGGTGTGCGCCAGGGAATGCAGCGCCACCGCCGGCGCCGCGGTAAAGCGGGCGGAAGACGTGGCGGACGACGACATGATCCTGGACCTCGGGCCGCGCACGGCGGCGCAACTGGCCGGGCAGATCAAGACCGCCGGCACCATCGTATGGAACGGGCCGGTCGGCGTGTTCGAGTTCGACCAGTTCGGCAATGGCACCCGGGTGCTGGCCGAGGCCATCGCCGCCTCGCCGGCGTTCTCGATCGCCGGTGGCGGCGATACGCTGGCCGCCATCGCCAGGTACGGCATTGCCGGGCAGCTTGGCTATATCTCGACCGGCGGCGGTGCCTTCCTCGAATTCCTGGAAGGCGGCAAATTGCCGGCCGTCGACGTGCTGGCGCAGCGCGCAGCCGCGTGAGGCCCGATCCCCCATTCCCGACATCACCGAATCCGCGTCAACCCAAGGAGCTTCGCCATGTCCCTCGTATCGCTGCGCCAGTTGCTGGACCACGCCGGAGAATTCGGCTACGGCGTGCCGGCTTTCAATGTCAATAACCTGGAACAGATCCAGGCCATCATGGAGGCCGCCGAGGAGACCGACAGCCCGGTCATCCTGCAGGCCTCCGCCGGCGCGCGCAAGTATGCCGGCGAAGCCTACCTGCGCCATATGGTGCTGGCTGCGGCGGAGACCCATCCGGACCTGCCCATCGTGCTGCACCAGGACCATGGTTCCAGCCCGGCCGTATGCCAGGCATCGATCCGCTCGGGCTTCACCAGCGTGATGATGGACGGTTCGCTGCGTGAAGACATGAAGACGCCCTCGGACTACGGCTACAACGTCGAGGTCACCCGCCGCGTCTGCGAGATGGCGCACGCGGTAGGGGTGTCGGTGGAGGGCGAACTGGGCTGCCTGGGCTCGCTCGAAACCGGCCAGGCCGGAGAGGAGGACGGCGTGGGCGCCGCCGGCACCTTGTCGCACGACATGATGCTGACCGACCCCGACCAGGCGCGCGACTTCGTCGCCCGCACCGGCGTGGATGCCCTGGCCATCGCCATCGGCACCAGCCACGGGGCCTACAAGTTCTCGCGCAAGCCGACGGGCGACATCCTGGCGATGGACCGTATCCGCGACATCCACCGGAAAATTCCCGATACCCACCTGGTGATGCACGGTTCCAGCTCCGTGCCGCAGGAGTGGCTGGAGATAATCCGCCAGTACGGCGGCGAGATCAAGGAAACCTACGGCGTGCCGGTCGAGGAGATCCTGCGCGGCATCAAGACCGGCGTGCGCAAGGTGAACATCGACACCGATATCCGCCTGGCCATGACCGGCGCCATCCGCAGGTCCCTCGCCGAAGACCGCAGCGAGTTCGACCCGCGCAAGGCATTGCTGGCGGCCAAGAAAGGCGCGAAGAGCGTGGTGCGCCTGCGCTTCGAGGCGTTCGGCTGTGCCGGACAGGCTTCGAAGATCAAGCCGGTGCCGCTGGAAAGGCTGGTGCCGCGCTACCGCTAGAGACCAGGCGAAGGGGATCCGTCCGGCGTGCCAGGCCATGCGCCAGCCCCGTGTTCCGCGTGATGACGCGCGGGTGCGGGGCTGGCGTCGCGTCCTTTTGCGCCGATCGATCCGCCGCGCGAGACGGCTGGTGTGCCACGCCCGGCACAGACTGTCACCGTGGCCGGGTTGCCACGCGCCGCGCCGTCGGCCACGCCGTGCTGGCACGGAACGTGAATGTGCCAAGGCGGATTCATCAGCCCTGGAGCCGGTATGTGGGTAGTGAAACTCGGCGGCAGCCTTGGCCGCGATCCGCTGTTGGGCGAGTGGCTGCGGGAGTTGAGCGAACTCGGCGGCGGCCGCATCGTCGTGGTGCCGGGCGGCGGCTTCGCCGCGCAGGTGCGGGAGCATCAGGCGCAGTGGGCGTTCAGCGACGTGGTGGCGCACAATATGACGGTGCTGGCCATGGCCCAGTACGGGCTGATGATGCAGGGCCTGTGCCCCGGCATGTCGCTGGCGGTCCACGAGAAGGATATCCAGGACGTGCTGCGCAATG